>JAQVTF010000104.1 GCA_028700185.1 Desulfobacteraceae bacterium | reverse complement strand
GGCGTCCACCGCCTCTTTGGCCGTCTCAACGGTGGCGTCAACCGCCCCCTTGGCTGTTTCGACCACCTTGTCCGTTGCCTCCACGGCGGCATCCTTCACTTCAGCGGCGGTTTCCTTGGCGGCCTCGGCGGCCTCCTGAGCCACCGCGGAAGTTTTGTCCGTTGCCTCGGCGGCCGCCTTTTCGCTGGTTTCAGCCGCCTCCTTGGCCGTCTCCACGGCCTTTTCGGCTGACTCCACGGCCTTTTCCTTGACCTCGACCGCCGTTTTCTCGGTGGTTTTGGCCGCTTCCTTGGCTTCTTCCTTGCTGCAAGCAAAAGTGAAGATCAGCAATAAACCAGCCAGAACGAGAATCGTCTTTTTCATGAGACCTCCTCTTTATTGATTGATTGACGGGTGATGGTAGCCGGACCCAATCCGACCATAACGCATTATCCCTCAATAGAAAAGGGTTCCGGGTACCCGGAACCCTATGATTTTCCGTGGTGGAGCTGAGGGGACTTGAACCCCTGACCCCTTGACTGCCAGTCAAGTGCTCTCCCAGCTGAGCTACAGCCCCACGAGGTAAAGCGGGTATCTAACAAACCCGCCGGCGGGTGTCAACGGAAAAAACGACCGGCCGGCTGCGAGGCGAGTATTGACAAACCGCAGGCGTCCCAATAAGTATCGCATACTTTTGAACAATGACGGACATGCGGAACAAGGCTGAAAAAGGGAGACGGGAATGCTGGATCTGATGCGCAAGAAGGCCGGTTCCTGGATGATCAAATTCATCCTGGGGGCCATCATCGTCGTGTTTGCCTTTTGGGGGGTGGGCACCTACAACACCAGCCGTCTGGTGACGGTGGCCACGGTGGATGACGAAGTAATCCCCTACGAGGCATACCGGGAAACCTACGGCCGCCTGATGGAAGACGTTCGGCAGCGTTTCGGCGGCGAGCTGGACGAAAACATGCTCAAGGCCATGGATCTCAAGCAGCTCGCCCTGGACCAATTGATCAATGATCAACTCTTGATCAACGAAGCCCGCCGATTGGGGTTGGCCGTCACCGACGAGGAGTTGGCCAGGGCCATCAGCGCCGTGGGCGCTTTCCAGAATGAAAACGGGTTCGACCCGAACCGCTACCGCCGGGTTCTGTCCGCCAACCGGATGACGCCGGAAAACTTTGAATTCAATCAGCGTCAGGCGATGTTGATCGGCAAATTGCGTGCCCTGGTCACCGAACCGGTCAAGGTACCGGAGGTCGAGACGCGGCAGTGGTACGATTTCGCCAACGCCAAGGTGGCCCTGGCATACGTGCGCCTGGATCCCCAACAATTCAGTGAGGTCGCGGTGTCCGACGAAGACGTGCAGCGCTACTACGAGGCCCACAAGGAGGACTACCGCACCGAGCCCATGCGCCGGGCGCGGTATCTGGCTTTCCGGCCGGAGCGCTTCCAGGACCAGGTGGCGGTCTCCGATGACGAAGTGGCCGAATTTTACGCTTCCAATCCGGATATGTTTCATCAGGAGGAAAGCGTTGACGCCAGTCATGTGCTGATCCGCACCGCCGAGAGCGATTCGGAAGAAGCGGTGGAAGCCGCCCGCCAGCGGGCCGTCGAGGTGACTCGAAAAGCCCGTGAGGGCGCAGATTTCGCCGAGCTGGCCCGGGAGTTTTCAGAAGGTCCCACCGCCGCCAAAGGGGGTGCCCTGGGCCGTTTCGGCCGCAACCAGATGGTCAAGCCCTTCGCTGACCAGGCGTTTTCCATGAAGGCGGGTGAAATCAGCGATCCGGTGAAAACCGAGTTCGGCTGGCATGTGATCAGGGTAAACGAGGTCCATCCGGAAATGACCCGGCCCCTTGAAGCGGTGCAAGAGGAGATCCGAGCCCAAATCGTTGAACGCAAGGCCCGCCTCGTTGCCTTCGATGCCGCCGACAGCGCCTGGGACGCCGCCTACGATGAAGGCAGTCTGGCAGCGGCGGCCGAGGCTCGGAACCTGGCTTTGGTTGAAACCGAGCTGTTCACCCGCAGCGGCCAGGAGGTTGCGGGGATCCAGGAGCCGCGGAAATTCGCCGCCGCGGCTTTCGAGCTGGGGGACGGTGAGATCAGCGATGTCCAGGAGATGAGCGATGGTTACTACCTGCTGGAGGTGATCGCGGCGCAACCGGCCCGGGTTCCGGAACTGGCGGATATTGCCCAGGCGGTGCGGGCCGATGCCCTGGCGAGCAAACGTTCGGATCTGGCCCGGCAGGCGGCCGAAGAAATGCTTCAGGCGGCGCGCCAAGGCGAGACTCTGGAACAACTGGCCCAGGCCAAGGGCCTGAAGGTCGAGAAAACGGATTTCTTCGGGCGCCAGGAGCCGATTCCCGCCATCGGCGGGGCACGGCAGATCAGCGAAGCGGCTTTCGGTCTCAGTGAGACCGCTCCCTGGCCGGAGAAGGTCTTCAGCGCGAACCAGAGCTGGTACGTGGTTCGACTGGCGGGGCGACGGGCGGCGGACGAAGCGGGTTTTGACGAGCAAAAAGAACGCATTGCCCAACAGTTGCGTCAGCAGCAACAAGCCGAGGCCTTCGAGGCGCTGCTGGCCCAACTGCGGACCCAAAGCAAGATCGAGATCAACCGGGAAGTACTGGAGCCCTGAGACCGTACGTCCTGGTGTTCAAATTTTAACCTCTACCTTTTGAACTCGGGCGATAACGGTGTAATTCTGAGGCGGGTCTGGTGCCAAACAACGCCGGATGGATGGTCATGGATCCCGGACGGCGGAGCGAGGAGGCGCCATGGATGGCAACGACGGCGCGGGATGGCTGAAGAATTCCGGCGCCATCAAGAAGTGTCCGTACTGCAACAGCTTTGTCAGGGGCGATGCCGTGCGCTGCGATGTTTGTCGGAGGCGTATCGGCGCCGCGGACGGAAACGGGTTGGCCAAAAAGCCGATGGATATCGCCGCCTACCTGACGGCCGCCGGTGCCCTGGCGGCGCTGGCAGCCTACCTCCGCTGGGCTTTTGGCGGTTGATGCGCCTGCGACCGAAGGGGGCCGGCCTCAGGCCGTCATTCCGGGCTTGACCCGCAATCCATGTTTATCGTGACGAGTCGACGGAAGACGATCCGGAAATTATCGAAGCCGCCTTCACCTCTTTGACCAAACTGGACTCGATATCACCCGGCGCCAACCTTGAACCCGGAATCCTGCCCTTACCGGGCGATCATGGCCCGCATCATGTCTCCGGCATTTTCCGCGTGGTCGGCGATGGAGCCGATGATTTCCGCCAGACGCGTCATGTGGTAGATGGTCACCGGATCCAGGTCCATGTTGAACACCCGCCGCTTGATGGCGTCTTCCACCTGATCCGCTTCGTGCTCCATGTGGCGCACCTGACGGATGATCTGTTTGACTTCGATGCGTTTTTGTTCCTGAAATCCCTTGAAATAATTCCGGGCTCCGATCACCATCCGGTCCAGCTCGTTGATGGGAAGCACCACCGTCTGCACCAGGCGGAGGAAATCGGGCTGCAGGCAGGAGGGAATTCCCGGATCGTTGCGGTACGAAAGCCAGTCCAGCGTGTGCTGCACCGCATCGAGCACCTTGTCCTGCTGACGCAGGTAGCGAAACAGGGTGAACTTGTCCACCTGCATGAAGGTCCCCTTGGGCAGGTGCCCCCGGATCCGGCGCTTGATGGCGTCCGCCTCGGTTTCCAGGTGGTGGACATAACGGCGGTGTTCATCGAAGTTGGTGCACTTGGACGACAGATGGCAGGCGAAGGCCTCATGAAAGGCACCGGTGCACTGTTTGACTTTTTTGGCATGTTCCTCCAGCCCGTCAAAAGGGGAGGCGAGAAACATCGTGACGAAGGGCATGCGCATGGTCGAGCCCCGAAGCAGACGAGGTTGAAAGATCAAGCCGCCGGCACGAACAAAATAAGCATCTTGTAGATCATCATGCTGGTGAACGCCGCCGCCGGCACCGTCAGTATCCAGTATAGAACAATCCGCAAAATAACGCCAAAGTCCACCGCTTCCAGTCCCCTGGCCAGCCCCACCCCCATCACGCCGCCCACCGCCGCGTGGGTCGTCGACACCGGCAAGCCCAACTTGGAGGCGGCCAGAACCGTGGTGGCGGCGGCAAAATCCACCGAAAATCCCCGGGTGTTGGTCAAGGTGGTGATCCGGCGTCCGATGGTGTCCATCACCCGGTGGCCGGCCATGGCAATACCGGCGGCAATGCCTACCCCGCCGAAGAGCAACAGAAAAATCGGAACCGGCACTTTTTCCGCGATGCCGCCGGTCTGGGCCAAGAAATAGATGACCGCCAGGGGGCCGACGGCGTTGGCCACGTCGTTGGCCCCCTGGGCCAGGGCCACGTAGCAGGAGGTGCCCACCTGGATATAGCGGAAAACGCCCTCGGCCCCGTCCTTGAGTGGCTTGGCGCCCATGAGCCGGATCAGCAGGCGGCGGCCCATAAGGCCGGCGATCACGGCGATCCCCAGAGCGATGAGCAGGGCCGGAACGGTGCCAACGCCAGATCCTTGCCCCGGGGGGGCTTGAAGACGAACGAGAGGACCACTACGAACACCGCCACGCCCACGAACAGGGGCGAAAAATGCAGCGCCGCGGCCAGGGCCGCGGTGCGGGAGAGCACCAGGCGAATGATGAGTTTGAAGGTGGCAAAGGCGATCACCAGGCTGAACACCGGGGAGATGATCCAACTGGCCACCACGGCGCCAAGCTTGGCCCAATTGACGCTCCCCACGCCCCCGGCCATGATACCGAAACCGATCATGGCCCCCACGATGGCGTGGGTGGTGGATACAGGCAGCGATTTCCAGGTGGCGAAGCTCACCCACAAAGCGGCGGCCAGCAGGGCGGCCAGGGCGCCCATCAAGGCCAGATGAGGATCGCTGAGCAGTTGCGGGGAAACGATTCCCTTGCGGATGGTTTCGGTGACGTGCCCGCCGATGAACACGGCACCCACCACGTTGAGAATACCGGCGATGAAGATGGCCTGGCGAATGGTGATGGCACCGGCGCCCACCGCGGAGGCCATGGAGTTGGCCACGTCGTTGGCACCGATGTTCCAAGACATGTAGAAACCAAAAATATACCCGAGAATCAGTACGATGGATTCGGTCGGCATCACCGGAAACCGGTCAGTTGGTAGAAGGTTCGGTTGACTTTTCAGCGGTTGCGTATCGGCAGGGGGATACCACGATGACCCGTTGGAGGCAATGCAAATATGAACCTTTCGCCGGGCCCAAAGGAGAACAGCCGGAAACGGCAGCGCCGGGCCCGATGCCGGACCGGCAAGGTGTCGCGCATTTTTTCCCCAGGGTTACCAATCGAGGCGCCAGTCCATGTCCGGGGCTTCGTCGATGGATTCGAGCAGGTCGGCATCGATGTCGGTCAGGAAGCGCGATGGCCGGTCGAGGACCATGTCCGCGGCCCGATCATAGGCCTGCATCGGGCAGGTGAAAACGAGGTTTTCCCGGGCGCGGGTGGCGGCTACGTACATCAGGCGCCGCTCCTCGTCGAGGTCCTCGGGGGTGTCGATGGCGCGCAGGGACGGAAAGCGGCCGTCCAGGGTCCAGATGACGAAAACGGTGTGCCATTCGAGCCCCTTGGCCGAGTGGATGGTGGACAGCACCAGGCGGCGTTCGTCGCCGCTGGGCAAATGCAGACCGTTTTCCACCAACTGGTCCGGCGGTTCCAGCGCCATGTCGGCCAGAAAGGTTTCCAGTCGCTCGTAGCGTTCCATGATCTCCAGGAGCTGCTCCAGGTCCCGGGCCCGTCGGGGATGGTCTTCGTGCAGGTCCTTGAGCAGGGGCAGGTAGTAGGCCAGGACCGCTTCGCCCATCTGCGCCACGCTGAGCTCCTCCCGGGTCAGACGGCTGAAAAGTTCTTTCAGCGGTGTCAGTACCGCCGCCAGGCGCGGGGAGAAGGGCGCGTCGAGGAGCCCGGCGGCGCCGGACCGGGTGTCGATGATGGTGTCGCAGATCGACTGGGCCGTCTTGGGACCGACCTTGTCGAGCAGTTGCAGGATGCGGTGCCAGCAGAGCCGGTCATCCGGGTTGACCAGCACCCGCAGGTGGGCCAGCAGATCCTTGATATGAGCCGATTCCATGAATTTGAAGCCGCCCACCTTGACGAACTCGATCCCCTCTCGCGTCAGCTCGATTTCCAGATCGAAGGAATGGTAACCAGCGCGAAACAGCACCGCGATCTCTTCCAGTCCGATGCCCCGCCGGGTCAGGAGACGGATTTCGTCGATGATCCAGCGCGACTGGGCGTTCTCGCTCATGGTGCGCACCAGGCGGGGCAACGGGCCGTCGGGGCGCCGGGTGAACAGGTGCTTGGGGTACTTTTCGGTGGCCCCGGCGATGAGGGCGTTGGTGAGACTGAGCACCGGTTGGACGCTGCGGTAATTTTCCTCCAGGCGGATCACCCGCGTATCGGCAAAGATTTCCGGGAACGCCATGATGTTGCGGAAATTGGCGCCGCGAAAGGAGTAGATGCTCTGGGCGTCGTCGCCCACCACCATGAGGTTGCGATGGCGGTGGGCCAGCAGGTAAAGAATGTCGGCTTGCAGCCGGTTGGTGTCCTGGTACTCGTCCACCATGATGTGGGGGTAGCTTTCGGCGATCCGTTGGCACAGCTCGGGATCGGTTCGCAGCAGATTTCTCAGCTCCACCAGCAGGTCGTCGTAGTCCAGAAACCGGTGCAGTTTTTTGCGTTCCCGGTACTGGCGGGCGATACCGGCGATGGTGTCGAGAAACGGCATCAGGTGGCCGTAGCCGTCGGCTAGGATCTCTTCCAGGCCACGGTCCTTGTTGACGCACTGGCTGAAGATGTCGGTGAGGGTGCGCTTGGTGGGAAAGCCCCGCGTGGGCACGTTGCTTTCCTTGCGGATTTGGCCCACCAGACTTTCGGCGTCGGCCCGATCGATGATGGTAAAGGCGCGGTCCAAGCCCAGCCGCCCCGCGTAGCGCCGCAGCACGCCGTGGGCGAAAGCGTGAAACGTGCCACCGGAAACGGCGCTGCAACGATCATCCAGCAGGGCCGAGGCGCGGCGCAGCATCTCCCGGGAAGCTTTGCGGGTGAAGGTGAGCAGGAGGATGGCGCGGGGATCCACCCCCTGGAGCACCAGGCGGGCGACGCGGTAGGTCAGGGTACGCGTTTTGCCCGTCCCGGCCCCGGCAATGACGAGCAGCGGGCCGCCATCGTGGATGACGGCTTCCCATTGGGCCTCGTTGAGGTCCTGCCGATAGGCGGCCAGGGCCTTTTCGAGCGCTGCGGCGGGATGAGCTGAGGTCGTTTTTTGAGCGGTCATGAAATCACCCGGAAGCGATGTGGGTTGCGATATGCGACGAAGCGTCGAGTTGTTTGGCATAGCGGGGCGGGGATGTCAACGGAAGTTGATTTTTGGCTCATTATTTCGATAGGTATCCGATATTCAAAAGTTTTTAAAAATTTTAGCCGCTTCGTCGATTTCGCCCGCTTCAACGCAAACCGCTTGCCGCCGTCATTCCGTTCATGCTTCCGGTGCGGCTTCTAGTATCCCATGGTTGCCAGGTGCCCCGGTCCGCTTTATCTTGAAAATTCGTCGTCGCCGGATGGGGGGTGGTTTTTTCGTGACGGCACGCCCATGGAAGCGGCGGACAAGGGGGGCGAGATCAACGGGTGCCGGCGCTGGTCCGCATCGCCGGGGGCCGATAAAAAACCCGTAAAAACAGACAGTCTGGTTGTTTTTCGCAAGGAGACGAAAACGATGGTAAAAATTCGGCGCCTACAGCGGCAGGCCGGTATCGGATGGATCGTGGCCTTGGGGTTCTTGAGCCTGGCGTTGACCGGTATCGCCGCCGGGGCCGATACGCACTGGCCCCATCGGCAAAGTGACCTGAAACCGGATCCTGAACTGGTCTTTGGCGCGCTGGACAACGGGATGCGCTATGTGCTGCGGGTCAACCAGACCCCCAAGGACCGGATTAGCCTGCATCTCAACGTCCAGGCCGGCTCTCTTCACGAGAATGAAGACCAACGGGGGCTCGCCCATTTCCTCGAACACATGCTCTTCAACGGATCGACCCATTTTCCCCCCGGCGAACTGGTGAAGTACTTCCAGCGAATCGGGATGGCTTTCGGCGACGACGCCAATGCCCATACCGGGTTCCACGAAACCGTCTACGATGTGCTCCTGCCGGACAACCGGCCGGAGAGCATCGCCGAGGGGCTGCAGGTGCTCCACGACTACGCCAGTGGCGCCCTGTTGCTGCCCGAGGAGATCGACCGCGAACGGGAAGTGGTGCTGGCGGAGATGCGTACCCGCGATTCCCCCGGTTACCGGGTTTTCGAGGCGAGTCTCGCCTTCCAGTTCGAAGGGCTGAGGGTGGCCCAACGGCTGCCCATCGGGCTGGAGGAGGTGGTGCGGCAAGCGGATCGGGCCGCCCTGAAGGCCTTTTATGACGACTGGTATCGGCCGGATCGCCTGGTGGTGGTGATGGTGGGTGACTTCGATCCGGCAGGGGCCGAGGCCATGATCCGGGAGCAGTTCGCCGATCTTGAAAATCGTGGCGGCACCCCGGAGGACCCTCCCATGGGAGATGCCCTCCACCGGGGCGTCAAGGTTTTCTACCACCACGAGCCGGAGCTGGGCCATGCCAGCGTTTCCCTCAGTCAGGTGCGCACGGTGCCCTTCACCCCGGACAGTGTCGCCTTCCAGCGACGGCAGCTTGCCGAGGCCGTGGCCCTGCGGATCCTGGATCATCGCCTGCAGTCGTTGCTGGAGCGGCCCGATGCCCCGTTTACCCACGCCTATGCCGACGCGGGGATTTTTTTGAAGACCCTCTACAACGCCGAGATTCAGGCCCGACCCCGGGACGGCCGCTGGGCCGAGGCCTTGACGGAACTGGAGCAAACCTTGCGTCAGGCCCTGGTTCACGGGGTGGCCCCGGCCGAAGTCGACCGGGTGCGCCGAGAGATGAAGGCCGAGCTGGAAAAGGCCGCCGGCCAGGCGGCCACGCGCCAGAGCCCGGCCCTGGCCGGTGAAATCATCGGCGACCTCAACGGCGAACGGGTGACGATGGCCCCGGATCAGCGGTTGGCGTTGCTGGGCCCCATGCTCGACGCCCTGGACGCGGCCCGGGTCCACGAGGCCCTGCGCCGGGCGTGGGCCGGTGATCAATGGCTGGTGATGCTCACCGGTAACGAAAATCTTTCCGGCGGCGCCGAGGCGCCCGAGGCGCGGATCCGCCGGGTCTACGACGCCAGCCGGGGCGAGGCGGTCCAGCCCTGGCAGGCGGCGGATACCCTCGGTTTTCCTTATCTGCCCATCCCCGAAGCGTCGGGGCGGATTGTTGAGCGTGTCGTTCACGACGATCTGGGGGTGGTTCAGGTTCGCTTTGACAACGGGGTGACCCTCAGTGTCAAGCAGACGGATTTCAAGGAAGGCGAAGTCCTGGTGAGTCTGGACCTGGCGCCCGGCCGCAGCGCGGAGCCGGCCGATGCCCCCGGACTGGCCGAACTGGCGGAAGCGGTGATGAACGCCGATGGCCTGGGGGCCTTGAGCCGCGACGCCCTCGATCGGGCTCTGGCCGGCCGAAGCCTGTCGCTGGTGGTGCGCATGGGCGAGGACCGGTTGCGTCTGATGGGTGAAACGGTTCCCGACGAGGTGCCGTTGCTTTTCGAGCTGTTGCGTCACCGTCTGCTGGATCCCGGCTGGCGGCCGTCGGTGTTTGCCCTGGTGATGGATCGGTTCAAAAACCACTACGCCAACCTGGAGCGTTCCGTGGAAGGACAGATGATGCGGGAGGGACGTCGCTTCCTGGCCGGAGGGGATTTTCGTTTCGGGTTGCCGCCCTGGGAAACCTTCCAGCGGTTGACCCTCCGGGAGGTCGAAGAATGGATGACCCCGATGCTTGCCCAGGGCCCCCTGAGCCTGACGGTGGTGGGGGACGTGGATCCGGATGAGGTCATCTCCCTGGCGGCCCGGTATCTGGGGACCTTGCCGGCGCGTGGGCCACTGGCCGTCCCGCCGCGGCCCGGTCCCCGTTTTCCGGCGGGAAATCGGCTGGCACTGGCGGTGGAGACGCGCCTGGAGAAGGCCATGGTGGTGGTTTCATACGCCACCGACGACATGTGGGACATCCGCCGCACCCGGCGGCTCAACCTGCTGGCGGACGTGTTTTCCGACCGGTTGCGGGAACAGGTCCGCGAACGCCTGGGGGCCAGCTACAGCCCCTTCGCTTACCACTGGCCTTCCCGGGCCTATCCGGGCTACGGGCTGCTCACGGCGATGGTCCAGGTGAACCCGGCCCAGATCGATGCCGTCCAGGAGGAAATCGACCGGATCGCCGCCGATCTGGTCGCCAACGGGGTCCAGGACGACGAGTTTGCCCGTATCCGCGAGCCGGCCCTCACCGGCATCAAGGATCTGCGGCGGGAAAATACCTATTGGCGGGACTCGGTGCTCTCCGGGGCCTGGCGCCATCCCGAGCAGCTCGATTGGAGCCGGCATATCGCCCGGGATTACG
>JAQVTF010000282.1 GCA_028700185.1 Desulfobacteraceae bacterium | reverse complement strand
GCGCCGCCGGCGTCTGGGCGATGCGTTCCTGGGGCAGGGGGTAGTCGTAGTCATCCAGACTGAACATGAACCAGGGGTCCTCACCTAAAAATATCCACCGAGGCGTTTCGTACCGCTGTCATTGCCAAAACGCCTCCTTGGTCTCCCGATCAGCAAAAAGACTGGTATAAGGGCAAACTCAGACCAGCTTGATCATCATCGGCAGGGCCACGAAGGTCCCCAGGCTGCTGCCGATGTTGGTGAAGACCACCACCAGCAGCACCCGCGTGACCTTGTTGCGCCAGAACCCCCGCACCGAGAGGATGTCCCCGGAGAGATTCTCGAAATCGATCACCCGCGGCTTGCGGGAAAAGGCTTCCACCAGCCCGGAGACCCATCCGGCGGCGATCATGGGGTTGAGGCTGGTGAGCGGCGCGGCGACCATGGACGCGAGGATCGTCAGGGGATGGGCCAGGGCCGCCAAGGCGCCGAGGCCCGCCAGGATGGCGTTGGCGGCGATCCACAGGGAGACCATCTCCGTGCCCGTGTCCAAACCTCCACGGGTAAAGCCGTACGCCATGACGGCAACGATGAAAAGCGGCAATCCCCATTTCAGGCCCCGGGTCCAACGCCTCGCCGGAGGCATTTGTTCAAGGCCGGCCAGATCGACGGGATCGGACCAGTGACGCCGGATTCCCGGAACGTGACCGGCGCCCACCACCGCCACGATGGTGTTTCCGGGGGCGGAACGAATCTTTTCACAAAGGTAGCGGTCGCGCTCGTCGATGAGGGCCTCGCGCACCCGGGGCATGCTCTGACCCAGCTCGGAGAGCACCGCTTCGAGCATGTCCTGCTGCTTGAGCCGCTCGACGTCCTCTTCGGTGATGCGCTCGGCTTCCCCCATGGAAAACAGGAGCTGAGGCAACAGTTTGAGCTTGTCCCTCAGGCGCATGGCCCGCCAGGTGCGCGCCAGGGTGATGCGAATGTCCCGGTCGGCCAGGTGGATGGCCGCTCCGATCTCCTCGGCCGCGGCCACCGCCTGGAGCATCTCTTCCCCCGGCCGGATATCGAGCCGATGGGCGATGCGCCGCTGGAAGGCGGCCAGCATGAGGTTGGCCAGCAGCAGCATCGCCTTCTTTTCACGAATGACCTTGATGATGTCCATGTTTTGCCACCCGGCCTGGTCGCGCAGCGCCTGGTAGCGCGAAGCGCAGAGTTCCACGCAGACCGTATCGGGCTTTTCGGTGGCGATGACCCGGCGCACCAGATCGGCGCTGTCCCGGGAGACATGGGCCGTGCCGATGAGGATCATCTGTTTGCCGTTATGTTCAAGGCGGCTAATGGCGGGGTCGTCGATGCGGTCTCGGGGTTCCTGGTTCATGTGGTTATCGCCTGGCGGCAGGTCGGCGGTGCCGGGCCCTAACGCAGGTCCTATAGGGGTTTGTAGGCCGTCGCGCGCCTGTTACCAGGCGCATTCACCTGAAAATTCTCCGAAAATATTCAGCCGTTCGACATGGACCCCGGGTCTTCGCCCAGGGTGACGCGCTGCTGAAAAACCCCGGACAGCGCCCAACCCGATCCAGGGTCCGTACTCTTTCCGTCATTCCTGACCTCGATCAGGAATCCATTTTTATCGTAACGAGACGGCGGAAAATAACCCGGAAATTTTAGAAGCTACGGGGTTCCCACCAGATCCGTCCGGCCGCGCCGGCGGTCGACTGCGCTCGTCCTAAAGAGGTCGATAGTAAGACCGGCGGCGGGGCGGGTCAACCGTTGCCCGCCCTTTCGTCCCCCCGGAGCCTTTGGCCGCCCTATCCTCCAGCGGCCAGCAACGTTTGAATATCCCCCAGAAAGGTCGCCCACTGGTGGGCGATGGCACCGGCTTGGTCAACGGTCACGGCGACGAAACGCACCGTGTCGCCTGGTTTGGCCTGGGCTACCTTGAACAGATCGGACGAGATGACGGTGGCGATCTTGGCGTAACCGCCGAGGGTCTGCTCGTTGAGCAGGATGATGGGCTTTCCGTCGGCGGGCACCTGGACGTTGCCGGCGACAATCGGCTCTGAGACGATGCTGGCCGGGGCATCGGCTTCGCGCACCAGCGCCGGGCCCTCCAGGCGGTAGCCCATGCGGTTGGCCTGGGCCGAAACGGTGAAGGGGCTGTCGAAAAAGGTCGCCAACGCTGAGCGAAAATACCTGTCCTGAGGGCCGACAACGGCGCGCAGAATCACTTCGCCCCCGTAGAGGGGAAACCAGGGCAGGCGGCGCGGCCGGCGGCGCAGATTTGCGGGGCCGGCCTGGAGGACGTCTCCGGCAGCTAGGGCTCGCCCCTGGAAACCGCCGATCCGCCCCCCGAGGTAAGTGGCACGACTGCCCATCACCAGCGGGACATCGATTCCCCCGCCCACCGCCAGGTAGGAACGGCACCCGTTTTCAGGTACGCCGGTGTCCACGATATCCCCCGGTCTAACCCGGTGCGAGGTCCACCCGGGCGCCGGCAGGCCGTTGATGGTCAGCGCCGAGGCGGCCCCGGTGAGGGCGATATCCGCCTCGGCGAGCACTTCCAGCCGTGCTCCAACCAGGGTCGCCTCCAGCACGGCAGACGCCGCCGGGTTGCCCGCCAGCCAGTTGGCAACGCTGAG
>JAQVTF010000281.1 GCA_028700185.1 Desulfobacteraceae bacterium | reverse complement strand
TGCTCATCGCGAAAACTTGCGCCCAAATCCAAACGCCCGGCAGTCCCCAAGTCCAGATCCAGGCCGGTGGACAACGTGGTGGCGCGCTGGGATTGTTCGTCGTTGGGCGTAAGGGTCTGGCGTCGGTCGGCGGCCATCTGCGCAGCGGTCAAGGAGCCGGGAAACTCGTACTCGGTATCGATGTAATCCAGTTGAAAACGCCCCGTGGCGCGGTCGGAAAAACGCCGGGTCAGTTTGCCGGCGAAACTGTTCTGCTCCGAAGCCGAATTGTCCCGGTAGCCGTCCGTGGAGCGATTGACCGCATCCAGGACGATCCCGGTACGATCCGTACCGTAGTTGAGCCCCACGGCCGTCTTGAAGGTGTCGAGGTTGCCCCCGCCGGCTTCAAGGCGAAATTTGAGTCCCTTTTCGGGATCGCGGGTGATGATGTTGATCACGCCGCCCATGGCCTGATCGCCGTAGAGCACCGAACCACCCCCGTCCAACACCTCGATGCGCTCCACGTTGGCCAGGTCGATGGCGGCCCAGGGCGGCCCGGACATATCGATGGGGTTGATCCGGCGTCCATCGATGGTCACCGCCACGTGGCGGTTGGCCGTCTCGCCGAAACCGCCCATGTCCACGGCTTGGTTCTGCCCGTTGCCGTTGAGGTCACTCACGAAGACCCCGGCCAGATTGCGCAACACTTCGGGCACGTTTCGGGCACCGCTGGCCTCGATCTGCTCCCGACGAATCACCGTCACCCGGGCGGGAATCTTTTCCGTCTCCCGGGCCGTGCGGGTGGCGGTGACCACCATCTCCTCCAGTTGAATCGCCGTTTGCGCCGTCACCGGTCCTGGCAACAAGAGACTCACGGCCAATGCCAGCGTCCCCCCGAAAAAAATTCCCAAACCGCGCCATCGTCCCATCTCTTCCTCCTTGATCTGAACATGAGGGTGGCGGGCCGGGCTTTCCTCCCGGCACCGCGACACCGGTCGCGATCCGGGATGTCCCTGTTTCATCCTCGAATCAAAAAACGGCGCACCCCTGCCGCGGCGGTGCGCAACTTTGGCGTTCGGGCAGGTTTTCTGACTCTCGGATCCTCCTACCGGCCGCCCCTTCCCGCACCGATGCATCCCGATGCAGTGGCTTTCTGCGGCTTTCGTCCCCGATCACAGCGGCGGGCCCGCCCCCGATTTCCACGGGGTTCCCTTTGCGCTCGCAAGCGAGCACCCAAACGCCGACAAATGGCAATGATGCCGAAGAACAAAAAAATCCCCGGACCGAAAATGACTTCGACCCGGGGATTCCCTGATTTATCCTCAAGATCCTGGCCAACGGGCGCTCCACGCACCGCTGACACGTCTGCCCGGGCAGGTCTTCTGGCTCTCGGATCCTCCTACCGGCCGCGCCTTCCCGCACCGATAAACCGGTGCAGTGACTTTGTGCGGCGTTCGTCCCCGATCACAGCGGCGGGCCCGCCCCCGATTTCCACGGGGTTCCCTATTGAGCGCAAGATGCGCACCCGGACATCTGCTCAACCGAGCAGTCGTTGCCGTCGTATCCCATGGAAGGCGATCTTGTCAAGCGGGGAGCCGGACCCCGGAACGCGCCACGATGGCGGCCACCTCATCGAGGGTGTCGATGTGATAGCGGGCCGGCAGTTCCCGATTCTGATAAGCGACAAACGGGACGCCCGCCGCCACCGAGGCTTCGGCGTCGAGCGTCGAATCGCCGATGAAAATCATTTCCTCGGCCAAAACGTCGAAATGGTTCAAAATTTTAATCAGGCCGTCCGGATGGGGTTTGGGGCGGGGCACGTCCAGGGCCCCCACCACCAGATCGAAATCCTCGGTGAGGTCATGGTCTTCCAGCACCCGGTGCATCGTATCGGTACGGTTGGTGGCCACGGCCGTCCTGCACACCGGTCTCAGGCGGCGCAGCAAGGGCCTGAGGTGCGGCTCCATTCGCATGTAGGGGACAAACGGCAGGTAGGTGAGGGTGCGGCGAAAGGCCTGGGCCGCCCGGTATTCCTCTTCGTCGGGGAACAGAAACCGCAACGATTCATCCACGGTATTCATGTGGGTGAAGGCCGACTGGGCCCCGGTGAGCGGTGGGCGTGAAAATTGGGTTAATACCCGGTTGTAGTAGGCCGCGTTGGCGTCCCGGGAATCGAACATCACCCCGTCGCAGTCAAAGGCCACCACCTGAATCATCGTCATCATCGAACCGCCTCGGGCGAATCGCTCCATTATTGCCCCGAGGCCTTGGCCGGCCGGGGGGGCAGGATATTGCCGTGCACGTGGATGAACAGCTTGGGCCGGATCGGGCTGTCGGTGTGCAAGGTGAGGGTTTCGGCGTAGCGGCCCGGCTCCGTTCGCCGGTTTTTCACCGTCAGCCGATAGGCCGACTCACCGTTGTGCCGCATTTCTTCCAACCGGTGCTCGATGAACCGATTGCCGGCGTTGGTGTCCACCTTGAGCACCTTGAAGACAAAACGGGACTCGGGCACGATGGTCACCACCTGCTGCATCGACTGTCCGCTCTCGCCCTGGAACACGAGACGCCCGGGCCGGATGGTGACAAAGCGCAACACTTCCCCGCCGATGGCCAGCTCCGCGGTGGGACGGTTCGGGTCGTTGGATTCCACCCGTGCGCCCTTG
>JAQVTF010000013.1 GCA_028700185.1 Desulfobacteraceae bacterium | reverse complement strand
TTCGTTGTGGTAAACGCCCAGGACGATGTTGGTGTTGCCGATGTCGATGACCAGGAGCATGGAAGTCTCTGAAGGTGGCTGAGGTTGTAAGTGGCTGAAGTTGGGAGTTACTAAAGTTTCAAGTGAGCTAAAGTTGTGGTGTCGCTTTTGCTCCGCTTTTGGCAAATCCCCCGCGCGCCAGCGCGTCCTTCCCTTTAGGCATTTTAGCTCACATGTAACTTCTCACTCGTCACTTCACTATCCCTTTCCATCAGCGCATCGGTGATGCGTGCGGCGGCGCGGGTCGGCGCCACATCGTGGACCCGGATCAGATGGGCGCCGGCAAGGATGGCCGCCGTGGATATTGCCAGGGTGCCGTGGGCCACGGCGGGATCGTCCGGGGAAAGCGGCGAAGCCGGCTCGCCGCTGAGGAGCCGACGGATGAAGGCCTTACGGGAATGGCCGATGAGCACCGGCGCGTCCAGGGCGGCAAAGCGTTGCACGCCCTGGATCAAGGCCAGGTTATGGGATACCGTCTTGCCAAAGCCGAGTCCCGGATCGATGATCAGCCGGTCGGCTGGCACCCCGGCGTTGCCAGCCCGGGTCATGGCCTCGGCCAGAAAGGCTTCGATTTCCCCGAACAGATCGTCGTAACGGGGGGCCTGTTGCATTGTCTTGGGGGTGCCGAGCATGTGCATCAGGATGAGGGGCACTTCGGCTTGGGCCACGGTGTCGGCCATCTGCGGATCATGGCGCAGGGCCGAGATGTCGTTGACCATGGCGGCGCCGGCGGCGATGGCCTCCCGGGCCACGGCGGCCTTCATCGTGTCGATGCTGATGGGGATCGATACCTGCCGCGCCAAGGCCTCGATGACCGGAAGGACCCGCGCCAGTTCCGTCTCGATGGAGACCGGGTCGGAAAACGGGCGGGTGGACTCGCCACCGATGTCCAGAATATCGGCGCCTTCGGCCACCAGGCGCAGGCCCTGGGCCACGGCCGTCTCGTGGTTCAGGAATCGGCCGCCGTCGGAAAACGAGTCCGGCGTTACGTTGACGATCCCCATGATGCAGGTCCGTCGTCCGAGTTCCAGGCGGTGGCCGCCCCAGGCCATCCGGTAGGTTTTACGCATGGTCCGTCTGGTCCGCCTCCGGGGGCGTTTGCTCGCCGGCCTTGTCGGACGGCGCCGTCCCTGACGTTTCGTCGTCCTCCAACCGGCGGGAAGGAAATTCGAAACCGGGTCTCAGTTTCAGGATCAGCGCGTCCAGTTCCTGTCCCATCACGGTTTCCTTTTCCAGGAGCATTTCGGAGAGAGCGTCGAGGATATCGCGGTTTTTGGTCAGGATAGCCTTGGCGCGGCGGTAGTTGCGATCGATGAGGCGCCGGATTTCCTCGTCGATGCGCTGGGCCGTGGCTTCGCTGTAATCGCGGTGTTGGGCGATTTCCCGGCCGAGAAAGACCTGTTCTTCGCCCTTGGCGTACGACAGGGGGCCGAGATCCTCGCTCATGCCCCAGGTGCGCACCATGCGTTCGGCCAGTTCGGTGGCCTGCTTGATGTCGTTGGCCGCTCCGGTGCTGATGCGCGAGAAGACGATTTCTTCGGCCGCCCGACCACCGAAGGCCACGGAGAGCTCGCTCTCCAGTTGGTCCTTGTACTTGAAATCGCGCTCTTCTGGCAGAAACCAGGTCACCCCGGCGGCGCGTCCCCGGGGAATAATGGTGACCTTGTTCACCGCGTCGGTGTTGGGCAGGAAGCGGGCCACCAGTGCATGGCCGCCCTCGTGGTAGGCCGTGGTGCGCTTGTCTTCCTCCCGGATCACCTTGCTCTTGCGCTCAAGGCCCATGTAGACCTTGTCCTTGGCGTCCTCGAAATCTACCATGTCCACCCGTTCCTTGCCGCGTTTGGCGGCCAGCAGGGCGGCTTCGTTGACGAGGTTCTCCAGATCGGCGCCGGAAAAGCCGGGGGTCCCCCGGGCGAGGCGCATGACGCTGACATCCTCGTGGATGGGGGATTTTTTCATGTGCACCCGCAGGATCTGCTCACGGCCGGCGATATCCGGCAGCGGCACCACAACCTGGCGGTCGAAGCGTCCGGGCCGCAGCAGGGCCGGGTCGAGCACATCCGGCCGGTTGGTGGCCGAGATCAGGATCACCCCCTCGTTGGATTCGAACCCATCCATCTCCACCAGCAGTTGGTTCAGCGTTTGTTCCCGCTCGTCGTGTCCACCGCCGAGGCCGGCACCCCGGTGTCGGCCCACGGCGTCGATCTCGTCGATGAAGATGATGCATGGGGCGTTTTTCTTGCCCTGGACGAACAGGTCGCGGACCCGGCTGGCGCCGACGCCCACGAACATCTCCACGAAGTCCGATCCGCTGATGCTGAAAAACGGCACCCCCGCCTCGCCGGCGATGGCCCGGGCCAGCAGGGTCTTGCCGGTTCCCGGAGAACCCATGAGCAGGACCCCCTTGGGGATGCGGCCGCCCAGGCGGGTGAATTTCTTGGGATCGCGGAGAAACTCGACGATTTCGCTCAGCTCCTCCTTGGCCTCGTCGATGCCGGCCACGTCGGCGAAGGTGACCTTGGTGGACTGGTCCCCGAGCAGGCGGGCCCGGCTCTTGCCGAAACTCATGGCCTTGCCGCCGCCGCTTTGCATCTGGCGCATGAAAAAGATCCACACGCCGATGAGCACGATCATGGGAAACCAGGAAACCAGCACCGACATGTACCAGGGGGACTCGGCGGGCGGCTTGGCGGCGATGGCCACCCCCTTGCGCCGCAGGGTGGGGATCAGTTCGTTATCCTGGGGTGCATAGACCTTGTAGCGGGTGCGGTTGGTATCCTTGACGAGCAGTTCTTGATCCTGGATGAGCACTTCGGCCACCTGCTCGTTTTCCACCATGGCCAGAAATTCGCTGTAACTGAGGGTCGTTTCGCTCAGGTGCGGCTGATTGAAAAGATTGTAGAGCATGATCATCATCAAGGTGATGACCAGCCAGAGGGCAAGGTTTTTGTAAAACGGATTCACTGAAAAAGATCCTTGTTTAGGTTTCTCGGCCTGAAGGCCAGGGAAAGGGGCCCTTTGTCGGAGCTGTCGGCCGCCACGGCTTCTGCGAGACGCTGGCCGACGAGCCAGATGATCCGTCCCCCGCTTTCCACCACCGGGTAATTGGGTCGCAGGGATCGCGGGACCTTGTGATCGATGAAAAACTTGGCCACTTTCTGGCGGCCGCCGGCCCCGGCGGGCCGGAAGCGGTCGCCAGGGACCGCGCTGCGGATAATCAGTGGAAAACTCACGGCATTGATATCAAAAAAGGCGGACCACTGTCCAGCATCAACACCGCCCGGACGAGGTGCGCCTGGATGGAAACCGGCTTCAGCTTCCAGGCCCAGTTCCGGGATAGCGATCCGGCCGGGGCCTGTCAGTTCGTGGCGCCAGGAGACCGGGGCCTGCTCGGCCTGACGCAACGGGCGCTTCATGCGACGGATTTCCAAGCGGCCGGCGGCAACCCTCAGGCGCAGTCGGTGGGGTAGATGGAGGGATCGGGCCGGTCCCTTCCCGGCGATGAGGCCCATGACCGCATCGATGTGGGCCAGCGTGATCCGGTGCAGGTCCTGACGCAGGCACCCGATGGCGTGGCGCAGCACCCGGCGGCGGGCGGCGGGGGCTAGTTCGGTCAGGGTGCCGCAGTGGAGGAGGACGGCGTCGGTGTCTTGGTGGATCAGGGCACTACGGTACAAATCGGCGGCCACCCGGGCCAACCAGTCTTCCTCGTCACGGCCGATGGCGGCGGTGCGGTTCAGGGCGTCCACGATGGCCGGGTTGGCTTTCGCCGCGATCAGGGGCAGTAGTTCCTGGCGGATCCAGTTGCGGCGATGATGAAGGTGCCGGTTGGTTTCATCTTCGCTGTAGCCGATGCCGAGGGCTTCCAGAAAGGACAGAATCTGGCGTCGGTCGATGGACAGCAGGGGACGAATAAACCGGTCGTCCCGCAAGGGACGCATGGCGGACAGACCCAAGGGACCGGTGCCGCGGATCAGGTTCATCAAGACCAGTTCGGCGTTGTCGTTGCGCTGGTGACCCAGGGCGATTTTGTGACAACCGTGAACGGTGGCGGTCTTTCGCAAAAAGGCGTAGCGCAGGCGGCGGCCGGCGGCCTCCACGGATAGGCGGCATTGCCGGGCCTCGGCGGCGGTGTCCACCCGGTGAACGATCACGGGGCAATGCAGGCGAGCGGCCAAAACCTCAACGCGGCGGACGTCCGCATCGGCCGCCGTCCCCCGCAGGCCGTGGTGCAGATGGGCCACCACCAGGGTGATGGCGTGAACCGCGGCCAAGCGGTGCAACGCCACCAGCAGTGCCACGGAGTCCGGGCCGCCGGATACCGCCACCAGCACCCGGTCGCCCCGGGCCACGAGACGGTGACGCGCCAGGCTGTCATCGACCGCTGCCAGAAAGGCGTCGATGGCGCGGTCTTCAGAGGAGCCGTTGGGCAATAGTGGCATGAATCAGTTCGGAGACATTTTTGTCCCACAGGCCCACAAAGCCCGAGCGGACGCCGATTTCGGTGACCCTGGGAGACACCAGGCTCACCTTGACGGTCACCGGGGAGCCGTCGGGACGCTTGGCTTTGATCAGCGTCCTGATGCCGTCGGAAGTTTCCGATTCGATCCGGATTTTCAGATGTTCCAGGGCCTGATGGGTCGCGTCCAGGGCCACGGTGGCGTCTGCGGCATAGGTCCGCCGCAGTTCCCCTTCAACATAGCTGTAGACTCCGGCGCCGGTGCCGGCCCCCACCACCAGGGCGGCGCATCCGGTGGTCAGCAGCGCCAGCGCCAGGAGGCCGGCGAAGATGTGTTCGCGTTTCATGCCGTTTTCCTTTTTGGCCTTGCAAATTCAATCGGTTGGTCTATATTACCCCCGGTTGTGCTAGGCGGGGAGTTAGCGGTGCCCTCATCCCGAAATCCGCTTCATGCGGGGCTGAATCCCCCCTCGAGGGCCGACGCCGGATTGCACGGGTTGCACTGGCCGGTCGCCGCGCAACAGACGGTTACGAACCTCGTCAGGTCCGGAAGGAAGCAGCGATAAGTAATGCGGTCTGTGTCGTGGATCGATCCCGGTCATGCTTGCGCCCACCGCAATCCGGAAACGGTTCGGAAGGGGGTGCACAACCACCTTCTTTCATCATCGTCGACCCGCTTTGCCCACCCAATTCCGTTTTTGCACGCGCCACCTCCCGCGCCGGTCAATGCGGCCCCTATTAGCAAAACCGATGCCGAATGGCAAACCCTGGTCGCTCCGGGGGACGATGAACTTGCGCCCGGTGATTGCGACCCTTGCCAACGCGGTGCAAAGCGGCGACTTTCGAAATGTTTTAAGTCGATTAAGTGGATGCCATTCGCTTGACATCAAGGCAACGGGTATTATCGTCTGAGCGATTGTTTGCACCGCAACCCTTATTATTCTAAAAAACTGGAAGAGATGTTGGAGCGATGGGTAAAGATACGACAGAGCCAAAAAACAACACCGCATCCGGATTGAAAAATAACGATGGTTCGGTGGACGAAAACGTTTCTTCTGCGCCGCCATCTCCGGAAAACGGCGCTCCGGGCAAGACCGGCGCGGCCGCCGAAGATCTCGGCGCCTTGCTGGAGACGGCTCGAAACGAAGCCCGGGACAACTACGACCGATTGCTGCGCGTCAGCGCGGAGTTTGAGAATTTCAAGAAACGCGCCACCCGTGAGAGCCAGGAGTACCGCAAGTTCGCCAATGAAACGCTGCTAAAAGAGCTGCTGCCCATCATCGACAACCTGGAGCGGGCTCTGGCGGTGCCGGCCGAGGCGCAAAACGAGAAGGGGCTGCGGGAAGGGCTGGATTTGACCCTCAAACAGATTCACAAGCTCCTGGAGCGCTTCGGGGTGTCGGCCATCGAAGCCGAGGGGGAAGTCTTCGACCCGGCGTATCACCAGGCCATGATGCAGGAATTAAGTGATGAAGTGCCGGAGAATGTCGTTCTCCGGCAGATGCAGAAAGGATATACCATCCACGACCGCCTGCTGCGGCCCGCGATGGTGGTTGTGGCAAAGGCGGGCGCCAAGGACGGTGAGACCTCTCCGGGCGCGGATGCGACCGAAGCCCAATCGTAAAAGTCGTTCCACCGGATTTCAGCATATTGTTCAAGGAGGAAGAAATGGGGAAAGTCATCGGAATCGACCTGGGCACGACCAACAGCTGCGTGGCCGTCATGGAGGGCAAGGAGGCCAAGGTGATCACCAACCCGGACGGCGGCCGCACCACACCGTCCATCGTGGCCGTCACCGAAAGCGGTGAGCGCCTCGTGGGGCAGATCGCCAAGCGCCAGGCGATCACCAACCCGGAAAACACCGTTTTCGGGGTCAAACGGCTGATCGGCCGCAAGTTTTCCTCGCCCGAGGTTCAGAGTGACGTCAAGATTCTACCGTTCAAAATCGAGGAGGCGTCCAACGGGGACGTACGCATCAACCTGCGCGGCAAGACGCACAGTCCGGCGGAAATCAGCTCCTTCGTGCTGGCCTACATCAAGAAGTACGCCGAGGACTACCTGGGCGAACCGGTGACCGATGCCGTGATCACCGTGCCGGCCTACTTCAACGACAGCCAGCGTCAGGCGACCAAGGACGCGGGCAAGATCGCCGGTCTCAACGTCCTGCGGATCATCAACGAGCCCACGGCCGCCTCCCTGGCCTACGGTCTCGACAAGCGCAAGGAGGAGAAGATTGCCGTCTTCGATCTTGGCGGCGGCACCTTCGACATCTCCATCCTGGAAATCGGAGAAGGGGTTTTCGAGGTTAAGTCCACCAACGGGGATACCCATCTGGGCGGCGAAGACTTCGACCTGCTGCTGGTGGATTACCTGGCCGACGAGTTTAAAAAGGACCAGGGCATCGATCTGCGGCGGGACAAGATGGCGCTCCAGCGGCTCAAGGAAGCGGCTGAAAAGGCCAAAATGGAGCTTTCCAGCTCCATGGAGACGGACGTGAACCTTCCCTTCATCACCGCGGACGCTTCCGGCCCCAAGCATCTGAACGTCAAGATGAGTCGGGCCAAGCTCGAGGGTCTGTGCGCCGATCTCCTCAACAAGCTGGAAGGCCCGTGCCGCATGGCCCTCAAGGACGCCGGCCTCAGCGCCAGCGAGGTTGCCGAGGTGATCCTGGTGGGCGGCATGACCCGTATGCCGGCGGTGCAGGAGCGGGTCAAGAATCTGTTCGGCAAGACCCCCAACCGTTCGGTGAACCCGGACGAGGTGGTGGCCATGGGCGCGGCCATCCAGGGCGGCGTGCTCAAGGGCGATGTCAAGGATGTCCTGCTGCTGGACGTCACCCCGTTGAGCCTGGGCATCGAGACCCTGGGCGGCGTGATGACGCGACTGATCGAGAAGAACACCACCATCCCGACGCGCAAGAGCCAGATTTTTTCCACCGCCGCCGACAACCAGCCGGCGGTATCGATCCACGTGCTCCAGGGCGAGCGGGAGATGGCGGGGGACAACAAGACCCTGGGCCGTTTCGAGTTGGTGGGAATTCCGCCGGCACCCCGGGGCGTGCCCCAGATCGAGGTAACCTTCGACATCGACGCCAACGGCATTGTAAGCGTTTCAGCCAAGGACCTGGCCACCAGCAAGGAGCAGTCGATCAAGATTACGGCTTCTTCCGGCTTGAGCAAGGAAGAGATCGATCGGTTGATCCGTGAGGCCGAGTCCCATGCCGACGAGGACAAGAAGAAAAAAGACCTGGTGGAGGCCCGCAACCATGCCGACGCCTTGATTTACAGCACGGAGAAATCCCTCAAGGACCTGGGTGACAAGGTGGATGCCGAGACCCGCAACAAGGTGGAGGCCGCCATCGGTCCGCTCAAGAAGGCCATGGAAAGCGACAACGCCGAAGAGATCCGTCGGCTGAGCGACGAATTGACCCAGGCATCCCACAAGCTGGCCGAAGCGATGTATCAGCAGGCTTCAAGCGGCGCAGGGGCTGGAGGCGGGGCGGACGATGCCGGCGCTTCCGGTGGACAGACCGGCCAGAGCGGCGCCGACGACGTGGTGGACGCCGACTTCGAAGAGGTCAAGGAAGAGAAGAAATAATTCCGGCCGTTGAAATTAAAGAGGCCCGCTCATCATGAGGTGAGCGGGCCTTTTTACGTCCGTCGCTCCGGAACGTCTCAATCGTCCAGTTTGAAACTGGCGCTCTTGCCGCCGTAGCGCTTGCGCAGTTCGGGCTTTTCGATCTTGCCGGTGGGATTGCGCGGCACGTCGGCGAAGATGTACCGCCGCGGTCGTTTGAAGCGGGCCAAGGGCTGGCAGAATTCGGCCAGGGCCTCGGCGCTGACGCTGTGACCCGGTTTGACCTTGACCACCGCCGTGGCGATTTCGCCCAGGCGCAAGCTGGGCAGGCCGATCACCGCCACGTCGGCCACGGCGGGATGATTCTGGAGAAAATCCTCGATCTCCACCGGGAAGATGTTCTCTCCGCCGGTGATGATGATGTCTTTCTTGCGGTCCACCAGCCAGATGAAGCCGTCTTCGTCCAGGCGCGCCACATCCCCGGTGTGCAGCCACCCGTTCACCAGGACTTCGGCGGTGGCCTCGGGGTTGCGGTAGTATTCCTTCATCACGCCAGGACCGCGAACGATGAGCTCGCCGGGGGTTCCGGGAGTTACCGGGCGATGTTTTTCGTCCACGATGGCAAACTCCCAGTCGAACCCGGGCCGGCCGATGGCCCCTACCTTGTGCCCGTTCTCCATGCCCAGGTGCACGCAGCCGGGGCCGGTGCTTTCCGTTAAGCCGTAGTTGGTGTCGTACTGGTGATGGGGAAACATTCGGCGCCATTCCCGGATTAGGCTGGGCGGCACCGGCTGGGCGCCGATGTGCATCAGGCGCCATTGGTCCAGGCGGAATTGTGACAGTTTGACCTCCCCGCTTTCGATGGCAAACAGGATGTCCAGGGCCCAGGGGACCAGCAGCCAGACCACGGTGACCGCTTCCTCGCTGATGGCCTCCAGGATCCAGCGCGGCTCGATGCCCTTGAGGATCACGCTGCGCGCGCCCACGATGAAGTTGCCGAACCAGTGCATCTTGGCGCCGGTGTGATACAGGGGCGGAATGCACAGGAAGTTGTCCTGGTGGCTCTGGCGGTGGTGGGCGTTTTCCAGGTAGCAGGCTGCTTCGAGGTTGCGGTGGGTCAGGCGCACCGCCTTGGGCGTGCCGGTGGTGCCGGAGGTGAAGTAGAGGGCCGCGTCGTCGATGATGGACAGGTCCACCGCCGGGTCGGTGGCCGGATACCGGTCCTGCAAGGCAAGGTAGTCCAGGGCCCAGGAAGGCCGCAGCGCCCCGGGACCGACGAAGATGTAGGTTTCTACCGTTTCGTCAAGAGAGGCTTTGACTTCTTCGATGCGTTGGATAAACTCCGGACCGAAGATGAGGGCTTTGGCCTCGGCGGTGGCGACGCAGCGGGCGATGGTGGCGGCCACGAAACGAAAGTTCAGCGGCACGGCCCAGGCCCCGGTGCGGAGGATGCCGAAATAGATCGGCAGCCATTCCAGGCAGTTGGTCATCAGATGGACTACCCGGTCGCCCTTGACCACACCGCGGTCACGCAGGGCTTGGGCCAGACGATTGGCCTGGTCGTCAAACTGGCGCCAGGTGATTTCCAGGCGCCGGCCCGCCCCCGGGTCCCGTTCCACCAGGGCGGTTTCGGCGCCGTAGAGGCGGGCGTTGCGGGCCAGAATCTCGGTGATGAGCATCAGCGATGTCCCTTCGCAAGGGGAATGATGGCACCAAAGGCGCACTGATATCGCCGGGTGCATAACAGAGGCCCCAACAAGAATCAAGGGTGCCGGGGGTGTGGGAAGAGTGCGGCACGGGGGATGACGGCGCCTGGAAACATCCGACCGGTTGGACGGATCGGAGCGATCAATCGCATTTTCGATTTCAAACTTTAAACACCGGAGCCAACCGTTGCCCCCAATCCATCAACATCTTGATTTGCCCCCGTCGGAGGAAAAGGCACGCTTCGTGCGCGCCATGTTCGGTCGTATTGCCGGGCGCTACGATCTGATGAATGCCATCATGACCCTGGGGCGCGACCGGCGATGGCGCCGCCGGGTGGTGGCGCTGGCCGCCCCGCCGCCGGAAGGCCGGCTGCTGGACATCGGCGCCGGCACCGGTGGCATCGCCCTGGCCGCCAGGGCGCGGTTTCCCCGTCTGGATGTGGTGGCGGCCGATTTCACGCCGGAGATGATGGCGGTGGGCCGCCGGTCTCCCGGAGGACACCGGATGTCCTGGTGCGCGGCGGATGCCTTGACCCTGCCTTTCGCCGCGGCCCGCTTCGATGCGGTGGTTTCCGGCTATCTGGTGCGCAACGTCACCGCCCCGGACCGCCTCTTCGCCGAGCAGTTCCGGGTCCTCAAGCCCGGAGGGCGCCTGGTCTGCCTGGACACCACGCCGCCCCGGGGACCGCTGGCGCCCCTGATCCGCTTTCACTTCAAACGCATCATTCCACTGATGGGCCAGTGGGTGGGGGGCGATCGCGGCGCCTACACCTACCTGCCCGAGTCGACCCGGACCTTCCTGGCACCGGAAGCCCTGGCCGCCTCCCTGGTCCGGGCTGGATTTGTCCAGGTTCGCTGGCAAACCTTCATGTTCGGTACCATGGCCCTGCACATCGCCGTCAAACCGGTGGCTTCCGGTGAGGCGTAACCCGCAGCAAGCCGGAAATGTTACCGAATGACCCGGGCAAGCGTGGCTTCTTGCGCCAGGGTGTTTATTTTTTACCCGGTTTAACCCGGGCGAGAACCCGCGGCCGCACCAACGGCGGTTTTTTGATCCTGAAGGAGATGGCATCCGACTTGCAACGCTTTGACGCCGATATGCACACCGATACAGACGCCAAGCTCCCGGCGCCGGGCAGGCTCTGGGCCGCCGGAGGGTTTCTGCTGATTCTCCTGCCTGTCGTGGCCCTGATGACCTTCATGGACATCGGCCGCCAGAAGGATCAGAGCATTCAACTGCTGCTGGAGAAGGGGGCCGCCCTGATCCGCAGCTTCGAGGCCGGCACCCGCACCGGGATGGCGCACATGGCCTCGGGGGTCTTCCGTCTACAGCGGCTGCTGGCCGAGACGGCCCAGCAGGAGGACATCGTTTACCTCCTGGTCACCGATGACCAGGGCCGCATCATCGCTCACAACGATGCGGACCGGGTGGGCACCCGGCACGGCGCGGACCTGGACCTGGTTGCCGTGGCCGCCGGCGGCGCCGAGGCGTGGCGCATGGTGAGCGATGCCGAGGGGCGGCGGGTTTTCGAGGTGTATCGCAAGTTCATGCCCGGCATCGCCGGCGCTCCGGAACCCTCGGGACGTCATCCCGGGCCCATGCGCCATGGACCGCAGATGATGCGCCGCTGGCTGGAACAGAACTGGCCCCACGGCGAACCGCCGTCGCCCGAGCGGCTGGTGATTTTCGTCGGTCTGGACATGAGCGCCGTGGAGGCCGCCCGATGGGCCAATACCCGGCACGCGGCGGGCATGGCGGTGATCCTGCTGGTGGCGGCCGCGGCGGGTTTCGCCGGCCTGGTGCGCCTGGAAGGCTATCGGGCCGCACGCACCTCGTTGCGTCGCATTCGAGCCTTCTCCGAGAGACTGGTGGAAAGTCTGCCGGTGGGACTTGTGGCGCTGGACCGCCACGGGGTGGTGGCCGCGGTCAACCCGGCGGCCTGTGATCTTCTGAAACAGCCGGCCTCGGGGATGGTCGGCCATCCCGCCGCGGAGACGTTGCCAGCGCCCCTGGCCGCCTTGGCCGACCGTCTGGGGCCGCTTCAAAGCCGGCTGGAAACCGAAGTCTCCTGCCCCACGGGCGGCGGCGATCTTCCTCTGGTGGTCAATGCCGCCTGGATCGCCGATGCTGAAGGTGCCGATGCGGGAAAGATGCTTCTCTTGAAGGACCTGAGCGAGGTGCGGGCCCTGGAGGCGGCGGTGAAGCGCTCCGAGCGCCTGGCGGCCATCGGTAGCCTGGCCGGCGGGGTGGCCCATGAGATCCGCAACCCCCTGAGCAGCCTCAAGGGGTTTGCCACCTACTTCCGGCAACGCTCCCCCGGGCGACCCGAGGACGAGAAGATCGCCACCATCATGATCGGTGAGGTGGATCGGCTCAATCGGGTGGTGGGTCAACTGCTCGAGTTGTCCCGGCCGGTGACCGTTTCTCCCACGCCCCTGCCGGTGCGTTCGGTGATTGAGGGGGCCGTGGCGGTGGTACGCCCCCGGGCGGCCGAGGCCGGGGTCAAGCTGGAGGTGGTGCCGTCCGACGATGCGGCCCCGGTGCCCATGGACCCCGAACGGATGCACCAGGTGCTGTTGAACCTGCTCATCAACGCCATCGAAGCCATGGGTGAGGGGGGGCGGCTGCAAGTTCTTGTGAAAACGGTTGAAAACGGCATCGAAATCCAAGTGGTCGACACCGGCCCCGGCATCGGCGCCGAAGATCTGAGCCAGGTGTTCGACCCCTATTTCACCACCAAGTCCACCGGCACGGGGCTTGGGTTGGCCATCGTACACAACATCATCGAGGCCCATGGCGGCACGGTAACCTTCGACAGCCGGCCCGGCGCCGGCACCACCGTGCGCCTCCGGCTGCCTTTTTCACCGTTGGGAGGGGACCATGACCGCCGCGGCTAACATTCTGGTGGTCGACGACGATACCGCCCACCGCACCATGCTGGCTACGCTCCTCGCCAGTTGGGGATACTCGGTTGTTGAGGCCGACGATGGTGGCCGGGCCGTGGAAGCGGTGCGGCGACAGGCCTTCGACCTGATTCTGATGGACGTGCGCATGATCGAGATGTCCGGCATCGAGGCCCTGGAACGCATCAAGACCATCAACCCGGCCATTTCCGTGGTGCTGATGACCGCCTACGCCTCGGTGGAAACCGCCGTGGAGGCGATCCGCAAGGGGGCCTATGATTACCTCACCAAACCGCTGGATTTCGACAAGCTGCGGCTCACCGTGCAGCGGGCCATGGAACATTTGCGCTTGCAGGCGGAGAATCGACAGCTCAAGGCCGACCTGGGTCGGGATTTGAACCGCGGCCACATCATCGGCCACAGTCCGGCGATGAACAGACTGCTGGAAACGGTGGCGCAGGTCGCCCCCACCGAAGCCACGGTGCTCATCACCGGGGAAAGCGGCACCGGCAAGGAGCTCATCGCCGCCGCTGTTCACGAGAACAGTCTCCGTCGCCACGGCCCCCTGGTGAAAATCAACTGCGCCGCCATCACCGAAACCCTGCTGGAATCCGAACTCTTCGGCCACGAGAAGGGGGCCTTCACCGGTGCCGACCGCCGCAAGGAAGGGCGCATCGTCCAGGCCCACGGCGGCAGTCTGTTTCTCGACGAGGTGGGCGAGATGCCGCTGACCATGCAGGTCAAGTTGCTGCGGGCGATCCAGGAACGGGAAGTGGTGCGGGTGGGCGGCGAGGAGTCCGTGGCGGTGGACGTGCGCATCATCGCCGCCACCAACCGAGACCTGGGCAAAATGATCGGCGATGGCTCATTCCGCCAGGACCTGTACTATCGGCTCAACGTGGTGGGCCTTCACCTCCCTCCGTTACGGGAGCGAACGGTGGACATCCCGCTTCTGGCGTCCCATTTCCTGAAGCATTTCGCCGAAAAGAACCGGAAGCCGATTCAGGGCTTCACCCCCGGGGCCATGGATCGGCTGGTCCGGCACGGCTGGCCCGGGAACGTGCGGGAGCTGGCCAACGCCGTGGAGCGGGCCGTGGTGCTGGCCCGGGGAGCCTACCTCCACGAAGCCGATTTTCAGGAGCCCACCGGACCGTCGCCGGAGACGGTCCCGTTGCCCGACGGCCCGCTTTCCGAGCTGGAGCGCCAGGCGATTCTGCGCACCCTGGAGGCCACGGGGGGGAACAAGAGCGAAGCGGCCCGGCGCCTGGGCATCACGCGCAAGACGTTGCACCAGAAATTGAAGCTCTACGATGGTCAATCGTCTTGAAAGGATTATTGTTGTGGGACGCAGCCCTTGGAATCCGACGCCCGTTGATTCATCCGGTGGCAACCGGTGGGGGGCTGACCGTTGAAACCTTTCATCCTGAACGAAGAAGGAAAAAATCGCCAATGACTTCCACGGACAACTATACGTTGCGCTGCGGCGACTGCGGTACCCGCAACCGGATCCCGGCGGCCAAAATCGGGGTGCCGGCCCGCTGCGGCCGTTGCGGTGGCCAAATCGACACTCGGGTGTTGGGCAACGGCCGACCGAAACTGGTCAACGATGCCAACTTCGAAGCCGAAGTGATCCACTCGCCCCTGCCGGTGCTGGCTTTTTTCTGGGCACCGTGGTGCCCGACCTGCGTCAAAACCGCACCGATCATCGAGCGCCTGGCCGGCGAAGCCCGGGGGCGGCTGCGCATCGCCAAGATCAACGTGGACAAGGCCCAACAGGTCTCGGACCGCTATGACATCCGCGCCGTCCCCTACATCTACGTCTTCGACAACGGTCGGCCCGTGGCCAACATGCCCGGCGGCATGGACGAGGCGCAACTGAAGTACAAGCTGGCGCGGTTTCTTTAAAACCCTCATCCAGGCCGCCGGCGGTGGGCCGGGAAACGGCGGTTTACAAAGGGACCGCGATGCCGTAGAAGCGGTAGAGATCGGTCATGCGAAGGAGAAATGGACGATGTTTCGTTGGGTGTTGGTGCTGCTGATGCTGATGGGAACGGCCGGTGGAGCCGCCGGAGAGGTTCCGGGGGTCGAGGCGATTCTTGCCGGGCTGGAGGCGCGCTATGGCGCCGCCGGGCTGGAGGCCCGCTTCGCCCAGGTCTCGACCCTCCAGGCCATGGACATCACCGACACTGCCGAGGGACAACTCTGGATCCGGCGGCCGGGGCAGATGCGCTGGGTGTACACCGCTCCCGAGCCCCAGACCATCGTCACCGACGGGGAAAAGTTGTGGATCTACCGGCCCCTGGACCGCCAGGTGATGATCGGCGCGGCGCCGTCCTTCTTCGGTGACGGTAAAGGCGCGGGATTTCTGGCCGACATCGGCCAGTTGCGGCGGCAGTTCGATGTATCCTTGAATCCGGAAAGCTCGGAGACCGTCCATCGCCTGACCCTGGTGCCGCGCCACCCGCAGCCGGACCTGATGCGGGTGGAACTGGAAATCACCGCCGCCGACGACACCATCGAGGCGGTGACCACTTTCAACGCCTACGGCGACCAGACCCGCATCGTACTCAATGATGTGATATTTCACGACCACTTAGACGACGCCCTGTTCCGGTTTGAAATCCCCCAGGGGGTCGAAATCGTTCAGATGGACCCATGATCAAACAAATTGAAGCCCTGAAGCGTCAGCGCCGCGCCATCATCCTGGCGCACAACTACCAGCCCGCCGAGATCCAGGACCTGGCCGACCTCTGCGGTGATTCCCTCGAACTGAGCCGGCGGGCCGCCGCAACCGACGCCGAGACCATCGTGTTTTGCGGGGTCCGTTTCATGGCGGAAACGGCGGCCATCCTCTCGCCGCAAAAAACGGTGCTGATGCCGCGTCCCGAAGCCGGGTGCCCCATGGCCGACATGATCACCCCGGAGGCCCTCACCGCCCGAAAGGCGGAACTGGGGGATATCCCGGTGGTGACCTACGTCAATTCCACCGCCGCGGTGAAGGCCCTGTCGACGATCTGCTGCACCTCGGCCAACGCCCTGGAAGTGGTGGAGAGTCTCGATGCGGACCGACTTCTGATGGGACCGGACCGCAACCTGGCCCTGAACACGGCGGCGCGGACCACCAAGCAGATCATCCCATGGTCGGGCTGTTGTCCCTACCACGACCGGCTCACCGTTCAGGAGGTGACCGACGCGCGCCGGGCGCACCCCGGGGCGGTTTTTTTGGCCCATCCCGAATGTCGGCCCGAGGTGGTGGCCTTGGCCGACGCGGCCCTGAGCACCTCGGGGATGCTGCGCTATGCCAAGGCATCCGATAAAATCGAATTCATCATCGGCACCGAAATCGGCCTGCTGCACACTTTGGCCAAGGAGAATCCGGGCAAGCGCTTTTATGCGGCCTCGGAAAAACTCGTCTGTCCGGACATGAAGTTGATTTCATTGGCTGATGTGCTCGGCTGCCTGGAGCGGATGGATGGACGGGTGACAGTCCCCGAGGAGATCCGGCGACCGGCTCACACCGCCGTGGAGCGCATGATCGCGATCTTTCGGTAAGTTGCCGGTTCCTGGCCCGCGGCGTCCCCGCCGATGTTCTAATCCTGCCCTAGCGTGATGCCCGACCGGATTGTGGCCGGTGGGCGGCGATGCGGAGGATTCCACAGGCAACGGGGTCAACGCTTTATGTCACATGCACACGCGCGAGAACTGCTGAGTCGGAGGATGTTCCTGCGTCTGCTGGCCGGCGGGGCCGCGGCCGGGATCGGGGGCGGGCTGTGGGTGCCCGAGGCGGTGGCGGGGCAGCCGACGCTGGGGCGGCAGGTCAACGCCCATATCCAGAAGCTTCGCCGGGCGGGCCGGATCCCTCCCGACGAACGCACTGCCTGGTCGGTCTATGATTTCACCACCGGCAGCAAGCTGGTGTCCATCAACGAGGACAAGCCGCTACAGGCCGCCAGCATGATCAAGCCGTTCCTGGCCCAGGCTTATTTCTTCCGCCACCTGGAGGACAGCGGCAAGTACCCCTACGACAATCAAATCCGGGCGAAGCTGGAGGCGATGATCCGGCATAGTGACAACCCGGCCTCGAATTTTTTCATCCATCGCGTCGGCGCCGAGCGCCCCGCCAGGGAGCGGCCGCTCGAGGTGGAGCGGGTGTTGAAGCGCCACGCGGGCGGGATTTTCCGGCAGACCGCCATCGTCGAGTTCATTCCCAGCAACGGCAGGACCTATCTCAACCAGGCATCGGCCCACGATTACAGCCGGTTCCTGTTCGCCATGTGCAAGGACCGGTTGCCCTTCATCAAGGAGATAGCGCATTATATGGGGTTGCCCAGCCCCAACCGGATCCAGGACGGGGTGGATGTCGTGCCGGCCAGCGTCGACCTCTACCACAAGAGCGGCTCCACCGCCCACCTCTGCGGCGACATGGGGATCGTGGCGGCCAGGGACGCCCAGGGCGCCACCCATCGCTATACGTTCATCGGCATCGTCCAGAAGGACCGCCGAGCCAAGGACTACGGCGGCTGGATGCGGGATCGCGGCGATGTCATCCGCGAGGTGTCGGCTCTGGTCTACGCCTTCATGCGCGAGCGCCACGGACTGGTGGGCTGAGGCGATGATGGGCCGGGGCGGAAACGGCGGGTTGTCGGAAAGGGCGAACTGGTCCGACAACCCGGCGTGTGAAACCGATTACCCCACCATCTCATCGGGGATATCGGCGTTGGTGTACACCTTCTGAACGTCATCGTTGTCTTCGAGCATGTCCATCAGCCGCACCATCTGCTCAGCTTCCTTGCCCTCCAGGGCCGTGTAGCTGGCCGGCAGCATGGTGACCTCGGCTTCAGCGATATCGATTCCCGCCGCTTCAATGGCACCGCGCACTGTCTCGAAGTCGGCCGGGGCGCAGATCACCTCCCAGGTGTCGTCCTCGTCGCGCACGTCCTCGGCGCCGGCCTCCAGGGCGATCTCCATGAGGCGGTCCTCGTCCGCTTCTGATTTGGATACGGTGATATCGCCCTTCTTTTCAAAAAGATAGGCGACCCCTCCCGCCGCCGCGAGGTTGCCGCCGCACTTGGTGAAGCAGTGGCGCACCTCGGCGACGGTGCGGTTCTTGTTGTCGGTGAGCGATTCCACCATCACCGCGGCTCCGCCGGGTCCGTACCCCTCGTAGGTCACCTCTTCGTAGCTGACCCCCTCCAGTTCGCCGGTGCCCTTTTTGATGGCCCGCTCGACGTTTTCCTTGGGCATGTTTTCGGTTCGAGCGTTGATCAAGGCCAGCCGCAGGCGCGGATTGGCGTTGGGATCGCCGCCGCCCATGCGCGCCGCCACGGTGATTTCCTTGATCAGTTTGGTGAAAATTTTGCCGCGCTTGGCGTCCGTGGCGGCCTTCTTATGTTTGATGGTCGACCACTTGTTATGTCCGGACATGAATCATTCCTCCTGTCGTTTCCCTTTGCCGATGACGAAAATTTCCCTGCTGGCCTTGCGACTGCTCTGCGGTTTGAAAAGACGTGTTTCCGGGAAAAGCCGGCGCACGGCCGCCTCGAAAAGTTTGGCATCCGGTCCCTGGAAAATTTTGCACACGAAGCCGCCGCCGGATCTGAGCCGGGTGCGGGCCACCTCCAGGGCCGACATGGCCAAATCGAAGGATCGGGCTGCGTCGGTGGTGCGGTTGCCGGTGGTGGAAGGGGCCATGTCGCTCAGAACGACGTCGAAACCGTCCGCTCCAATTTCTTCTCCCACCGATTCGGAATTCCGCAAGTCCGCCACCAGAGTGCATACCTGGGCCGGCAAGGCGATGGTCACCGGCTTCAGGTCGAGGCCCACCACCCTGCCTTGGGGGCCGACGATCCGGGCGGCGAACACGAGCCAGCTTCCCGGGGCGCAACCCAGGTCCAGGACTCGGTCACCCGGCCGAAGAATCCGGTGGCGGGCCTGGATTTCCTCCAATTTGTACACCGAGCGAGCCGCGTAGCCGTCCTGCTTGGCCTTGCGGGTGTAGTGGTCCGCCCAGCGATTGCCGCCTGAAGTGGGTCGTGTCATAGCCTCAACTATCTAAAAAGTCAATGAAAATGAATGGGATGAGTCGCCACTGCACCGTCAGAAGAGTACCTCCATGGCCTCGGCCACCTGACGCACTGCCTGGATGGTAATGCCTTTGGGCGCCTCGATCCGGCGCCGACTGCCGGCGGGCACAATGCAGCGGGTAAAGCCCATCTTGGCCGCCTCGAGCAGGCGTAGCTGCAGTTGGCTCACTGCGCGCACCTCGCCCGTGAGCCCCACTTCCCCCAGCACCACGGTTTGTCCGATCACCGGTTTGTCCAGAAAGCTGGAGGCCACCGCCGAGATTACGGCCAGGTCCACGGCCGGTTCGTCTATGCGGACGCCGCCGGCCACGTTGAGAAAAACATCGTGGCCCATGAGGGGCAGGCCGATTTTTTTTTCCAGCACCGCAGTGAGCAGGGCCACCCGGTTGCGGTCCAGGCCCAGCACGGTGCGTCGCGGGGTGCCCAAAGGGGTGCCGGTGGCCAGGGCCTGGATTTCCACCAGGATCGGGCGGGTGCCTTCCATGGCGGCGGTGACCACCGACCCGGGGGCCGCCTCGGGCCTCTCGGCCAGGAACACCGCCGAGGGATTGGCCACTTCAATTAGGCCCCGGGTGTTCATTTCGAAAACCCCGATCTCGTTGGTGGAGCCGAAACGGTTTTTCACCGCCCGCAGGATCCGGTAGACATGGTTGCCGTCGCCCTCGAAATACAGCACCGTGTCCACCATGTGCTCCAGCAGGCGCGGTCCGGCCAGGCTGCCGTCCTTGGTGACGTGCCCCACCAGAAAGACCGGCGTGCCGGAGCGCTTGGCCATCAGCATCAGGCGCAGGGCCGACTCGCGCACCTGGCTGACGCTGCCCGGGGCCGAGGAGAGTTCGGTGCTGAACATGGTCTGGATCGAGTCGATGACCAGTACGTCGGGCCGGTGCTTTTCCACCATGGCCAAAACGGCGGCCACATCGATTTCCGAGACCACCAGCAGCCCCGGGGCCAGGGTCCCCAGCCGCTGGCTGCGGAGCCGGATCTGGCGGATCGATTCCTCGCCGGAGACATAGAGCACCTTCCGACCGGCGGCAGCCAGCCCGTGAAGGGTCTGGAGCATCAACGTCGACTTGCCGATACCCGGATCCCCGCCGATGAGTACCAAGGCCCCGGGCACCACCCCGCCGCCCAGGACCCGGTCCAGCTCGCCGATGCCGGTGGGGAGGCGAAACTCCTCCGAGACGCTCACCGTGTCGATGGGCACGGGAACGGCAGCCTCGACCACGGGCATTCCTGGACGGGCCGCCGCCGTTGGCACCACCTCTTCCACCAGGGTGTCCCACTGGCCGCATTCCGGGCAGCGGCCCAGCCACTTGGGACTGGTGTGGCCGCACTGCTGGCAAGTGTAAACGGTTTTTTCGGTCTTTCGGCTCATGGGCAGTCGTCGCCGTCGAAGGTGGACTTCAATTGACACCAAGGACGTTAGCATGCCAATTTGTGGGTGATAAAATCAACAGGAACCTTGCTGGCCGGTTTATTTCCCGGCACATTGGAGTCGTTATGATCCGTTTTCGTCCCACAGCCACGGTCATCGGTTTTCTCCTCTGCCTGAGCCTGACGGGGATAAATCCGCCCCCGGCATCGGCGGACAACCCGTTTTCCGGCTTGTCCGCCCGCCTGGTGGCCGAGGGGTTTGCCGCCGAGCAGGTCCAGGCCCTTTACGATGATCCCGGGAGCGTTTTCGAAACCGAGGGGGTGGCGCTGTTTTTCGTTCACAGCGAAGGGCGGCTCAACTACGGTCAGTTTGCCGCCCCCGAAGCCATCGAACGGGCCCGACGCTACATGGCGCGACACAGCGACGCCCTGGCGGCGGCCGAGACGGCCCACGGTGTCCCTTCCGAGGTGATCACGGGGATTTTGCTCGTGGAGACCCGCCTGGGGACCTACACCGGCAACCGACGGGTCCTCAGCACCCTTTCGACCATGGCGGCGCTGTCCGATCCGGCGGTGCGCCAGCGGTTCTGGGAGCAAATTCCCCCGGAGCGTCGGATTTCCTCCGACCGGTTTGCCGCCAAGGCCGACGCCAAGTCCGCCTGGGCTTACGAGGAGCTGAAGGCTTTTCTGCGGTTTACGGCCCGGGAGGGAATCGATCCGCTGACCGTCCCCGGCTCCTACGCCGGGGCCATGGGCATCTGTCAGTTCATGCCGAGCAACGCCCTCCGCTTGGCACTGGACGGCGATGGGGACGGTCGCGTGGACCTGTTCAACCACACCGATGCCATTGCCTCGGTGGGAAATTACCTGCGCCACCACCGCTGGCGTCCCGGGATGGCCCGGGACCAGCGCTACCGGGTCATTCTGCGCTACAACTACAGCAAACCCTACGCCGAAACCATCTTGAACATCGCCGACCAGCTCGGCGGATAATAAGGATAACGGTGGGATGGATCTGAAAACCCTCTCGACCTTTCTGGCTCTGGTGGTGCCGTTTTTTTTCGCAACGATCTGGGCGCTGGTGGACAGCATCCAGAAGGAGTTCGGCTCTCCGGGCCGCAAGGTCCTCTGGGTGGTGGTGGCCGGCGTTCCCTTCGTCGGCTTCATCGTTTATCTGCTTTTCGGGTTTCGCCAGGGACGGAAGCCGGCTTGAGCCGGTATCGTTCCGGCGGTGGGTGACCTGACCATGGAAACCAACCGCGGCGCCGGCACGCCACCCCCTGACCGGGGAATGCGGCGAGCGGTGAGAAAATGGATGGAAACGGCCTTCCAGCGCTTGGCGGATCGCTACGTGCGCGTTTGCGCCGTTGCTCCGCCGCTCCCGGATCGCCTGGCCGCCGCGCGCATCGTTTCCCACCGGGGCGAATACGACAACCGGCGTGTTTTTGAAAACACCCTGGCCGCCTTCGACCGGGCCGACCGGGCGAATGTATGGGGGCTGGAACTCGACCTGCGGTGGACCGCCGATCTGCAACCGGTGGTGTTTCACGATCCGGATCTGGGCCGCATGGCCGGGGTGTCACGCCGATTGGCCGATTTGCGTTTGGCCGAGGCCCGGTCGTTTTTTCCGCCCCTGGCCACTCTGGCCGAGGTGGTGGCGCGCTACGGCGGTCGTCGGCACCTGATGATCGAAATCAAGGCCGAGCCCTACCGCCGGTTTCACACCCAGATGGGGATTCTGGCGGCCACCCTGGCCCCCTTGCGCCCGGTGGACGCATATCATCTGCTCAGCCTCGATCCGGGCATGTTCGCCTACTGCGGTTTCAGCCCCCTCCGGGCAATGCTGCCCATCGCCTGGGCCGATGTGAAGACGTCCAGCCGGCTGGCGTTGGCCCGCGGTTACGGTGGCGTTTGCGGACATTTCCTCCTGGTGGGCAACAAGACGATGAAACGGCACCAGCACTGGGGACAGCAGGTGGGTTGCGGCATGGTGAACAGCGAGAAGGGACTGTATCGGGAGATCCGGCGGGGAACGGACTGGATTTTTTCCGACCGCGCCGCGGGTCTGGCGGCTGCTTGCCGGAAAGCCGGTTCCGGCCTGGACGCCGAGGCGGCTTCGCATTGAGACGCGGGGCATCTCAGAGCCGGCGGCGTTGCTTGAGCGTCTGGTAGGCGGCCTGGATTTCCTTGAACCGCTGTTCGGCGAGGCGGCGAAACTCTTCGCCCAGGTGCGCCACCTTGTCCGGATGATACTTGGCGGCCAGTTGGCGGTAGGCCCGGTGGATCTCCTCGGCCGTGGCGTCGGCGGACAGGCCCAGCACCCGATAGGGGTCCTGGGCGTTTGCGTCGGTCCGCGACCCCGTGCCGGTGGTGTCGTCGGCTCGGGGACTGCTCCGGCGAAAACTCTGGCGGGCGCCGAGAAAGGGTTTGAGGTAGTAACGGTAGAGCAGGTAGAGAACGAAAAGATCGTCGATCCAGCCGCGCAGGACCATCGTGTCGGGGAGCAGATCAACGGGGCTGATGACGTAAAGCAAGCCGAGAAGGCCCAGAATCCAGCGGATCATCGCACCCCCGGGATCGGATTCGGCGGCAGCGCCGTCGAATCCGATCCATTTGAGAGGTCACATCTCAGATTTGAGATTCCAGGGCGCCGGCCATCAGGGCCCCCACCTTCTGGGAGAACCAGGCCGGGTTTTCCAGTTTGCCGCCTTCCCCCACCAGCGCCAGATCGTAAAGCAGCCGGGCGTAATCCTTGAGGCGCGCGTCCTGGCGGTCCTTGTCATACAGGGTTTTGATCCCGGTCACCACCGGATGCGCCAGGTTCAGTTCCAGCACTCGTTTGACCTCGGGCACCGGCTGGCCGGAGGCTTTGAGAATCTTTTCCATGTAGGCCGACAGATCCTGGGCGTCCCCGGAGAGGCAAGCCACCGATTCCTTGAGATGGGTCGAGCGGCGCACCTCCTTGACCTTGTCCTCCAAATGGGTGCGCAGGAAGGCGAAGAGGGGATCGAAGTCCTCGGACTTGGCGGCCTCGGCGTCATCCAGGGCCAGGTCTCCCTTCTCGGCGCTCACCAGTTTTTTGCCGTCGTACTCGGGCAACGCCTGTACCACCCATTCGTCGATGGGATCGGCCATGAGCAGCACCTCGTAGCCCTTTTCCTTCAGTTGCTCCAGGTGGGGGCTGTGGCGCAGGACATCGAGGTTGTCGCCGGTGATGTAGTAGATCTCTTTTTGATCCGGCTTCATGTGCTCGACGTAGGTTTTCAGCGACACCAACTCGCCGTTGCTGGTGGTGGTAGGATAGCGGATCAGCTCGGCCACCTTGGTCCGGTTCTCGTGGTCGGTGTGGACGCCGATCTTGAGCATCTGGCCGAATTCCTTGTAAAACGTTTCGTATTTGGCCGGCTCCATCTTGCCGAGGACCTCGAAGAGACGTTTGACGAGGTTGCGCCGGATGTTGCGCACCAGGGGATCGTGCTGGAGGATCTCGCGGGAGACGTTGAGATTCAGGTCCGGGGCGTCCACCACCCCCCGCACGAAGCCGAAGTACTCGGGCAGCAGCTCCTGGCAGTCCTCCATGATGAAGACGCGTTTGCAGTAGAGATGGACGCCGTGGTGGCGCTCGGGATGAAACAGGTCGAAGGGCGCCTGGGAGGGAATATACAGCAGGGCCGTGTACTCGGTGGCGCCCTCGAATTTCATGTGCAGCCGTTCCAGGGGGTCCTTCCAGTCCCGGGTGAGGTGCTGGTAGAACTGTTTGTGCTCTTCGTCGGTGACCTCGTCCTTGGGCCGGGCCCAGATGGCCTTCATGGAGTTCAACGTCTCTTCACGTACCACCTTGCGGGTGGTTTCCCCCATGGGCTTGCCGTCCTTGTCCTTGAGCTGCTCGGCTTCGGGAATCGGTTCGACCCGCTCCACGTCCATCACGATGGGATAGGAGATGAAATCCGAGTGGCGCTTGACGATATCCCGGATCACCCAGGCGTCGGTGTAATCCTTTTCGTCCTTTTCCCGCTTGCGCAGGTGCAACGTGATGGTGGTGCCGCGTTCGGGGCGGGAGGCTTCCTCGATGAGATAGGTGCCATCGCCATGGGATTCCCAGCGCACCGCGGTGTCGCTGCCGGCGGCCCGGGTGATCAGCTCCACCTTTTCGGCCACCATGAACGCGCTGTAGAAGCCGACGCCGAACTGACCGATAAGCTCCGGTGACAGTCCGTCGGCCTGGGCCTTGGCCCGGTCCAGGGCTTCCATGAAAGCGGCCGTGCCGCTCTGGGCGATGGTGCCGATATTGGCGATGACCTCCTCACGGGTCATGCCGATGCCGTTGTCGGCGATGGTCAAGGTCTGGCGGATGCCGTCGGGAATCAGGCGGATGCGGAACCCGATGTCATCGTCGATCAGTTCCGGCCGGGTCTGGGCGGCGAAACGCAACCGGTCGATGGCATCCGAGGCGTTGGAAATCAGCTCTCTGAGAAAGATGTCCCGGTTGGAGTAGAGCGAGTTGACGATCAGTTTGAGCAGTTGCTTGACTTCGGTCTTGAATTCGAAAGTCTCGGCGCTGGCGGTCATCGGTCCTCCTGATCCGATCTCATGATTCAACGTCCGGAATCCCGGGTTTCGTAGGAACCGGCGGCCATAACGATGGGCTGCGAAGAAACCGGGCGTTGAGTAGGGGTTGTCCGACACCGACCGGGGAACGGTCGAGGGGTCGGGGTGAAAAAGGGTAGTTACCCGCTGAAATCGTTGTGAAACATTGAACAGCCGGCGCCCCTTGTCAAGCAGATCCGCCCTCGGCCTTGATCCAATGGCCGTCCGTGGGCTAGGATCAACCCGATTTTCGGGTTATCCACTGTAACCATGATGACAGGGAGGCACCATGATTTCGGAAACCGTTCACCGCATCCGCCTGGGCATCACCAACTGCTATCTCATGGGCCACCCGCGCCGGTGGGTCCTGGTGGATGCGGGGTGCCGAGGCCGTCAAGGCACTTTTTTCCGCAGATTGAAACGCCTGGGCATTGGGCCCGGGGACATCCGCCTCATCGTGGTCACCCACGTCCACTTTGATCACGTGGGCAGCCTGGCGGCGATCCGAGAGCGCTGTGGCTGCCCGGTGGCCGTTCATGCCGCCGAAGCGCCGCTGCTCAAAGCGGGGCGCATCGTGCTGCCCCCCGGTACCGGGGAGTTCAGCCGGCGGTTGATCGCTTTCGGGCAACGGCACCCGCCGATGGTCGCAAGCCTCTATCGCTTCGATCCCGTGATTCCGGAGATCATCGTGGAACACGAACTGGACCTGAGGGGGTATGGCGTCGAGGCACGGGTTCTGCATACCCCGGGGCACACCGCCGGCTCCCTCACCGTGCTCACCGCCTCGGGGCATGCCGCCGTGGGAGACCTGGCCTTCGGTTGCCGTTTTTTCGGGGCGAACCGCCACATGCCGCCCTTCGCGGACAGTCTGGAAACCATCGCTGGGCAGTGGCGGAAGCTGGGGACGGCGGGGGCCCGATGGATTCATCCGGGCCATGGTTGCCCCTTTGCCGTTCGGCGCCTCCTGAAGACGGTGGCAAGGCAATGACCGACACGGCAAGCGCCAGGGCGATCGGGGTGACGGGAAGGCGAGGGTTCACGAGACCGAAAGCCTATTTTTCCGTTTGATATCAAGGGGTAAAGGGATTGAGCCGGGATTTCGGCAGGTGGCGGTTCAAAAAAATGAACCAACCTGGTTTCGCCGTAATAATCTGATTTTATATAAGAATGCTGATTTTTAGGGTGATTGGCCCTCCTGGAGTGTTCAGAATCATAAACCTCCGACGGTCAAGAGAGTGGAAAAACGGCGCCACCCTGACGGGTAAAGTAGGGTTGAATTCTCGATATAAAAATTTTTATTGATTGATTCCGGATGGTTAATAAATGCATAGCGTTTTTTGAGATGGTTGGCAAGGATGTTGCTTATTGAAACTTACAAAACCAACACCATCATCTGTTCTCCTCCTTGGAACGACCAATCAGAACGCCGACTGATTGGTCGTTTTCTTTTGGCCCCGGGTTGACGCCTGTCCTTTGGGGTTGACTATCCACTGCTTGTGTGTTCATTTAGTCGCGTTTTGGCCGGTGGCGCCAGCAGGCCGGCAATGGAACAAGCCGAAGCCTCTTAGGATTTCCATCCGGTAACATCCCCTCTGTGCCAACCATCGAAGCCTGATGGAACTTCCTTGCGCTTTTAGTGGAAAGGAAAATTTGGCACGGTGCGCCACCGGCGGTGCTCGTTGAACTGATTCTGCCGCTGGTGGACCAATGGTCAAAGACGATCCTTGGATTCTCGTGGCAGTGGCCGACGCGGGGTTGCGCCGCCATGTCAAGCCGCTTCTGCCGAGCCTTCGTCCCGCCCTGTATGCCGGGACGCTGGAGGGCGCCAGGGATCTCTTGTGTCATAATCCCGTCGGCGCCGTGGTGGCCGACCCCCTGCTGTTTCTCCCGTTGAGGCTGGAGAAACGTCGGAACCTGCGGGCGGTGATGATTTTCAACGGCGACCGCGGGTCCCCCGCTTCTTCAGCAACGGCGACCGCCGTGGTCCCCGTCCATGCCCCCGACGCCCAACGTATCCTGCGGCGCGCTTTGATGCCGCCGCAGGCCGGAACCCCGCCGGTGCCGACCTGCGGCCAGATGGTGGGAAGCAGCGCCGTCATGCAGCGGGTCTTCGCGCGCATCCGCCGGATGGCCACCAGTGACAGCAATGTTCTGATCCAGGGCGAGACCGGGACCGGAAAGGAGTTGGCGGCCCGGGCGATTCATCGCTACAGTCCCCGCCGGCAGGGCCCTTTCATCATTTTCCACGGTGCCGATACCCCAACCGGTCTGGTGGAAAGCGAACTCTTCGGCCATCGTCGCGGGGCTTTCACCGGTGCCTACCAGGACCGCCGCGGCCGCTTGGAAGCCGCCGATGGCGGCACGCTGTTCCTCGACGACATCGATACGCTGAGCCGTGATTTGCAGGCCAAGCTGCTGCGGGTTCTCCAGGACAGGAAGTTTCAGCGTCTCGGCGGAGACCGGCGCACCCGGGCCGATGTGCGCTTCATCGCCGCCACCAACCGCGATCCGGGGCAAATGCTGGAAGCCGGCGACCTGCGCCTGGATCTATATTACCGGCTCAACGTGCTGCCGCTTTGGCTCCCGCCGTTGAGGGAGCGGGGCGCCGACGTGGCGTTGCTCACCGATTACTTCACCGCCGAGTGGTGCGATCGTACCGGGCTCTGCGCCAGGCCGATTTCCCGGGCGATCCGGCGCCTGCTGGTCGACTACCGGTGGCCGGGCAACGTTCGGGAGTTGCGCAACAGCGTGGAGCGGTTGCACACCCTCTGCGATGATTCGACTTTCGACGACCTTCAGGTCCTGCGCGATGCCATCATCTGCGAACCGGGGGCGCCGCCCATCAAATCTCTCCGCGCGGAACGGATGGAATTCGAGGGGCAGCTCATCCGCCGGGCGTTGGCCCAGGCCGGGGGAAACCGCGGTCGGGCCGCCGCTATTCTCGGCATTCATCGCAACACCCTGCGCGAAAAGATGCTGGCGACCGGGTTCATTCAATCCCGGCGCGGACGCCGAATGGATGATTGACAAGCGATGGGGCCTCTTCTATCGTGACGGTTCCTTGGCGATGGCGGACCACTTTTCCTTGGAGACGATTCATGGATTCAGCTCCCGGCGATTTTTGGCAGACCCACTCCCTGCATTTTCTCGAGATGGCCTTTCGCTCAGACAAACGGGAAAGGCTTTCTCAGCCGGATGGTTACGGCAAGAACACCGGTGAGTGTGGCGACACCATCGAAATGTTTCTCGTGGTCCGTGACGGGATCATCGCCCACGCGGCCTACGAAACCGATGGCTGCCTGCACACCAACGCCTGTGCCAACACCGTGGTGGCGATGATCGAGGGGAAACCGGTGCTGGCGGCCTGGGAAGTGACCCCCGAGGCGGTGGCGACCTACCTGGAGACCCTGCCCGAAGATCATTTCCACTGTGCCGAGCTGGCGGTGGGGGCTTTGTATAAAGCGCTGGTGGGTGTTCAGCAAACGATTGATAATCCGTGGAAAAAAGCGTATGGCCAACCCGGCTGAACCCCCGCCGGATGTCTAATTGTCCTTGACACCATCGAACAAGTCGTTTAAAAAAATGCACCTCGAACCAATCTTGGGGATTCCTCCTAACATGCCAGTTCAACATGAAATAATGTCTACTTCGGACATCTGCGCAACAAGCACTTGGCCGGCTGGAGCCGCAACTGATGAAACTGATTGAGCGCGTGGCGGCGCAGCAGTCCGCCATCGTCAAAAAATGGTTTGAACTCGTCGCCGCCACCTATCCGGAAGACACCGCCCGTTTCCTGAAATCCCAGAAAGATCCCTTCGCCAACCCGGTGGGGCAGACCACCTTCAGCGGCCTGAAAGCGGCCTTTACCGCCTTGCTGGAGGGGGCCGATGCGCAAACGCAGGCCGAGGCTCTGGATCCAATCATCCGGATTCGCGCCGTCCAGGCCTTTTCACCGGGCCAGGCCACTGTTTTCATCCTCGCCTTGAAGCCCATCATCCGCGAGACCCTGAAAAAAGAATTGACCGGTGACAGCGCCTATGCGGATCTGCTGGACCTGGAGAGCCGCATCGACGAGATGCTGCTCATTGGATTCGATATCTATCTGAAATGTCGGGAAACCCTGTTTCAGCTCAAGGTGGATCTGGAGAAGAACCGGATCTACCATGCGTTCGAGCGCGCGGGAATCGTGACGCTCGAATCGGAGGAAGGGGCGACCCCCGAGCCGCAATGAGTTTTTTAATCAACATTTTCAGGTAAAGAGGGATGGTTCGATGAATGTCAAGTACATGTACTCCTTCCTGGCGGTGATCGTGCTGTTTCTGATTGCCTACGTGGGAACGGAAGCCGTGGGCCTCCAGTGGCTCTTCGGAGTGCTGATTCCCTACGTGGCCCTGGCCGTGTTTCTCGTCGGCTTCATCCGCCGTGTGATGGGATGGGCGCGATCAGCGGTGCCATTTCGGATTCCCACCACCTGCGGTCAGCAGCGCACCCTGCCCTGGATCCGCCCCAACCGCATCGACAATCCGTCGACCACCGGTGGCGTGATCGCGCGCATGTTCCTGGAAATCGTGGCGTTCCGCTCGCTGTTTCGCAACACGCGGATGAAAGCCAAGGCCGATGGACGCATCACCTACCAGTGGGAGATTTTCCTCTGGGTCGGGGCCCTGGCCTTTCATTACGCCTTTGCCGTGGTGCTGGCGCGTCACCTGCGGTTCTTCCTCGAGCCGGTGCCGGCGCCCATCAAGCTGTTGGAGACGGTGGACGCCTTTTTCCAGTTCGGCTTGCCGGTGGTGTATCTGTCCGGGGTGGTGCTCCTGATTGCCGTGGCCTACCTTGCCCTGCGGCGCATCTTCATTCCGATGGTCCGCTACATTTCCCTGGCCAACGATTTTTTCCCGCTGTTTCTCATCTTCGGCATCGCCTTTACCGGCATCCTGATGCGTTATTTTTCCAAGGTGGACATCTTGAGCATCAAGGCGCTGACCATGGGGCTGGTCTCCTTCAGCTTCCCGGACACCGAGGTCCTCAAGGCCATCGATGGGCTCTTTTATGGCCATCTTTTCTTCGTCAGCGTTCTTCTGGCGTATTTCCCCTTCAGCAAACTGATGCACATGGGCGGCATCTTTCTGAGTCCGACGCGCAACCTGCCCAATGACACGCGCATGCACCGCCATGTCAATCCATGGAACTACCCGGTGGATGTGCACACCTACGCGGAATACGAGGACGATTTCCGGGAAAAGATGGTCGAAGCCGGACTGCCCGTGGATAAGCCCCTCGAGCCGGCTGAAGCGGAAAAGGAGTGATACGAGATGAAAGACCTGCCCAAACCCAAGGATTTTTACTCCCGCCTGATGCACAGGCCGGGCTCGACCGACTGGATGGACACACCGGTGGATATCCGCAAGGGGATGTACTGCTACGCGGCCAACCCCAAGAGCCTCAACATTCTGTCCGCTCCCTTCGCCCGGGACTGGAACCCGGTGGAGGAGGACTGGAAGCTGCCGGAGAACTGGCAGCAGATTCTCCACGAGGGCTTCAAGGAGCGTCTGGAACGGTTCCGGTCCTTCAAGGTGTTCATGGATATCTGCGTGCGCTGCGGGGCCTGCGCCGACAAGTGCCACTTTTTCATCGGCACCGGCGATCCGAAAAACATGCCTGTTCTGCGGGCTGAGCTGCTCCGGTCGGTCTACCGCAACGATTTCACCACCTTCGGCAAGATCCTGGGCCGCGTCGGCGGGGCGCGTCCCATGACCCTCAACGTGCTCAAGGAGTGGTGGTACTACATGTTTCAATGCAGCGAGTGCCGCCGCTGCTCCGTGTTCTGCCCCTACGGCATCGACACCGCCGAGATCACCATCATGGGCCGCGAGCTGCTCAACCTGCTCGGGTTGAACATCGACTGGATCGCCACCCCGGTGTCCAACTGTTACATGACCGGGAACCACCTCGGCATCCAGCCCCATGCCTACAAGGACATGCTGGACTTTTTCGTCGACGACATCGAAGAGGTCACTGGCGTGCGGGTTGAACCCTCCTTCAACCGCAAGGGCGCCGACATCCTCTTCATCACTCCCTCTGGCGACGTCTTTGCCGACCCCGGCACCTACACCTGCATGGGCTACATGATGCTCTTTCACTACCTGCGGGAAAAGTACGGTTTCGACATTACCTGGAGCACCTACGCCAGCGAGGGGGGCAATTTCGGCTTCTTCACCAGCCACGAGACGATGAAGCGGCTCAACGCCAAGATGTATGCCGAAGCCAAGCGCTTGGGCGTCAAGTGGATCCTCGGCGGCGAATGCGGTCACATGTGGCGCGTCATCAACCAGTACATGGACACGATGAACGGGCCGGCGGACTTTCTCGAGGAACCCGTCTCGCCCATCACGGGCACCAAGTTTGAAAACGCCAAATCCACCAAGATGGTGCACATCGCCGAGTTCACCGCCGACCTGATCCGTCATGGCAAGCTCGAGCTGGATAAGAGCCGCAACAATCACCTCAAGGTCACCTACCATGACAGTTGCAACCCGGCGCGGGGCATGGGCCTGCTGGAAGAACCACGCTACGTGATCCGCAATGTCTGCAATCACTTCTACGAGATGCCGGAGAACACGATCCGTGAGCAGACCTTCTGCTGCGGCTCCGGCGCGGGGCTCAACGCCGGAGAGAACATGGAACTGCGCATGGCCGGCGGGTTGCCCAGGGCCAACGCGGTCAAGCACGTGCATGAACAGCACGGGGTGAACATGCTGGCCTGCATCTGCGCCATCGATCGGGCGGTTTTTCCGCCGCTGATGGAATACTGGGTACCGGAGGTGGGGGTCACCGGCCTGCATGAAATGGTGGCCAACGCCCTGGTGATGCCGGGAGAAAACAAGCGCGAAACCGACTTGCGCGGGGAACCGTTGGAAGGGATGGAGGGCGATACGGATGAATGACAAAGGTAAAATCGTCACCGGGCTGGTCATCTTCGCCGCCTTGGTGACCTTCCCGTTCTGGTACAACCTGGGGAAGGCGGCACCCCCGCCGGAAGTCGTTCTCACCGAGAAGGCCAAGGCAGCGGGTGAGTGTGTGATGCCCAAGGAGGAAATCCGAACCGAGCACATGCAACTGCTGGACGTATGGCGTGATACCCAGGTCCGTGACGGACAGACGGTTTACATCAACGCCAAGGGAAAGGCGTACACGATGAGCCTGTCAAACACCTGCCTGGATTGTCACAGCAACTACAAAGACTTTTGCGATCGGTGCCATGCGTATGCCTCCACGGATCCGTACTGCTGGGATTGCCACATCGACAATCCGAAGGAGGGTGAATAAATGGAACGCAGCCGAAGAGAATTTTTGAAGATCGCGGGGGTCTCGGCGGCGATCGGGCTCGGTACGGGGCCGGTGATCGAAGCGGTGGCCGCCGCGACCGGCCACCAAGCCGCGCCCGAGGCGCAGGTGGCCCATCATCCCGAGGCGCTGAAAGCCACCCGTTGGGGGATGGTGGTGGACACGCGCAAGATCGAATCGGCCGAGCAGATCGAACGAATGGTCGAGGCCTGCCACAAGGAACACAACGTTCCGATGCTGGAGGAAGCGCGCCACCAGATCAAGTGGATCTGGGAGACACACTTTCACAACGCCTTTCCCTCCCAGTCCACCGATCGGATCAGCGAGCATCTGGAACACACCCTGTTGCCGGTGATGTGCAATCACTGCGAAAACCCGCCTTGCGTGCGGGCCTGTCCCACCAAGGCGACCTTCAAGCGGGAGTCCGACGGGATCGTGATGATGGACTTTCACCGCTGCATCGGTTGCCGTTTCTGCATGGCGGCTTGCCCCTACGGCTCGCGAAGTTTCAACTTCCGTGACCCGCGGCCCTTCATCGCCGAGACCAACAAGGCTTACCCCACTCGCATGAAGGGCGTGGTGGAAAAGTGCAATTTTTGCGTGGAGCGTTTGGCCGTGGGTAAATTGCCGGCATGCGTGGAGGTTTCCGAGGGGATCCTGACCTTTGGCGACCTCAACGATCCGGATTCCGAGGTGAGCCAGCTGCTCAAGGAAAATTACGCCATCCGGCGAAAAACCAACCTGGGGACCGGTCCCTCGGTTTACTACATCGTGTGAGGTCGTCATGCTCGAACTTGCGCTTAAAGGAACCAAGAAATACTGGGGGCTGCTGGTGGTGCTGGGCGGCATCGCCGGGGTGGCCTTTCTCACTTATCTCTATCAGCTTCAGTTCGGCCTGGGGATCACCGGGCTGAGCCGGGATGTGTCCTGGGGATTTTACATCGCCCAGTTCACCTTTCTTGTCGGGGTGGCGGCCGGTGGCGTGATGGTGGTGTTGCCGTACTACCTGCACGACTACAAGGCCTTCGGCCGTATCACGATCATGGGGGAGTTTCTCGCCGTGGCAGCCCTGGTGATGTGCCTGCTCTTCATCATGGTCGACCTGGGGCAGCCGATGCGCATGCTCAACGTGATCTTCTACCCCACGCCCAACTCGATGCTGTTCTACGACATGATCGTGCTCAACGGCTACCTGTTCCTCAACATCGTGGTGGGCTGGAACGTGCTGGAGGCTGAACGCAACGGCACCCACTACCAGTCGTGGCTAAAGCCGCTGATCTACCTATCGATTCCCTGGGCCATCTCCATTCACACGGTCACGGCCTACCTTTACTGCGGTTTGCCGGGCCGCGGCTTCTGGCTCACGGCGATCCTGGCGCCCCGCTTTCTCGCCTCGGCCTTCGCCGCCGGGCCGGCCCTGCTGATCCTGCTCTGCCTCATCGTGCGCCGTTTCACCCAGTTCGATCCGGGACGGGAGCAGATCCAGAGCCTGGCCAAGATCGTCACCTATGCCATCATCGCCAATGTCTTCTTCTTTCTCTGTGAAGTCTTCGTGGCGGGCTACAGTCAGATCCCGGAGCACACCGATCATTTGAAGTACCTTTTCTTCGGGCTGCACGGAAAAGGGGTTCTGGTCCCCTATATGTGGACGTCCATGGGGTTGATGTTCGGGGCGATCATCCTGCTGGTGATCCCGGCCACCCGCCGCCACGAGGGGGTCCTGGCCGTCTCCTGTGTCATGGTTTTCATCGGGGCCTGGATCGACAAGGGGCTCGGGTTGATTTCCGGCGGTTTCGTGCCCAACCCGTTGCATGAGGTCAACGAGTATATGCCCACCGGCGCCGAGGTGATGATCACTTTAGGCGTCTGGGCCGTGGGGTTCATCGTGTTGACGATTCTCTACAAAATCGCCGTTTCGGTGAAAGAGGAGAATGCCGGCGTGCTGCGCACCCGGGTCGTCGAAGAGTGATTTTCGGCTTGAATTGAAGAAAAGGGGCTTCCATTGCGGGATGCCCCTTTTCCTTGTTTTGTTGACAGGACCGGCTTGTTTCGCTATTTGCGAAAAGCTCTCTTTTTTTCGCAAGTTTCCGTCCTGGAGAGAAATGGTGTCCGCCCTCCGGGGCCCTGAAAGCGAGGAAACGACGGGTGACAGTGCCTGAACATGCGAGTGCGGCCACGGGGCCGCTTTGCCGCCGGTGGTGCCGGGCGATGGTCCTGCTCGCCGGCGTCGTCATCTTTGCCGCGGTCCCCTGCCAGGCCGCCAAGGCGAAAAAGACACGGACCGGCGTCGACCAGCGTACCGGGCACCTCACCGCTTTTCAGAAGGACATCCCCCAGTTCGTGGCCTTCAAAGACGAGCTGGAGCGGTTTCTCGGCGTCCCTTATCGCTTCGGTGGCGTTTCCCAGAACGGAATCGACTGCTCCGGCTTCGCCAAGCGTCTCTTTGCCGAAGCTTTCGGTATCGAGTTGCCCCACAATTCCCGCGCCATCAGCCGACTGGATTTTCTCGAGGATCTGCCGCCAAATCCCGGTGCGTTGCGACCCAGCGATCTGCTTTTTTTCGGGAGCCAAAACGGCTATATCAATCATGTGGGGATTTCTTTGGGAGAAGACAAGTTCATCCATGCCTCGCGCAGCAAGGGGGTGATCGTTTCCAGCCTGAGAAACAGCTATTGGCGGCGGCGGCTGCTGGCTTCCAAGCGGGTTACGGTGCTCGATGATGCCCAGTTGACCACCCTGGCCGCCGCCAGTCCCGTTGAAGAACTGTCCGGCGAGGGGGCCGGGCAGGAGTTTCCCGCCGAAGTGGTGGCCCTGGGCTATCGCCAGGACGTGATGGATGAACACCTCAGCTTCGGGATTGAGGGGGTTTACGGCAATCGAGCTTTCAAGGATGCCGTCGAGGTGGCCGGAGCTTCCACCGGCGCGCAGTGGGCGGGGCTGACCAACGAATCCTATCAGGGATGGCGGGCTCTTGTGGATATCCGGCCATCAGCCTGGCTGTGTTTCACCCCCTGGATGGGGCAGATGGACGTCTCTGATGCTTTCAGCGGCGGAGAAGGGGACCTGGGCTACTATGGGCTCAAGACCCTTATCGGCGACCAGGCCTCTCCTTGGTCCCTCTCCCTGGCCGCCCAGAGTACCCATTTCCACGATTTTTACACGCCGTCGGCCGGAGTGTTGGACGAATGGCGCAGTCTCGATCTGGGTCTGGATTTCGGCTACCGCTTCACCCCGGCGACCAGCCTTTCCGTGTCCGCCTGGCGGAGCAGTCTTTACGAGGGAGGAAGCGAAGATCCCGCCGCGGATCGGCTCAGCGATATTACCCTGCGCCTGAAGATCGAATTTTAAGTCCGCGATTTCTACGGGCTTGCCGGGAAGGAGACCCGGAAGACAGTCCGCCCACAGACGGTTCCGTCATTTTTCGGATGGGAACAGGTCCCGGTGGGCGTTGGCCAGGGCGATGTAGTGTTGATAGGGTAAACGAAACAGTTCGGCCGCTTCTGCCTCGATTTTCCGTTTGATCACCGCCGGGATTCCGGCGACCAGCACGCCGGGCGGTATCTCCTGCCCTTCGCGTACCACCGATCCGGCCGCCACCACCGATCCCCGTCCCACCACTGCCCCGTTGAGGACCACGGCTCCAATTCCCACCAAAGCTTCGTCTTCCACCCGGCAACCATGAACCACGGCCCGATGACCGACGCTGACCCGGTCCCCCACGATGGCCGGATGCCCGTAATCCGTGTGCACCATGGTCAGGTCCTGGAGGTTGGTCTGTGCTCCGATGCGGATTGGCGCCATGTCGCCGCGCAGCACGGTGCCGTACCAGATGCTGCTGCCGTCGCCGATGGTCACGTCGCCGATGATGACCGCCGTAGGGGCGATGAAGACCCCGGCGCCGATGGTGGGGGTTTTGCCGTTGAACGGAAGGATCACTTCATTCTCCTTTTTCACCGGCGCTCTCGATGGCAAACAGGGTGCCGCCCACCGGCGCGAAAGACAGGAAGAGGAGGTTGAGAACGGGAATCAGAAACCAGATGCCGAATCCCAGATGAAAACCGATGTTGCCCGTCAGACGGCCCCAGCGCCGGCGAAACGGCTCCAGGCGCCGGGCGGGCACCAGATCGGTGCTGTCCCAGGCCATGAATACGGCCGCCGCCAGGGAAGAAGCGACGGCCAGGATCGGTCCCAGTGGCGTCAGCCAGCCCACCGCCATCAGCACCAGGCCGATGAGGATGGGCAAGATGGCCCGAGGCACTTCCTGGCCCACGAGGAAAACCAGCCAGCGCAGCTTGCCCATGGGAGGCGGGGGCACTTCGCGCCCGGTGGCGATCTGTTCGGTGTGGCGGCTCATCAGGTCCATGATCAAGACGGAAAACAGGACCTGGGCCACCAGATAGCCCACGATCACCGACATCCCCACCAACACCACGGCCAACAGCCAAGAGGCCAGATACCACAACCAGATCCACCAGAGGCTTTCGGGGCGTTGCCAGAGCGCGCTCATCAAGGCGTCGTGGTAGGTCAGGGCCAACACCATACCGATGATGGTGACGGCCACCATGGCCCCAAGCCGCACCAGACCCATCATCAGCAGCTTCGGGGTGGTGAGACCGAGGCGCAACCCGGCCAGGTTGTATTTGAATCCCCGGATCAATCCCATGGGGTCGAGTTCCTCTTTTGATGCCGGTGAGACAAGGGCGCGTCAGGCGGTCCCGATCACGGTTCGTTGGATTTGTTTTCCATCAAGATGGCAAGGATGCGCTCAAGGTGGGCATCCGCTTCGCTGGCTTTCAGCGAGCAGCCGCCCGCACCCCGGTGCCCCCCACCGCCAAAGGTTGCCAGCATCAGTCCGACATTGACGCGGCAGGCGCGGTTGAAAATGCTGTGTCCAACGCTGAGGGAGACCCGGCGCCCGTCCACCGGATCCCGGCGGATCCGCACCTGAACGATGCACTGGGGAAACAGGGCGTAGCACAGGAACCGGTTTCCATCCGGGGTGTCTTCGTAGGGGCGCAAATCGGTAATGGCCACGTGACCCCGCAACTCGGTGTGATCCAGGAGAAACTGCCGGTAGGCCGCGTTGTCTTTCACCACCTGGCGGCAGCGGGGGGCCACCTGCAAGTCATCGGTGGGCGCCTCTCCGGGATGACGCCCCAGCAGCGTCACCAGATGGTTCCAGTAGGCGGCATCCGAGCGGCGGCCGTTGATGGTCATCGACAGCAAGAGGAAAGGATGCCGTTCCGGGAAAAGAACCTCCTCCCGGGTCAGGTCGGCGGCATCGATCTTGTCGGCTTGTTGGACCAGAACGCTGAAATCCGTGGTGAAGCGATCCTGGTAAAAATCGTGGATGACCCCGGCGGCGGAGGGAGCGACGCGCCAATCTCCTTTGAAAGGAACCTCGATTCGATTGGAGACATGGTGGTCGAACCAGATGCTACAACGGGGGTCGTAGGGCAGGTTGGCCAAGATGTCACCGATCCGGATCGGGGCCGTTCCTTTTTGGATGGCGCTCGGTTCAATCCAGCAGGTCGGCGCGTCGATGGGTTCAGCGGCCTGAAGCAGTACGGCACAGACGACACCGTCGAAATCCGGTCGGGTAACGATTCGCATTGCTTCTTTCAATAGCCGGAATCCGATGGATTTTCAAGCGCCGGTTGCCTCTGGGGGAAAAAGAACCGCAATTGTCCGGAACAGGGCAGCCCCGTGCTCAACCGTGGAAGATGATCCCGGGGCGGCGCGCAACGGAAGTGGTTTGACAGCGATTCTCCCCTCCTCTATGGTGACAGGTCGAACTCTGTTCGACCTCGCCTTCGGGAAATCGTGCAAGTGCCATTGTCCGCCATCCTGAAGGTTTCGCTCCAACGCTCTGATCCCAAGGAGGCTTTCATGATTACGCTCAGTGCCGCCGATTTCGGCAAGTCCAGTATCGATACCCTGGCCATCCCCGTTTGCGAAGATAAGCCGCTTCACCAAGGCCCCGTGGCGGAGTTGGTTCAGGCGGTGCGCCAGGCGCACGCCTTTAACGGCGAAGCCGGTGAACGCATGACATGGGGGCAACCCGAGGGAAGCCGGATCCGCTGTGCCGTTTTTGTCGGCTTGGGCAAGGCGGGTGATCTGGATGCCGACGCCTGGCGCAGATTTGCCGGTGGGGCGGTGGGCGAGGGCATGGCACGCCGGCTCAAGGAGATGCACCTGGCCGTCCCGTCGCCTGAAGCCACCGGCATGGAAGAGGCCGATCTCATCGCTGCCATCGCCGAGGGCGCCTGCCTGGGAAACCATGTCTTCGATCGGTACAAGGCGGAAAAAAAGCGCCAACCTTTGGAAAAAATCTGCTTGCTCACCGGAGGTGGCGCCGTCAAGGCCCACCTCGCCCTGGTGGAACGGATAGAGACCACCTGCGCCGGCACCCGCATGGCACGGGAATGGGTCAGTACCCCGTCCAACGACAAGGTCCCCGAGGCTTTTGCCGCCGAGGTGGTGGCGGCAGCCAAAGAGGCCGGTTTGAAAGCCACGGTGCTGGACGAAAAAGCATTGCGTCGCAAAGGTTTCGGTGCCCTGCTGGCCGTCGCCGCCGGCAGTGACCACCCCCCGGTGATGACGGTGCTGGAACACAAGCCGAAGGGGGCCAAGAAGACGGTGGTGCTGGTGGGAAAAGGGGTCACCTTCGATTCCGGGGGGATCAATCTCAAGCCGGCGGGCAGCCAGATCGAGGAGATGAAGATGGACATGGCCGGGGCCGCCGTGGTGGCCGCCACCCTGATTTCCATCGCTCGCCTCAATCCTCCGGTGCATGTCGTAGGGGTCTTGCCATTGGTGGAAAACATGCCCTCGGGGCGGGCCACCCGGCCGGGGGACATCGTCAAGAGCTTTGCCGGCAAAACGGTGGAAATCGGCAACACCGACGCCGAAGGGCGGCTGATTCTCATCGACGCCCTGGCCTGGGCCGTCCAGCAGTACAAGCCGGACGCCATCCTGGACCTGGCCACCCTCACCGGGGCTTGCGTGGTGGCCCTGGGGGAAAAAATCGCCGGTCTCTTCAGCGCCGACGATGCCCTGGCCGAGGCGATTTTGACCGCTGCGGCCCGCACCGGGGAGCGCTGCTGGCGCCTGCCGCTTCCCAAAGACTACAAGGAACAGATCAAGAGCGAGTTTGCCGACATTTCCAATCTGGGGGCCACCCGATGGGGCGGGGCCATCACCGCGGCGCTTTTCCTGTCGGCCTTCGTGGAAACGACCCGCTGGGCCCACCTGGACATCGCCGGCCCGGCCTATTCAAAGAAAGCTTCCGATTACGCCCCGGCCGGTGGCACCGGTTTCGGGGTTCGGTTGCTCCTGGATCTGCTTGATCGGATCTGACCGGATGAATGCCGTCCTTGTCATCGCGGCCATCGGGTTGCTGGCCCTGGTGCTGTTTTTCGAGAGGCGGCAGCGGCGTACCTTCTACCTGCCGCTGAAAACGGTTCTTTCGTTGCTTTTCATCGCCGCCGCCCTGGTTCAGCCCCGGCCTCTGACCGTCTATTTTACCTTTCTGGTCGGGGGGCTGGGGTTTTGCCTGGCCGGTGACGTGCTTCTCGCCCTGCCCGGACAGAAGGTCTTTCGCCTCGGCCTGGGGGCTTTTCTCGTGGGGCACCTGGCCTACGTGCTGGCTTTCGTGCGTATTTCCAGTCCCCGGGGCCTGGTGTTCTGGTCGGCCACGGTGGGGGTGCTCATTGCCAGCGCCTTCGTTTTTCGTTGGCTCGAGCCTTTTTTGGGGCGCATGCGCGGGCCGGTGCTGGCTTACGTGGCCGCCATCAGCGCCATGCTCATCGCGGCCCTGGCCGTTGCCGGCAACGACGGGTTGGCGGCCTCCGGTCGCGCCATGGTGCTGCTGGGCGCCCTTTGTTTCTACCTGTCGGATCTCTTTGTGGCGCGCCAGCGCTTCGTTGCGCCCGCGTTTTCCAACCGGCTCTTGGGACTTCCCCTCTACTACATCGGCCAGTTCTTGTTGGCCTTTTCGGTGGGGCGGATTCTCTAAATCTGAATTGCTTACAACGTGAGACAACATGCTGTCGGCCATTGTCTTGCTTCAGTTGATTTCGGCGGTCTTCTGCCTGATGCTGGCGGTTTACGCCTGGTCTCGCCGGGCCCATCCCGCCACCGCC
>JAQVTF010000280.1 GCA_028700185.1 Desulfobacteraceae bacterium | reverse complement strand
GACAGTGATCGATGGTGCGTTCCACCTGGCGGGCCAACCGCTCCAGGGCCGGGTGGATCATGGCCAGGATCGTCTCATCCGATTCGGACGGATGTGCCCCGGTTTCCGAAAATGGGCCTTCTTCAAGCCGGTGGATCATCATCCGGGCTTGTTGGATCGGGGCCGGCGGCCCTCCAGAGGGGGCCTGGGGCGCCGGGGCGGGATGGGACGGATCCTCCAGGATGGCCGCCAGCATGCTGTCCAGGCCGGTCTTGATCTCCCGGTTCAAGAGAAGTCGGTCTTGCTGATGGATGTCGATGGTGGAGCTTTCCTCGTCGATGGCCAACACGGCAAAGGGGTCGGGGCCGGGATCGATGCAGCGGCCGGCGAAAATATTGGCCAGGGCGAAGGAGGAAAGGGTGATGCCGGCCAACGGATAGCCGGCTTTGTTGAAAATTTTCTTCAGGTTGTTGAGGTCTTGGCGGGAAACGGAAAAGACTTCCACCGTCAGCTTCTTGGCGCCGCTGTCGGTGGCTTCCCCCAGGATTCGATAATCGAAAAGGGTGGTGTTTTCATTGAACCCCTTTTCTCGTTTGGCCGTCCAGAACACCGCCTGATGAAGGTCTTTTTTGACCGGCGGCACATGGATTTGCCAGATCTCTCCATGTCCGGCGGGCATTCGTGTCCACAGCCGCGCATTTCTGATCCCCTCTATGCGCTGGAGGGTCTGCTGCACGAAGGCGATGAATTCGTCGCTGCCGAAGGCGGCGGGGGCTTTGAGGGTGGCCGTCACCGCCTGCTCGGCGCGCCAGGTGGACCCATCCTTGACCATTTTCACGGCCCGGAGACCGTTTCCCAGGAGTTCGACCCCCACGACGGCTCTGGCGCGCAGGCCAAACCCCATTTTTCCCGGATTCGGTTTGGCTTCCCCGATCCGTTTCGCCGCCTCACCGCCCGAGGAAGGATCGGATCCCGCCGCACCGGGGCTCTTGCGGATCACATCCAACAGCTTTTCGGTGGAGGAAACCTCGTTTTCCGTTGCCACTGTATCGCCTCCCGTGGGAGTAGCCCCACCTGTGCCCTGGGGGTCAGTCGGTCAGGTTGCCGTTTTTGAGGCCGTCAATCACGTCCTGCAAGGAACCGGAATCCTCGATATAATAATAGCCCTTCTTTTCCGGTTCCAGTGTTTTCGGGTCGCTTTCCTTCTGTTTGTCGGAGGGGGCCGCGGACGAGGCGTCCGGCCGTTTCCGGGCAGGGGAGGGGGGGCGCTGAACCGGTTTGGTCAAGCCATCGGGGCACAGGGCCAGCGGTTCCGGATTGACCAGCGGGCTTTCATAGTAGGGGGCGTCTTCGCTGGCCGAGACCGGCGCCAGGCTCCAGGCGGGCGTCTTGAAATCTTCGCGCCTGTCGAGGTAATCGGTCTGGTATTGGGCGAAGGTGGCCATTCCCTTGGAAAAATTCATCTGCATCACCGTTTCCAACTGGAAGAACTTGTTATCGCGGATCAGGCCGGCCACGGCGCTGTTGGTGCGCAGAATCGAGAGCAGGGGAATGCGGAAGCCGTGTTTGGGGGAATACTGAAGGTGCTGGGCCATGACCGCTTTCAGGGTGGTGGAGAGCTGAAAGCGGGTCAGGCTCTGGACTTCCAAGGGAAACGAATTGCAGAAACGATAGAGGCATTCGGGCACATCCGCCGCATGCATCGAGGCGATGATGAGGTGACCGGATTCGGCGGCGTCCAGGGTCAGGCGCATGGCCTCGGTTTCGCGCAGCTCGCCCACCACGATGATATCGGGATCTTCCCGCAGCACATCCAGCAGCCCCCGTTCGTAGCTGGGGAAATGAGCCCCCAGTTCCCGTTGTTCCACAAAGGACTGGTCGGATCGAAAACGGTACTCGATGGGGTCTTCCAGGGTGATGACGTGGGCGGTCATGGTCTGGTTGATGTGCTTGACCAGGCCGGCGATGGAGGTGGTTTTGCCGGAGCCGGTGGGGCCGCAGATCAGAATGAGCCCGGATTTGAGTTGGGTAAAATCCTTGATCGACGGATGCAGGTTGAGATCGTCGATGCCCGGGATCTTTCCCGAGAGCAACCGCACCGCCAGGCTCAGTCCGCGGCTGGTGTTGAAGACGTTGACCCGGATGCGGTGATTTTTAACGCTGAGGGCGAAATCCACGGAGTGGCGCACCCGCAGCACGGCGAGGCGATAGTCGTTGAGCATTTTCTCAACGAGAGTGTCCACTTCACGGGCCGTCCAGATCAACCGATTGTCGAATTGGATCTTGCCGTTTTGTCTGAAGACCAGAGGATGGCCGCTGGCGATGTGGATGTCCGAGAACTGGGACCGGACGGCGACATCGATGAGATTGGTAAATTTTTCCAAAGAGTAGCTACCTTGAGTGGATCAGGCTCTCGTCGGGATAGCCTGACCTAGCTTGGCGGTTTATTTGGTGGCCATCCATAATATGGTCTTTTTTCGTGATTTCAGCGTTGGGTGGCAAGATTCAAGTCCTCGAAACAGCGCTGCTATGCCTCCAGTCCAAATCCGGCGCCCACCATAGCTGATTGCGTCGTAAAAAAGCCGAAAACAGCCATTGTCATTCCGAGGAGCTTGCGACGAGGAATCTCAAGCATCCGCTATTATTATACATTTCGTTTTACGAAGAGATCCCTCGCTGCGCTCGGGAT
>JAQVTF010000279.1 GCA_028700185.1 Desulfobacteraceae bacterium | reverse complement strand
CCACAGCAGCTCCTCCAGCTCATGGATTCCCGGTCGACCGCCGTTTCGTCGTACCGTGGCCTCGATTTCCTCGTCGATGTAGAAGGCGTTGCCCCCCGGGTAACAGATGTGCCGCCAGGGATGAGGGCCCAGGTCACAGAGATCCCGATTCAGCACGTGTTCCTCGGAGCGGTAGCTCTCCCGGATGACGTAGTGCGGCCGGGTGTGGGGGCTGATGTTGGCCAGGTACACGGAAACTCCTCTCGCCGCGGGGTGGTTGTCTGCCGTGGCGGTGATGCGTCGTATCGTTCACCGGGAAGGCGGAAAATTGCAAAATCGTTCTCTGAATCATAATCCGTCGCCGTCAAATCGCAAGCGGGGAACTTGATCCCTTGGAGATAGAGGCGGTTGTCGATGCGGCCGGAACGAGCGGGGCTACCCCCTCGGCGGTGCTTGTGATATTCTATTTTTTATGAAGACCATCGAGATTCAACTGCCGGCAAATTGCCGTGGCCGGTTTCCGTTTCGCCTGGCCACCACCAGCTTCATCGTCCCGGGGGACTACCTGCCCAATGTCCGGGGATTGGCGCCCTGGTTCGACGAGATCGAGCTGCTTTTCTTCGAGGCCGCCGAGGATTTTCCGGCCCCGGCCCTGGTGGACGGCCTGGTGGCAGCGCACCGTGAACTGGGCATCGGCTACAACGTGCACCTGCCCGTGGATTTGCCCCTGTGCGACCCGCACGCCGGTGTCCGTCGCCAGGCGGCGGTTCGCATGGGCGCCATCCTCAAGGCGCTGGCCCCCCTGGCGGCGTCCACCGCCACCCTTCATTTGAACCTGCCGGCCCCTGAGCGCGGCGCTTCATCACGCCGGCGATGGCAGGCGCATGCCCGGGAAGCGGTGGCCTGGATCCTTGAAACTTCCGGTTTGGACGGCCGGCGGCTGTCCGTCGAGACCCTCGACTACCCGCTGGAATGGCTTGCCGATGTCATCGAGGCCCTCGATCTGGGCGTCTGCCTGGATTTCGGCCATCTGGCCCTGGCCGGCGTCGATTGGACCGAGGCTTACCAGCGATGGGCATCGCGCTGTGATATCCTTCACCTGCACGCGGTCCAGGACGGCCGGGATCATCACCCCCTGGACTGCCTGGGCCCTGGCCAGGGCGATGTGGTGCGGAACATCCTGGCAACCTTCAGCGGAACGGTGTCCCTGGAAGTTTTTTCCCTGCCGGCGCTGCGGCGGTCCGTTGCCTGGCTGGCCCAAATGGAAAGCGGAACGGCAACAGCTTGCCGTAACGGATGAATACCCGGCCCCTTGGGATGAATTAAGGAGCGCTGACCATGGATATCCGAACACACCGGCGGATCGATGCCGGTCTCTGCGGACAGGCTGAGGCGGTGGGGGAGGGGACCAGCCGGGTGCGATTGACCACCGACGCGCGAATGGCCGCGGACGAACGGGGACTGGTGCATGGCGGCTTCGTTTTCGGACTGGCCGATTACGCGGCCATGATCGCCGTCAACCATTCCAACGTCGTCCTCGGCGCCGCTGACGTCAAATTCCTCGCACCGGTGAAGGTCGACGAAACGGTGGTGGCCGAGGCCAAGGTGGTGGAGACCGCCGGCCGTAAGCGGCAAGTGGCGGTGCGGGTGCGACGGGGAGACAAGCCGGTATTCGAAGGGCAGTTCACCTGCTTCGTCCTCGACGCCCACGTGCTGGATGGGGCCTGAAGTGGACGCTGTCATGAAAATTCCCCGGTTTGGGCAGGCTCGTTATAGGTCCTATAAGCCCTATATGCCCTATAAGTCCTAAAGGACTTATTTTTTAAGCTTGATGAACCGACACAGCGGAAAGGAGGACCATCATGGCTAAGAATATCGGCGTGCTCTTGTCCGGATGCGGGGTGTACGACGGAACGGAGATTCACGAGGCCGTGCTGACCTTGCTGTTTCTCGATCGTGCCGGCGCCCGGATCGTGTGTGTGGCGCCGGACAAGGCCCAGCACCATGTCATCGATCATCTCAACCAACAGGAAACCGGGCAGCAGCGCAACGTGCTGGCGGAATCGGCCCGCATCGCCCGGGGCGAAATCCGTTCGCTGAAGACGGTGGCCGCCAGCGATCTGGATGCCCTGATTATTCCAGGGGGATTCGGGGCCGCCAAAAACTTGAGCGATTTCGCCTTCAAGGGCCAGGAGGCCCAGGTGGATGCCGACGTGAGGCGTCTCATCCGGGACATGGCCACGGCCAAGAAGCCCATCGGTGCCATCTGCATCGCGCCGGCGGTGTTGGCCAAGGCCCTGGCGGACCGCCACCCGGTGGTGACCATCGGCAATGACGTGGACACGGCCCGGGCCATCGAGGCCATGGGCGGCGTGCATCAGGATCGGGCGGTGGACGAGATCTGCGTGGACGAAGCCAACCGTCTGGTGACGGCGCCGGCCTACATGCTCGGTCCCGGGATCAAGGACGTGGCCCGGGGAATTGAACAGCTGGTGGCCAGGGTGATGGAGATGGTTAGGGGCTGATTACGGCCCGATTTCGATTGGGTGGCTCATGGCGTGGTATCATCCCCGGAACCTCGGTGAGTACGTCTGGCGTCTGTCGGCACCCCACGTAATTTTTTCGTTCCTGGTGGTCTTCTCCCTGGTGATCGGAGAGCTGCGCTTCGACTGGGCCGAACGGATCATGGGCGCCTA
>JAQVTF010000012.1 GCA_028700185.1 Desulfobacteraceae bacterium | reverse complement strand
GGGTCGGGTCCAGACGGCAGGCGGCCCCCATGCTGGAAACGGTGAAGATGCCCATTCCGTGGGCCGCGGCCAGCAGATTGACCTTGGAATTGACCCCGTCGATGGCGTCGATGACCACATCCGGCGCCGGATCGAGGAAGGCGGGGGCCGTGTCGGCGTCCGCGAAGCCGCTGCGGGCATCCACCCGGCAGGCGGGATTGATGTCGGCCACCCGGTTGCGGGCGATTTCGATCTTGGGCCGGCCGAGGGTGGAGTGCAGGGCCAGCAACTGGCGGTTGAGGTTGCTGGGCTGGATCGTGTCGAAATCCACCAGGCGCAGCCTGCCGACGCCGGCCCGGGCCAGGGCCTCCACCGCGAAGGCCCCCACGGCCCCCAGGCCGAAGACGGCCACCTCGGCGGCTTCCAGACGTGCCATGGCCTGCGGGCCGATCAGTTGTATCAGGCGGGCGAATTGTTCCAAGAGCCCTCGATGTGGGTTTTTGTGAATGGGTTCATATTCAGAACGTGCGTCGAAAGCCTGGCCAGGGGGGCAGTGGACAGAGTGGACGTAATGGACCAAGTGGACAGGGTGGACATGACGCGCATTGGGGTAACCGGTTTTAATTTTTTTCTCGGTGGCGCTTTGCGGGCGCGGTGATTGAAAATTATGCTCTATTACAATCCGATCCTTTTTTCGGGCGGTTCCAGCCCGGCGAACAACCGCCGGGCGTTGTTCCAGGTGAGGTCCGCCGCTTCGCTGGTTTCCAGGCCCCGGGCCGTTGCCACGGCCCGGATTACTTCCACCAGGCAGGCCGGTTCGTTGTGGGGGCCGGGGCAGCCGGTGGGCAGGATGTCCGGACTGTCGGTTTCCACCAGCAGGTGATGGGGCGCCACGGCGCGGCAGGCCTCCACCGGGCGGCGGGCGTTGGGCCGGGTGATGCCGCCGCCGAAGGAGACCGACACGTTGCGCCGGGCCAGGGCCGCCACGATGTCCGGGGCGCCGCCGTAGGCGTGCACCAGGCCGCCGGCCGTCAGACCGCCCAGGGCCTTGAGGGTTTCGAGCAAGGGACGCCAGGCCCGCCGGCAGTGGATCGAGACCGGCCGGCCGTAGCGGTTGGCCAGGCCTACCTGGAACCGGAACAGCTCCAGTTGTAATGGGCGGGTGTCGGCCGGCAGGTGGTGGTCCAACCCGATTTCTCCCACCCCGCAGACATTTCCGGCCACCAGGGCCTCCAGCCGTTCGCGCCAGTCGGCGGTTCGCTGCTCCAGGTACCAGGGATGAAGCCCCAGGGAGGGGCGCACCTGCCGGTAGCGCGCCGCCAGGTCGAGCACGGTGGGCCAATCCGCCGGCACGGTGCCGCAGCACATCATCCGGGCCACCCCGGCCTTGGCGGCCCGGGTCAGCACCGCCGGCAGGTCGTCGGTCAGACGCGCATCCTGGAGATGACAGTGGACATCGTAAAGGCGCAAGGCGGTCATGGCAGCAGGGCTCCGAGTCCCATTCCGGTCAGCTCGGCGCTGATGCGGGCCGCCCAGTCCCGATTGGCCTTGGGGTTGGCCGGGCTGGGGTGGGTGATTTGTCCCACGACAACGGATGTGCCCGCCAAAGCCCGCCGTGCGCTGACCGCGGCAAAGGCCCCCACGCCGATGACGTGACCCGGCTTCATCATTTGCGTCAAGGCCATCAGGGCGCGGTCGCAGGCGGCTTCCAGAGGGCGGCGCTCGGCGACGGGCAGCTTGTCCGGGGTGCGGTTGCGGCCACTGCTCTCCATGAAGACCAGGGGACAGTAGTTGGCGACGAAGAAATGTTGAAAAAAGTGTTCCGGCGTCCTGAAGGCGTCCCGGGCCCAACCCCAGAGCCGGCGGCCGCTGACCTCGTTTCGCCGGCAGGCGAAGCCTTCCACCGGACGCTTGGGATGCATGGGGGCCGGTCGGCCGATGGGCGCCTGGAGGCCGAGCCAACCGGTGACCACGGTGACATCGCCGAAGGGAACCCCGGTCTGGACCATTCCCCATGGACCGGGGTTCATTCCCAGCAGCACCACCGGCCGCGGGCCCTGGCCATAGCGCTCGGCATACTGGAGATAGGCCGCCCGGGCGTAGATCAAAGGATTGTACACATGGGTCACCGGGAAGGCGAAACGCAGGGGCTCCAGGTCCCGGTTCAGTTGTTCGAGGATCTGCCGATGGGTCATGACAGACGGATCTCCAGGGCGGCGGAGATGGGAATGCGTTCAGGGGCCTTGGGCATGACGGTTTGCACGAAGAGCCGGTTGACCGCCGCGAGGACCCGGTTGAGCCGCTCCAGGTCGACGACGGCCTCGGCCGGCAGCGTTTCACCATCCAGACGGTTGAGCGGGCAGGCGGCCACCCGGCGGCCGTCACCGGCGTCAATCAACAACGGCAGTCCCTGGGTGCGGCAGATGATGGGCCGGGCCGCGTAGAGGGCGCAGCGGCCGTCGGGGGTCAACAGCGGGCATGGCCCCTCGCCGGTGACGCGGGCGGCTCGGTCACGGAGGACCTCGGCCGCCTCGTGGGGCAGGGTGTCAAGGGCCAGGGCGATACTCACCGCTTCCACGGGGAACACCGAGATGTGCTGCCGGCAGCAATCGCAGCATCCCGGGCCGCACCGGAGCCGGCCGCTGAGCAGTCGAGCGCTGCGAATCCAGAGGGCGTCCACCTTGGCCACCAACTGGCGATAGGATGTCAAGGCTTCCATGGCGGCGAGTCAGCCGGATTCGGGGCGAGGGGAGGCGGTGCCGGCCCGGGACGGGCAGTCGAGACAGCGGATGGGACCGCTGTGGTGGGCGCATCCGCCTCCGCCCGTCCGGTCCGGATGCCGCCGCTGGCGCAGGGCCAGGCCGGCGACAAACACCCCGAAAACCGCCATGGTGACGGCGATGGTGACGATGATGTCATACATGGCTGATTCCTCTCGTTGACACTGCACCGTTTGCTCCCGTTTACCTTAATGCCCACAGGGCGAAAAGCAATGGCGCTGGACGCACCGGCGCCGATATCCGGCAATCAGATCCGCACGAGTTTGTAGGCCCGCGTTCCCAGTCCCATCTGTTCGGCATATTCCAACTGGTGGGGCCAGTCCACCTCGGGGTACAGGCCGCGCAACTTGTCCTCGCCGGGGGCCGTGTGGGTCTTGAGAACGGACCCGGGCAGGGCGGCTTCCTGATTGATCAGGTCCACGGCGGCCTGGTCGATGGCCACCGGATCGGTGGCCGCCAGAACGCCGATGTCCCGGACCACGGGGCTGTCGTTGAAGGGCAGGCAGTCGCAGGCGGGGGAGACGTTGATGACGAAATTGATGAAAAAAGCTTTCTTCGGTTTGGTGGCCAGTACGCCGGCGGTGTACTCGACCATGTTTTCCAGGAATACCGGCACGCTCTGGTTCCATTGGATCTGGATGGCCCCGTGGGGGCAGACCAGGATGCACTCGCCGCAGCCGATGCAGCGTTCGTCGTCGATGACCGCTTTTTTCTCCACCAGGGACAGGGCGTGCTGGCTGCAGTGGGCCACGCATTCGCCGCAGCCCACGCAGCGTTTTTTCTTCACCTTGGGATGGACGGTGGAGTGCTGGGCCAGCTTGCCCCGGCGGGAGGCGCATCCCATGCCGAGGTTTTTCAAAGTGCCGCCGAAGCCGGCCAACTCGTGTCCCTTGACGTGGGCCACCGATATCAGAACGTCGGCGGCGGCGATTTCCTCGGCGATGTAGACGGTATCGAAGCGGTGTCCCGCGATGGACACGGCCGTTTCGCCGCGGCCCCGAAGCCCGTCGGCGATGATGAGGGGCGCGTCCACCACGGCGTAGGAGAAACCGTTGACAATGGCGGTTTTCAGGTGGTTGACGGCGTCCCCGCGAGTGCCGGCATACAGGGTGTTGGCATCGGTGAGAAACGGCTGCCCTTCGGCACCGCGCACGTCCTCGACGATGCGGCGCAGAAATGGCGGCCGGATGTAGGCCATGTTGCCCAGCTCGCCGAAGTGCAACTTGATGGCCACCAGGTCCCGCGGGTGAATGAGCTTGGCCAGTCCGGCGCGTTCCATGAGGCGACCGAGTTTCTGGACGAGGTTTTCTTTCCACTTGGCGCTCAGATCCATGTAGTATACGGTGCTGGTGGGCATAGGTTCTCCTTGGGGGAAAGTTCAGATCTCCAATCAGCGGTGAGCGAGGCCTTCGGTTGATACCCTTGTTTGAACATCGTCTCGACATGTTGCGGCGGATCTATGCCGTCTACGACCAGGTGCTGGCCCCTTACGCGCTGGCTTGCCACCGGGGCTGCGATGCCTGCTGCACTGCCAACGTCACCCTCACCACCCTGGAAGCGTGGGGGATCGTGGTGGGGCTGGGCGATGATGCCGAACAGGTCCTGGCGCGTCTCGGGTCGCCCCCGGATCCGCGGCGCTTCCGGCCCCGGGTGGGCATCAACACCGTTGCCGCCTTGGTGCTGAACGGTGAAGATCCACCGGAGGAGGGCGCCGATCCGGAGGCCGGGGCCTGCCCCCTGTTGCGGGACCATTGTTGTCCGATCTATCCGTTGCGTCCCTTCGCCTGCCGCTGCATGATCTCGACGCGGCCCTGTGACACGGTCGGATATGCCAGCATCGACGATTTTCTCGTCACCGTCAACACCGTCTTTCAGCAGACCATCGAAGACCTGGACATTGGCGGGGCCACTGGTAACCTATCGGATCTACTGCCTTTGTTCTTCAGTCCCGGTTTCAAGGAAACCTATGCGGGCGGAGGGTTGCCGCCGTCGCCGCTCGATTTGGCGCCCAACCGCCGGATGCCGGCGTTGATGGTGCCGCCCGAGCACCGGGCGCGCATGGGGCCGGTGATTGAGCGGCTCCAAAAAGCGATCCGGGGGTGATTGAAGCGTCAGGGGGCAGGAGGGGGTGTTGGTCATTGGTCATTGGTCATTAGTCATTGGTCATTGGCTACTGGGTAAAAGAGGTTTCGGGGGCTGGGATCAAGGTTTTGGGTTTCTTTGTAAAACCATAATGTTACCGCCGGGTGGTTCTTGTATTTGACGATTCGCGATTGCCTGATTTATCCCCAGGCATTTTCAGCCGTTCGACATGGACCCCGGGTCGGGGCTCGGGGTGACGAGCTGCTGAAGAATGCCGGATGCATGCGGCGCGATCCACGGTACGGCCCCATTCCGTCATTCCGGACTCGATCCGGAATCCATGTTCATCGGAACGAGACGGCGGAAGCCCATCCGGAATGTTCCAAAGCCGGCGTCATCTTTTTGACCAGACCGGACGCCACGGCGACCGGCGCAGCGCTGATCCCTGAAACCGGACGCCGGAACCCTTCCCAATGGGTTCAAGGTCTCAGGTTCCGGGGCGCCCGTGAAAGACGCGGGGCAAAAGTCGGCTTGACAAGGGATTGCGATTCAGGCTACAGCCCTTCACGAGGATAAAAACATGAACCCCCTTCGCTCGCCGCATCGCTGCTTTTTCGACGGACGCTTCTTTTTTGGTTTTAGAAGCGTCCATCCGGACGTGTAGCCCGGCGACCGCCTGATTGCACCCCGGATGGACTGAATCGGTCCATCCGGGGTTTTTTATTTTTGGACCTCGGAAGGACCTGTTTCTTCCGGGGTTTTTTTTGCGCGGCGCCTCATCGCGGAAAACCCGCTCACCGTTGCATGGAAAAGGAAAAGGGAAAAATGATTTTGGAACTTGTCCCCGATTTGTCCGTGGAGGCCAGGGCCGGTATGCTCCAGACCCTGCGCCGCAACCGCTACGACTGCCGGGACCTCAGCGACCAGGGCGCGCCGTGCATCGGCATCCTGGGCGGGGAATCGGTGGACCCGGCGTATTTGAAAAATTTGGAAGGGGTCGCGGCCCTGGTGCCGGTGGACACCCCGTTCAAGCTTGCCGGTCGCCGCATGCACCCCAAGGATACCCGGGTTCAGATAGGTGAGGTGACCGTCGGAGCGGATCGGCTCGTGGTCACGGCCGGGCCGTGCGCCGTGGAAAGCCGGGAACAGGTGATGACCATCGCCGCCGCGGTGCGAAAGGCCGGGGCCGTGATTTTCCGCGGCGGGGCTTTCAAACCGCGCACTTCACCCTATGCTTTCCAGGGCCTGGGCGAGCAGGGGCTCAAATACCTGGCCGAGGTGCGCGAGACCTTCGGCATGCCGGTGGTGGCTGAGATGACCACCACCGGCCAGGCCGATCTGATGATGAAGTACGTGGATTTGGTACAGATCGGCGCGCGCAACATGCAAAACTTCGAACTGCTCAAGTGCGTGGGTCGCATGGGCAAGCCGGTGCTCCTCAAGCGCGGCCTGTCGGCCACGATCCAGGAATGGCTCATGAGTGCCGAGTATATTCTCGCCGAGGGCAACCCCCGGGTGATTCTCTGCGAACGGGGCATCCGTACCTTCGAGCCTTTCACCCGCAACACCCTGGACCTCACCGCCATCCCGGTGCTGCGCCAGCTCACGCATCTGCCGGTGCTCATCGATCCAAGCCATGCCACCGGCATCCGGGAAAAGGTCGCCCCCATGGCCAGAGCCGCCATCGCCGCCGGCGCCGATGGCCTGATGATCGAGGTGCACCACGACCCGGACCATGCCCTCTCCGACGGCCCCCAGAGTCTCTATCCCGACCAGTTCGCCCAACTGATGCGCGATCTGTACGTCATCGCCCCCGTGGTGGGCAAGCAGGTGGATTTCGCCTACCTGGACAAGGCCGCCGTCATGGGGCGGCCCGTCTCGGACCGTCGTTGTCCCGGGCGCTGTGCCGCCTTCATGGGACGGGTGGGCAACTTCAGTCACAAGGCCTGCCGGCAATACTTCGGCGAACAGGCCGAGGCGATGGCCATGCCCAGCTTCAGAGACGTTTTCGACGCCGTGGCCGACGGCCGGGCCGATTTCGGCATCGTGCCCGTGGAAAACAGCCTCAGCGGCAGTATTCACCAAAACTACGATCATCTGCTGACCTACGATCTGAAGATCGTCGCCGAAGTCAAACTGCGCATCGTACACGACCTGGTGGCCCGGCCCGGCACCCGGATCACCGACATCCGGCGGGTCCTGTCCCATCCCCAGGTTTTCGGTCAGTGTCTTCACTATCTGGAACAGTACGACTGGGAACGGGTGGCGGTGAGCGACACCGCCGGCGCCGCCGAGCGGGTCGCCCGCGCCGAGACACCCGGCGACGCCGCCATTGCCAACCGGGTGGCCGCCGAAGCCTACGGACTGGCGGTGCTCGCCGAGGGAATCGAGACCAACCCGCGCAACTACACCCGTTTCGTGGTGATCGGCACAATCCCGCTGAACCGGTGTGCGCCGCAGAAAACCTCCCTGATCTGCACCGCGCCCAACCGGCCCGGGGCCCTGCTGGCGATCCTGCAAATTTTTGCCGACCGCGGGATCAACATGATCAAGCTCGAATCACGCCCGCTGCCCGGCGAACCGTGGCGCTACCTCTTCTACATCGATCTGGAGGCGGACCTGGACGCGGCTGAACACGCCGAAGCGCGCCGGCTTCTGGCCGAGCGGGCCGATTTTCTCAAGTTGCTGGGAAGCTACTGAAGGTCGGGTTCAGGGGGGCTGGTCATTAGTCAATGGTCATTGGGTATGGGGCCTTTGATGGTTTTGGCATGATTTCCTGGGGTCGAAAAAAGGCCGCGGTATCCGTCGCGTGTTGCCAAAACGGTGCGGTTTCTATAGGCTGAGTCAGACCTATATGACCGTAAAACAAGGCGGCGCCGATGGTATACCTTGACCTGCTGCTCAACCTTTCCCTCCTCATCGCCCTGAGCGTCGTCTCGGTGTTCATCGAGCAGCGTTGGCCTCATGACCGTCGGGAGGGCGTTCTCCTTCAGGGCCTTCTTTTCGGTGCCGTGGCCGTCATAGGGATGCTGCGGCCCCTGACCCTGGGACCGGGGTTGATCTTCGACGGCCGCTCGGTGATGGTGAGCCTCTGCGCCCTGATCTACGGCCCCTTGGCCGCGGCGGTGGCGGTGCTGATGACGGTGGCCTGCCGCCTGTCCATCGGCGGGCCGGGCACCTTGACCGGGGTGCTGGTCATCCTCTCTTCGGCGGGTATCGGTCTGGCTGCGAACCGGCGCTTCCGACCCCACAGCGATCCGCCCTCCGCCCTGCGGCTCTACGTGCTCGGGCTGGCCGTGCACGCGGCGATGGTGGCCCTGATGTTCACCCTACCCGGCGATGCCAGCAGGGCCGTGATTCGCCGCATCGGTCTTCCCGTATTGTTTCTGTTCCCCCTGGCCACCATCCTGGCGGGCAAGATCCTCTCCGACCAGATGCAGGCGATGCGCATCCGCGAAGCCCTGCGTGACAGCGAGGAAACCTACCGCAAGCTTTTCGAAGACCATAGTGCCGTCAAGATGATCATCGATCCGGTCACCGGGGCCGTGGTGGATGCCAATACGGCAGCGGCGGATTTTTATGGATGGCCCCGTGACGTGCTGCGCCAGATGACCGTCATGCAGATCAACACGTTGTCTCCCGATGAAATCCGGGCTGAAATGGCGATGGTGTTGCGGCGGAGCCGCAATTTCTATCGGTTCCGTCATCGCCGCGCCGATGGATCGGTGCGCGAGGTGGAAGTTTTCAGCAGCCCCATCGTGATCAAGGGGCGGCAACTGCTCCACTCCATCATCCAGGATGTCACCGACCGGGTGCAGGTCCGGGCGGCCCTGGAACGCAGCGAGGAGCGGTTCCGCTCCATCGTGGAAGGCGCGCCGGATCCCATCTTCATTCAGCACGAAGGACGATTCGCCTACCTGAACCCCGCCGCCGTTCAACTCTTGGGCGCTGCGTCGTCGGCAACCTTGATCGACACACCGGTGATGGATCGCGTCCACCCGGACTTTCACCAAGCGGCGCGTCAGCGGATCCACCAACTCAACGAAAAGCGCCAGCCGGTGAAGCGGGCCCTTCAGCAGCGCTTCATCCGCCTGGACGGATCCCCGGTCTGGGTGGAAACCGTTGGGCAACCCATCGTTTACGACGGCAAGGAAGCGGCGCTGGTGTTCGTGCGCGACATCAGCGAACGCAAGGATGCCGAGGCCAAGCAGGAGAGACTCCAGGCGCAATTGCTCCAGGCCCAGAAGATGGAGGCGGTGGGCCGGCTGGCCGGCGGCGTGGCCCACGACTTCAACAACATGCTCTCCGTCATTCTGGGATACTCGGAGATGGCGCTGGATCGGCTCACCCCACAGACGGCCTTTTATGACGAGTTCAGCGAGATTCACAAGGCGGCTCAACGGTCGGCGACCATCACCCTGCAGCTTCTGGCCTTCGCCCGCCAGCAGACCATCGCGCCGGTGGCGCTGGACCTGAACGACACCGTCGCCGGGATGCTCAACATGCTGCGTCGGCTCATCGGTGAGGACATCGATCTGGTCTGGAAGCCGGGCGCCGCCTTGGGACCGGTGAAGATGGATCCGGGGCAAATCGACCAGATCCTGGCCAACCTGGTGGTCAACGCCCGGGATGCCATCGCCGGGGTGGGCAAGGTCACCATCGAGACGGGAAATGTTGTTTTTGACGCCGCTTACTGCGCCGAGCACGCCGGATTCATCCTCGGTCGTTTCGTGATGCTGGCCATCAGCGACGACGGCTGCGGCATGGACCAGCACACGATGGACAATCTGTTCGAACCCTTTTTCACCACCAAGGCGAAGGAGAAGGGAACCGGGTTGGGACTGGCGACGGTCTACGGCATCGTCAAGCAGAACAACGGGTTTATCAATGTCTACAGCGAGCCTGGAGAAGGGACCACCATCAGAATCTATCTGCCGTGGCACGAGAAGGGGGCCAGAGAGAAATCACCGCGTAAGGATCAGGCACCGGTTTTCAGCCGGGATTGGACCATCCTGGTGGTGGAGGATGAAACGGCCATCCGCCAGCTCGCCGAGAAAATGCTCAAGTCCTTCGGACTCGTCGTCATCGGCGCCAGCACCCCGCGGCAAGCCATCGATGCCGCCGAACGCTACAATGGCCGCATCGACCTTTTGCTCACCGATGTGGTCATGCCGGAGATGAACGGCCGGGACCTGGCGGCCGAAATCCGTTCCGTCTACCCTGCGCTCAAGGTGTTGTTCATGTCCGGTTACACGGCCAACGTCATCGCTCACCACGGGGTGCTGGACGAGGGGGTCAATTTTATCCAGAAGCCATTTTCCAAACAGGATCTATCGGCGGCCATCCGGCGCATCCTGGGGGAGGCCCGGGGGCCGACGGCGGCCTGATGGCCGACGCGGACACGGCCCCCGAGAATAGGTTGAAGGGGAGGTCAGGCGTCGCTTTCCGGCGCCAGCAGGATGCGGCAGTCGGCCACGGTATGACCCTGGCCTTCCGGGTGAACCCGCAGCGGGTTGATGTCCAGTTCCTTGATCTGGGGGTGGTCCAGCGCCAGGTCCGAGAGCCCCACCATCAGTCGTTCCAGGGCCTCGATGTCCGTCTTGGGCCGCCCCCGAAAGCCTTGGAGCAGCTTGATGCCGCGGATGCTGCGGATCATGCGACGGGCCGCGTTGCGCGTCACCGGGGCCAAGCGGAAGACCACGTCCTGGAAGATTTCCACGAAGATCCCGCCCAGGCCGATCATCAGCAATGGGCCGAACACCGGATATCGATTGACTCCCAGGATCAACTCTTCCCCGGGAGCGGCCATCTGCTGCACCAGCACGCCCTGGATTTCGGCGGCCGGGTCGAAGGCCCGGGCGTTGGCCACGATGGCGTCGAAGGCGACGCGCACCGCGTCCGGATCCGCCAGGCCCACCTGTACCCCGCCGGCATCGCTCTTGTGGACGATCTGGGGCGAGACGATTTTCATCACCACCGGAAAGCCGATCTTTTCGGCGATGGTCACCGCCGTCTCGGCATCCACGGCCAGCTCGGTGGGCAGGGTATGGAAGCCGTAGCATTGCAGCAGCGCCAGGCCGTCCAACTCTCCCAGGTAAGTCTGACCCCGGTGGAGGCAGCCGGCGATGATGCCCGCCGCCTTTTCCCGGTCGTGGACCAGGGTGAAGGGCGCCAGGATCTGGCGGTTGAGCCACTGGCTGTAACGGTAGAGGGCACCGAAGGCCTTGGCGGCGTTTTCTGGAAATCGGTAAACCGGGATGCCGTGCTCCTGGAGATACTTGACCCCCGGCGAGACGTCGATCACGCCCATGAAGCAACAGATGATGGGCTTGTGACTGCGGCTGGCGATGCGGGTGATGGCCTCGGCGGTACCCAGAACGTTGGTCATGGACTGGGGGGTGAGAATCACCAGGGCGCCGTCGACGTTCTCGTCCCGGATCACCGCGGCCAGAGCGTTTTCATAGCGGTCCTGGGCGGCGTCGCCGATGACGTCCACCGGGTTTTTCAGGTTGGCCGCCGCCGGCAGGTGGCTTGCCAGGGCCGCGATGGTCTCTTCACCGAATTCGGCCAGGCGCAGTCCGGTGGACACCGTCATGTCGGTGGCCACGATGCCCGGGCCGCCGGCGTTGGTGACGATGGCCACCCGGTTGCCGTCGGGCACCTTGCGTCGCAGTTTGCCCAGGGCGGTTTCGTTCTTGTAAGCGAAGGTGGAGCCGAAATCGAAGAGCTCGTCGATGGATTCGACGCGGATGATGCCGCACTGCTTGAAGAGGGCGTCGTAAAGGGACTCGCTGCCGGCCAGAGAGCCGGTGTGGGAGGCGGCGGCGGCGGCCCCGGCCCCGGTGCGGCCGGATTTGATGGCCAGCACCGGCTTGGGCAGAATGCCGGAGGTGATTTCCCTGACGGCATCGATGAACTCGGCGCCGCTGCGGCGCAGCTCCTCGATGTAGAGCATGATCACCTCGGTGTCCACGTCGGCGTGGAAGTAGCGCAGCAGATCCAGCTCATCCACGTCGGCCTTGTTGCCGATGGAGATGAATTTGGAAAAACCGAACTCCCGGTCGGCGGCAAAATCGAGCACCGCGGTGCACAAGGCCCCGCTCTGAGAGATGAAGGCGATGTTGCCCGGCTTGGGCATGCGGGCTGAAAAACTGGCGTTCAAACGTACCATGGGGCTGGGGTTGATCACCCCGAGGCAGTTGGGGCCCACCAGGCGCACCCCCGCCTCGCGGCACATGTCCTTGATACGGTTCTCGATTTTAAGGCCTTCGCCCCCCACTTCCCGGAAGCCGGCCGAGACGATGACGATACCCCGCGTTCCCTTGGCGATGGCGTCTTCCACCGACTTGAGAGCCGCCGGGGGGGGGACGATGAGCATCGCCAGATCCACGGTATCGGGAATGTCGGCGATCTGGGGATAGGCGTGGACGCTGGCCACGCTCTTGGCCTTGGGGTTCACCGGGTAGAGGGTGCCGGTGAAGCCGCCCTTGAGGATGTTGACGAAGATGTCGTGCCCCACCTTGCCGGGGACGGTGGAGGCCCCCACCACGGCCACGGCGGTGGGGTTGAAGATCGCGTCGAGTCGGTCCATTGAAATCGATTCCTTTCCATGCGTTTAGCCGCCAGGATGTCGGCAGTGTTCTGCCGGTCAAGTTTCGGCCTTGTTCTCGTCGTTGGCGGCCGCCCGACGAATTTTCAGCGCCAGGGCGTATACCGTCTTGCGCGGCAGGCCGAAGCGCACCGCCATTTCCCGCACGATGTCGCTGGTGGTGTCACGGCGCTTTTGCAGCGCTTCGGCGAGGGATTTTTCCAGGAGGGCTTCGTTGGCCGGCTCGGTGTCGTCGCTGCCGGCCACCAGCAAGGTGACTTCTCCGCGCACCGCCGGCCGTTGTTCCAGCGCGGCCTGGATCGACGAGAGGGAACCGCGGAGAAACTCCTCATAGGGCTTGGTCATCTCGCGGGCCAACACCGCCGGCCGGTCTCCCAGTGCCTCCATGAGCGCGGCGATGAGGCCGCTGACACGGCGAGGGGACTCATAAAAGACAAGGGTCTCCCTGCGGCTGGAGAGGCGTTCCAGCAAGGTTTGCCGAGAAGCGGTCCGGCGGGGGGCAAACCCGATGAAGGTGAAGGCGTCGGTGGCCAGGCCCGAAACGCTCAACGCCGCCACCGCCGCCGATACCCCGGGCACCGGCACCACGGGGAGCCCGGCCGCGATGGCGGCCGTGACGATGCGGTAACCGGGATCCGACACGGTGGGGGTGCCGGCGTCCGATACCACCGCCACCGAGGCGCCGTCGTGGAGCCGTTGGATTAACTCGTCGGCCCGGGCCGTTTCGTTGTGGTCGTGGTAGGCGACGAGCCGGCCAGTGATGCCGTGGCGCCGCAGCAGTCGGCCGGTATCCCGGGTATCTTCGGCGGCGATGATCTCGACCCCGGCCAGCACCTTCAGCGCGCGTAGGGTGATGTCGTCGGGATGGCCGATGGGGGTCGCCACCACGTAGAGGGTTCCCGGGCGGATGTCATCCGGCGGGATCGGCATGGCTTCTCGGGCGCTTTTCTCATGGGCGCCGGCAGCGGGGGGGCGAGGGTTTTTCATTTCATGGATAGGCCAGCTCAAAGGCGTTTTGCACCAGTTCGATTCGTCCCTCGGCCGCGTGTTGATCCACAGCCACCACATCGAAGCGGGCCCGTGAAAAGCGGCGGCCGGCAGGGGTTTTCAGATACTGCAAGGCCAGCATGGACAAACGGCGGCGCTTGGCGGCCGTGACCGCGGCCTTGGCGGAGCCGAAGCTCGGAGTGCGCCGGGCTTTGACTTCCACGAAGACCAGCGTGTTGCCGTCACGGGCCACGATGTCGATTTCTCCCAGGCGGGTTCGATAGTTGCGCTCCAGGATGCGGTAGCCGACAGCCTGGAGGTAAGCGGCGGCCATCTCCTCGCCGCCGTGCCCCAGGGCCTGGCGGGCCACGGTCACGGCTTCGCCCCGCCTGCGGCGCCGTGGAAGCTGAGCCGATGGATGGGACACGGGCCGTGGCGGGCCAATGCGTAACGGTGGTCCCGGGTGGGATAGCCCTTGTGCCGCGCGAACCCAAACTGGGGATACTCCTCATCGTAGCGGGTCATCAACGCATCCCGGCTCACCTTGGCCACGATGGAGGCGGCGGCGATGGAAGCGCTGAGGGCGTCCCCCTTGACCACCGGCCGCTGGGGCGCTGGCGAGAGGATACCAAACTGTCCGTCGATGAGCAGAAAATCCGGGGACGGAAAGAGATTGGACACGGCCATGGCCATGGCCGCCAGGGAGGCATTGAGGATGTTGACCCGGTCGATTTCGACGGGATCCACAATTCCCACGCCCACCGCCCTGGCGTTCTGGTAGATCAACCGGTAGAGGTGCTGGCGTTTTTTCGGGGTGAGCTTCTTGGAGTCCTGGATTCCCGAACCGGCCATGGCATGGGGCAGGATGACGGCAGCGGCCACAACCGGACCGGCCAAGGGACCCCGACCGGCTTCGTCCACTCCGGCAATGGCACGGTAACCTTTTACAAGGGCCTCGGTTTCCAAGGCCCAGAGGTCGGCATCCATGGCGCTTTGGGCGGTTGGTTTCAATACCTCGAACCGTGGCGGGGAAATTGAACCCGTTTCCGGGCAATGGCCAAGGCGCCCGGGCGGCTCCGGGGGAGCCGCCCGGAGGCGAAACGTCTATTTGAGCCGGCGCTCCTTGATGCGCGCCGCCTTGCCCCGCAGCTTGCGCAGGTAGTAGATCTTGCTGCGCCGCACCCGACCGAGGCTCACCACCTCGACCCGGTCGATGATGGGCGAGTTGGTGGGGAAGATGCGCTCCACGCCCACCCCGTAGGATACCTTGCGGACGGTGAAGGTGGCGCTGGCGGCCCCGCCGCGCTTGCTGATCACCACTCCCTGGAAGGCCTGGATGCGCTCTTTTTCACCTTCCTTGATCTTCACGTGTACCCGTACCGTGTCGCCGGGATTGAATTCCGGCAGGTCCAGGCGAATCATTTCCCGTTCAAGTTGAGCAATCTGTTCCATGAAAAAACTCCGTTTTTTATCTGTACGGTTCATGTCCGTGGTGAACAAATTCCTGTGACCCCATTCGTCACAGCGTGATGGGTATGGCGCGGTGCTTGTATATGGATTGCGCCAAAAGCGCAATACCCAATCCTGGCCCTCCGCCTCGATGCGGACCCCCGTCAGTCGGCGGGTGCGCCGGCAAGGCGATCCAGGATGATCGCCGCCGCGGCCCTCACCGGCAGGTGATTGTAGGCACCGGCGCCGCGGATCGGCTCCAGAACGGCATCAACGCCGTCCAGCAGCGCATCGGCCAGCCCCGAGGCAGTGCCGAAAATCAGCAGGCAGGGCGTTCCGTCGGCGGCGGCTTCCCGTAGCTCGGGCACCTTCAGGCGACGCGGATCCGGCCGGGCGCTGGTGGCGACCAGTCTCGGCCGACATCCCTCTTGGGCCGTTACCGCGGCGACGGCTTCCTCCAGCGTTGCCACCACACGCAGGCTTTCCATGGCCTGGCGCCGATCCGGGTTGCGGGTGCCGCCGAATCCCCGGGTCCAGTGAGCCACGATCCGGCGCACCAGAATCTGTTGATCGGCCAGGGGCGTGGCGATGTAGCACTGCCGGACGCCGTAGGTGCAGCCGATGCGGGCCAGGTCGTGCAGATCGAGGTTGGTCACCGCTGAAGCGATGGTTTCACCGTCCCGATTCACCACCGGGAAGTGAACCAGCGCCAGGTAAATGTTCAGAGGTGACAAGGTCCTGAATCTCCACCAGCCAACGTTTGAGGATCCGGCTTTCCTCGGATTCCAGGGGCCGCTGCCGCAGCAGATCGGGCCGCTTGAGCAAGGTTCGGATCAGCGCCGATTCCCGCCGCCAGCGGGCAATGGCGCCGTGATCCCCCGACAGCAGCACCTCCGGCACCGGTTGGCCTTCAAATATCGGCGGCCGGGTATACTGGGCGTGTTCGAGCCGGTGATCGGCGAAGGAGTCCTTCTCCGCCGAATCCGCTCCGCCCAAAGCCCCGGGAAGCAGCCGGGTGACGGCATCCATGATGACCATGGCCGCCACTTCGCCACCGGTGAGCACGTAATCACCGATGGAAACCTCCGCGTCCACCAGGGAGCCGACGCGTTCATCGATCCCCTCGTAGCGCCCACAGACCAGGATCAATCCCTCGCCTTGGGCCAGGGCCTCGGCCAAGGGTTGGTCGAAAACCTTTCCCTGGGGAGAGAGCAGTACCGTTTCGGCCCCGGGGCACCGGTCCTTGGCGGCCCGAATCGCCGCCGCCAGCGGTTCGGGTTTCATCACCATGCCGCAGCCGCCACCGTAGGGGCGGTCGTCGGTGACCTGGTGGCGGCCAACGGCGAAATCGCGGATGTTCACCGCCGATCCCGTGATGATTCCGCTTTCGATGGCCCGCCGAATGATGCTGTGATCCCAAAAAGGCGCGAAAAGCTCTGGAAACAACGTCAGGACGGTAAAACGCATCGCCAATCAGAGCCCTTCGGGGAGATTCACCCACATCCGGCCATCGCCAAGATCCACCCGCCGCACCACCGAAGCCAGGGCCGGCACCAATACTTCGCCCCCTTCGCCGCAAACCCGGTAGACGTCGTTGCTGCCGGTTTCCAGAATCTCCACCAACCGTCCCAGGCAATCGCCCTTTTCGGTGAACACCCTGAGGCCGATGAGATCGGTCCAGTAGTAGGTATCCGGTTCCAATTCCGGCAACTCGCCCCGGGGGACCACCACTTCGGCGCCCACCAGGGCTTGGGCCGCGTCGCGGTCCTCGACCCGGGCCAGACGAAAAAGCAAAAAATCCCCCTGACCCGTGATCTCCGTCACGGTGAACAGGACGATGTTTTCCTTTTCCAGGCGCAGTCGAACAGCCGCTCCCCCGGCCAGTCCCGCCGGGGGGCTGCCGGAGTAAAAACGGATCTTGACGGCTCCGCGGATTCCGTGGACCCCGGTCACCCGGCCCAGGGCTACAAGCGTCTCGGCATCCACAGGCCTACTCGATGATTTCCAGGACCGTGCGCTTCTTGGCCTTGGCCGAGGCGGCCCCCAAGATGGTGCGCATGGCCCGGGCCGTGCGCCCCTGTTTGCCGATGACCTTGCCGAGATCTTCCTTGGCGACCTTCAATTCGAGGACTGAGGTCTGATTGCCTTCCACTTCGGAGACGCTGACTTGATCCGGATGGTCGACCAGGGCTCGGGCGATATACGTGATCAGCTCTTTCATAGCGTCATCTCCTTTGCTGAAGGTTGCCGCGCGGACAGGACGAGCAGACGGTCAACAGCCGGTGGCCGCGGCGCCAGGGAGCACTAGGCGGCGCTGGCCAGGGCTCCCTGCTTTTTCAACAGGTTGCGCACCGTGTCGGTGGGGACGGCGCCCTGTTGAATCCAGTGCTGAATCCGTTCTGCCTTGAGCATCACCTGCGCAGGGTCGCTCAGCGGGTTGTAGGTGCCGACGGTTTCAAGGAAGCGGCCGTCGCGCGGACTTTCCGAATTTGCCACCACGATTCGGTAAAAGGGACGTTTTTTGGCGCCGTGGCGAGCGAGTCTGATTTTCACCGGCATTGTCGTTCTCCTCAGAACGGCAGCATGCCACGACCGAGGCCGCGCATCCCGCCTTTGTTGATTTTTTTCATCATTTTCAACATCTGGCCATAATTTTTGAGCAGTCGGTTCACCGCCTGCACGCTGGTTCCGCTGCCGTCGGCGATGCGCTTGCGGCGGCTGCCGTTGATGAGCATGTGCCGACGTCGTTCCTCGGGGGTCATCGAGTTGATGATCGCCACCACATGATCGAGTTCTTTCTCGTCCACCTGGAGGTTTTTCAACTGCTTGTGACGCCCCAGCCCCGGAATCATGCCCAGCAGGTCGCCCAGCGGGCCCATCTTGCTCACCTGCAGCAACTGGTCACGAAAATCGTCCAGGGTAAACTCGTTTTGCCGAAGCTTCTTTTCCAGTTGGGCCGCTTGCTGGTCATCGACCACCGCCTGGGCTTTTTCGATGAGCGAGAGCACATCGCCCATTCCCAGGATCTTGCCGGCCATGCGGTCCGGATGAAACACCTCCAGAGCACTGAGTTTTTCACCCACGCCCACGAACTTGATCGGCTTGCCGGTGATGGACCGGATGGACAGGGCCGCGCCGCCCCGGGCGTCACCGTCCATCTTGGTGAGCACCACCCCACCGATGTCCAGGGCCTCGTCGAAGGCCTTGGCGATATTGACGGCATCCTGGCCGGTCATGGCGTCGGCCACCAGCAGAATATCGGCCGGATGCACGGCATCGCGGATCCGCCGCAGCTCCTCCATCAAGGCGTCATCGATGTGCAGCCGGCCCGCCGTATCGATGAGAGCCGTGTCGCACCCGGCCTGGTGGGCCGCTGCCCGGCCCTGAAGACAGATGTTCACCGGGTCCATCTCGGTACTCGACGGAAACACCGGTACGTCGATCTGGCGCCCCAGGGTCTGAAGCTGATCGATGGCCGCCGGTCGGTACACGTCCGCCGGGATCAGGTATGGCTTGCGCCCCTGCTGGCGCAGGTACACCGCCAGCTTGCCCGTGGTGGTGGTCTTGCCCGAGCCCTGAAGCCCCACGAGCATCAAGGGCACCGGGTGCGTGCCGGCCAGGTTGAGGGCGGTGTTCTTCGCCCCCATCAGCTCGGTGAGCTGTTCGTTGACGATTTTGACCACCTGCTGGCCGGGGGTGAGGCTGGCCATCACCTCTTCGCCCAGAGCCCGGGCCTTGACGTCGGCGACAAACTGCTTGACCACCCGGTAGTGGACGTCGGCTTCCAGCAGGGCGAGGCGGACCTCCTTGAGCCCGTCCTCGATATTTTTTTCCGTTAACTTGCCGTGGCCCTTGAGCTGCTTGAAAACGCCCGCCAGCCGATCGGACAGGTTTTCGAACATAACCCCACCGTTACGCGGTTGCCGTATAAAATCGCTTTTGATAGACGTTGTTCGGTGCTATGTCAAGCGCTTAAAAATATGTTAAATTATACCAAGCCTATGAAATTTGCAACGAACAAAACCGATATTCAGGATCTCACCGGCGACCGGCTCCGTGCCTGGCTCGCCGACTACGGCATCCGTTCCTTTCACGCCGACCAGGTCCTACGCTGGGTCTACCGTCGTCAGAGCGACGATTTTGTCGCCATGACCGATCTGTCCAAGACGCTGCGAAGGTTGCTGGACGACCATTTCTGCCTCAAACGTCTCGCCGTGGACCGGGTGGCCGTCGCCACCGATGGCACCCGGAAGTTTCTCTTCGGCCTCCCCGACGGCCAGCAGGTGGAAACGGTGCTGATCCCCGAGCGTGGTCACCACACCCTGTGCATTTCCACCCAGGTGGGCTGCGCCCAGGGGTGCCGTTTCTGCATGACAGCCCGGGGTGGTCTGGTCCGAAATCTCACCTGCGGGGAAATCATTGCCCAGGTGCGCGACGTGGCGGCCCTGGCGGCCGCGGAAGGGCTGAATCTGACCAACGTGGTGATCATGGGCATGGGAGAGCCCCTGGCCAACTATCGTCATGTCGTCGACGCCCTGTCCGTGATCACCGACAGTGACTGCGGGCTGGGGTTTTCCTCTCGTCGGGTCACCCTGTCCACCGTGGGATTGGTGCCACGGCTGGCCGATCTTGCCGCAGATACCCGGGTGAACCTGGCCGTCTCCCTCAATGCCGCCGATGACGAAACCCGCAGTGCCCTGATGCCGACCAATCGGCGCTATCCCCTGGAGACCCTCATGGCGGCCTGCCGCGCCTATCCCCTGGCCCCTCGACGTCGCATTACCTTCGAGTATATCCTCATTGCCGGGATCAATGATCGTCCCGGTGATGCCCGGCGCCTGGTCTCTCTGCTGCACGGCATCCGCGCCAAGGTCAACCTCATTCCCTTCAACGAGCACCCGGCCTGCGATTTTCGCCGTCCGGCCCAGGCGGTGATCGACGCCTTCCAGCGCCAGCTCCTCGATGCCGGCCAGACCGCTGTGGTCCGCTACAGCAAGGGCGGTGACATCGCCGCCGCTTGCGGCCAGCTCAGGGGAACGGCCCGGCTTGAGGAAGATCGATAAGCGCACCCCCTCCGTTGGTCGTCCCCAAAAAATGAGCGCCGCTGAAAATTTCAGCGGCGCATCACATTGAAATCATCTGGTGGAGATGAGGGGGATCGAACCCCTGACCTCAGCGTTGCGAACGCTGCGCTCTCCCAGCTGAGCTACATCCCCCACGAAAATCGTAACTTTCCCCTTTATCAGATCCGTCCGGCAGGGTCAAGATCAAGATTGTCCCGTTCCCGGATTTCCGTCCACGCCGGATCCAGCCGGTCTCTGGCCATAAGCGGCATCATTCCCCTGTTCTCCTTTCCCGAAGGCGGATTCATCTCCAGCGTTGGCAGCGAAAAGGGGGCTATGCCAGGGATATGGGGTCGGACAAAGAAAAAAATGATCCTTGTTTGATCCAGGGCAATGTCAGGCGATGCGGAAGGTATTATGGTATGTTTCAAGGTCGGCTGGTGAGACCCAGAACATTATGCCAAGGAGGCAAACGATGAAGTGTCCCGGACAAGATACCCAATTCTGGAAACCGGGGGCCATCTACGAAGTCAAATGCCCCGCTTGCGGTCACAGTGTCGAGTTTTTCAAGGATGATACCACCCGGCGATGCGAGCACTGCGGGCATCGCTTTGTCAATCCCCAAATGGATTTCGGTTGTGCGGCTTATTGCCCCTTTGCCGAACAGTGCCTCGGCACTTTGCCCCCCGAGGCGCTGGCCGAGCGGGAAAACCTGCTCAAGGATCGGGTTGCCGTGGAGGTCAAGCGTCTCTTCAAGACGGATTTTGCCCGTATCGGCCGCACCACCCGGTTGGCCCGCCACGCCGAACGCATCGCCAAGGAGGAGGGCGGCAATCTGCCCGTGGTACTGGTGACGGCCTACCTCAACGAGACCGGCCAGGTCCCGGGGGACGCTTCCAAGGCGAGGGAGATTCTGGATCGCCTCGGCGCCCGGGAAAAGTTGATCACGGCGGTCTGCGAGGCCATCGAGGCCATGGGAGATCATCAACCCCGCACCGATGATGCCACCTTGGGGATTTTGCGCGATGCCCAGCGTATCGTGGCCCTGGAAGGGGCCCGCCGGGACGGAAAGACGGTGGCGCTGCCGGCTGCCGAGGCCTGGGCGACGCCGGCCGGTCGCCGGCTGGCAGAGGAAATCGGCGCCAAAGCGGCATAGAATAAAAAAGGAGCGCAAGCAATGAAAGTCAAGCGCAAGATCATCGAAATCGACGAGGAAAAATGTGACGGCTGCGGTCTCTGCGTGCCGGCTTGTGCCGAAGGATCGCTGCGGGTGGTGAATGGCAAGGCGAGGGTGATTTCCGAAAACCTCTGCGACGGCCTGGGGGCTTGTCTGGGAGAATGTCCCCGGGGGGCGCTACGGATTGTCGAGCGCGTGGCGGAAGAATTCGACGAAGAGGCGGTGGAAAAGCACCTGGCGGATGCCGATGTGGCGCCGGCGAGTTGCCCGTCGGCCGGTATCCGGATGTTCGCTCCGGCCGATGCCTGCGCCGAGGCCAATCGTCCGACCGATCTGAATCACTTTTCCGGCAGCGCCTTGTCCCACTGGCCGGTACAGATCCGGTTGGTGCCGCCCCGTGCGCCGTTTCTCAAAAATGCCGACCTGCTGGTGTTGGCCGATTGCGCCGCCGTGGCGGCGGCCAACCTCCACGGGGAGTTTCTCCGGGGGCGGGTGGTGATGATGGGATGTCCCAAATTCGACGATGTGGAGGACTATGTTGCCCGTTTCACGGAGATTTTTTCAACCGCGAACCTCCGCCGGATCACGATCCTCTACATGGAGGTGCCCTGCTGCGGCGGTTTGCCCCGGATCATCGAAAAGGCCCTGAAGGACTCGGGCCGCGACATTCCGGTGGAGACGGTACGCCTGGCCTGCAACGGCAACCGTCTGGCACCGGCGGCGTAAATAGACGGCCGCCTCTCTGACCGGTTGGGTCAGGGAAGTGACGGCGGCTTTCGCCGTTGCGGCGTTTTCCCGCTGTCATTGTGACGAGCGTTTTCCCCGTATCAAACGGCTTCCAGCAGGGCGGCCAGAACGGCGGCATGGCGCTGGGCCGCCCCGCGGTTTTTCTCCACCACGGTGCGGCCGGCCAGGCCCGCCCTCATGGCCGCTTCCGGCCGGTCCAGCAAATCTTCCAGCCGGGCGGCGAGCCCCTGGGCATCGGCCACCTGAAAAACGGCTCCGGCGGCGGCCAACAGGTCGGTGGCGGCCCTGAAATCGTCCATGTGGGGGCCGCAGACCACCGGCTTGCCCCAGGCGGCGGCTTCGATGAGATTCTGCCCGCCCCGCGGCACGAGACTTCCCCCGCAAAAAACGACGGCGGCGATGCTGTAGAGCTCCCGCAGCTCACCGATGGTATCCAGAACCACCACCGAGGCGGTACGTGGTTCGTGCCCGTTGCCGACGCGACTGCGGCGCTGACAGGTCAGGGCCCGCTGGCGGGTCTCGGTGCAGATTCCCGCCACCCGTTGCAGATGACGCGGGGCGATGACGAGAAGCGCATGGGGAAAACGCCGCCGCAGTCGCTGAAAGGCATCGAGCACCGGCCCCGCTTCGCCGTTGCGGATGCTGCCGGCCACGATCACCGGTGCGTTTTCTGCCAGGTTGAAGCGTTGTTTGAGAACGTCGACAACGCTCGGGTCCGGCGGTGCCCCGGCCAGGTCGAACTTGGCGTTGCCGTTGACCACGATGCGTTCCGACCGCGCGCCGAGGGCCTGGATGCGTGTCGCATCCTCGGCGCTGATCATGCTCAGGGCGTCGATGCCCTCGAGCACGGTGGTCATCAGCGACCGCACCCGGCGGTAGCGGCCCATGGAGCGGGCAGAGATGCGGCCGTTGACCACGGCGGTGCGCACCCCGCGACGCCGGGCCGCCGCCAGCCAGTTGGGCCAGATCTCGGTTTCGACGCACACGAGCAGGTCGGGGTTCACCCGGTCCAGCGCCCGGCTGACCCCTCCGGGCCAGTCCAGGGGCGCCAGCAGAACGCTGTCGGCGATGCTGCCGAGACGTTCCCGGGCCGCTTCCTGACCGTGTTCGGTGGTGGTAGAGACGAGGAGGCGCGCCTGGGGAATCGACTGCTGCAGGGCCGTCGCGATCACGGCCGCTGCGTTGACCTCTCCCACCGAGGCGGCATGAAACCAGACCCTCGGACGGCCAGCCGGCAGGGAAGCGTCGCCGTAGTCACCGAGGCGCTGGTGAAAACCGTTTCGGTGCCGGCCGGTGAGGTGACTGTACGCCCACCATCCCGGCAGGGCGGCGAAGAAAGCGCTCGTGAACAGGAGGCGATATACAGGCAGGGCAAGGCGCATGCCGTCAGGGAATTCGGGTGAAGGAGGTGTGGGGCGGCAAGGGAAGGCGATCGAGGAGGACGAAATCGCCCCCGCGGACGGTGACCAGGGGAAGGGATTGATAAAGCTCCCCCCGGCTGTCGAAATACCCTTCGCCGGTCAGTCCGTTGTAGGGTGGCGCTTGGGTCAGTGCGCGGCGCAACTGGATTCGACTTTCTCCCACGCCGGGCTGGCTGAGGGCCTCCAGCAGAACCATGGTCGCATCGTAGGCCACCGCCTCGATGTATCTGGGCTGTTGCCCGTAAGCCGCTTGAAAATCCTGGCTGAAAACAGCGGCGGCGCTGTCGGTCTGCTCCGGGAAAAAGCCCGAGGGAAAAACGACCCCTTCGGCGAAGCGGTCGGCCATTTCGATTAGTGCCCGGTCCTGCCAGAGGTTGACGCCCATCACCCGCAGACCGGTCAAGTTGTGAAAGGCCAACTGGGGAATGATCAATGCGGCCTTGGCCGGGGCGTCGGGGATGAAAAGCGCGTCGGCATCGCGTTGGCGGCCGAGTCCCATGGCGCCTAGCCGTCGGATGGGGTGGGCGAAATCGGTACTGGCCGGATCGTAAGCGACCGTACCGACCAATTCGGCCCCGTGGGCCGCCACCGCTTCGCTGAAACGGGCCATGAAGGTCTCACCGTACTTGTCCTTGGGATACAGCACGGCGAAGCGTTGGATGCCGCCGCGTGTCGATGCCCAGCGCACCAGTGCCTCCACCTGGTTGTGCGGCGTGATGAAATAGCGCAGGACCCAATCGCCCCGGTCGGGCATATCCTCCCGCTGGGTGAACACAATGATGGGAATTGCCTGCCGCTGGGCCTCGGCGGCGGCGGCCTCGGCGGCGATGGTCATGGGGCCGAGAATCGCCGCGACGCGCTGCCGTGAAAAGGCCTGAACGATATCCGTAGCCTTATCGGCTTTGGAACGGGTGTCTTCGATGATCATGCGCACCTTGGGCGCCGAGGGACGGGCCGAAAAGTGGGCCAGGGCCATCTCGGCCCCCCGCAATGCCCCTTGGCCGTAGGTGGCGTAGGCGCCGCTCAGGGGCAACATGCATCCAATGGTGAACGTATCGAAGGCGCTGTCTCTGGAAAGCCGTTGGACCAGGTCCCGCGCGCCAGTGGTCATGGCCTGCCCTTCCAGGCGGGCCAAGGCTTGGGGGGACAACCCCGCCACGGCCCGGGCCAGTTGATCCGCCAGCTTGGCCCGGCTTTCTTCGTCCGAAGCCGCCTGCCATGCCACAACGGCTTCTTGGGCGGCCTTCTCCCATCGTTTCAAGTTCAGCAAGGCCTCGATGCGCAACCGTTGGACCACCTGTCCATCGGCCGGGGCCAGGCGCTGGGGGGGGAGAATTCGGCTGTGCACGAGAAGGCTCTTGAAGTCCCCTTGCTGCTGGTCCACGGTGACCAGCGCCACCAGGGCCCGGGGCGCCAGGGAATGGCGGCGATGGTCGCTGATCAGGCGGCGGTAGGCGGTGCCGGCGGCAACCAGGTCGCCGCGGCCCTGGTGGAGTTCGCCCAGCCGCATCAAGGCCTGGGGCACCAGCGGGCTGTCGGGGAACTTGGCGAGAAAGGCTTCGAATGCCGCCGGCGCTCTGGCCGACCGGGCGGCGGCGAGGTCTTCGGCGATGCGGTAGGCATGACGCTCTCCGGTTTCCGGCATCTGGGCCGGTGGGGCGGGTATTGGTGGCGGGATCGTCGTCGGCGGTGCGCAGGCGGCCATGGCCATTGCGATGACCACCGCCGCCAGCAGGCCCCTCGGCATCGATTTTAGCACCGATGGCATCCTTTCAGCCCTCTGGCCCTCAAAAGGGGAAATTCCAAAACCGCTGAAATCATTGTCCCCCGGCTCTTGCTCCCCGCCCCTGGGCGCGTCTGTTGCGCCGCGCTGGCGCATGTCAATCATCGCGGCATCGGGTCACGTGGGCTGCCGCAAAAACGGCTCCACTGTACATCAGGCAACGGGATTGTCAATGCGTTTGGCCTAGGGGAAAGGTTTGACAAAGGGCAGTGGGCGGATCAATATAGGCTCGATTGTGGATGCATGGCGGTTTCCCGTTCCGCGACGCTCCGGTGTATCAACCCAATGGCAGGGAGGAGAGCCATGACCAAAATGTCCGACATTTCCCAGAAGGATTACCAAAAAGCGCTGGACATTGGCCGTCCACCAACCATCGCGCGTCTGTTCCCCCATTCCCGAGCGCTCATCGTCAGTGGCAAGGTGATCGACCGGGCCATGCTCGCCAAGGGGCATGCGGTGGCCATGGCGGCCAACGGGCGCAATATCTTCGTCATCAAGGGCGCCCTGATGGCGGCTCAGAAGGCCAACGCGGCCATCATCATCGAGATTGCGCGCTCCGAGGGCGGGGCCAATGCCTACTGCGCCATCAATTACTGGAACATGGCCCGTTACGTGGACGACCTGTGCAACGAGCTGGGCATCACGGTGCCGGTGGCCATCCACGCCGACCACTACGGGATCAAGACCCCGGCGGATATCGGCCCGGCCAAGATCGAGATTCCGTCCATCTTCGATGCCGGGATCACCTCCATCGCCATCGACGCTTCCCACATGCCCGACGACCAGAACCTGCTGGCCAACATCGAGCTGAACCCCCTGGTTCCCGCCTGGGCCGGACTGGAAACCGAGGTGGGCGAGATCAAGGGCAAGCAGGGGCTCTCCACTCGTGAAGAGGCCCTCTTTCTCATCGAAGGGCTCAACGCCCACGGCATCTTCCCGGACTGGATCGCGCTGAACAATGGAACCACCCACGGTCTGGAGGCCAGCGATTCGGGAATTCAGGTCGAGTTGACGGCCGATATCCACCAGGCGTTGGCGCCCTACCGGGTGTCCGGGGCCCAACACGGCACTTCGGGCAACAGCTCCGAACGTCTGCGTGCCATCGCCAACGGCACCCGTACCACCAAGGCCAACGTGGCCACCGCCCTGCAGATGATTTCCTGGGGCTTGGTGGTGAACGATTACGGCAACGCCCAGCGGGATGCCGAGGGCCGCTTCATCAAGATTTCCGAGGCCGGCGTCACCGATGAGATGTGGGATCGGATGGTGGCCTACGCCGATGAAAGGGGGTGGAAGGGTGGGGACTACAAGAAGCTCAACCTCCCCTTTGAAAACCGGTTGCTGGGCCAACCCCGGGAGATCCGCGACCGCATGGCCCGACGGGTGGAGGAGTTTGTTTACAACATGCTCGTCAACGTCCTCAATGCCAAGGACACCGCTTCCCTGGCCGTGGACGTGATCCTGCGCACCGGTGGTCCGGACCCGGGCCCCAAGGCCGAGCGGTTGCTGTCCCCCGATGACTGGACCCCGGAAAAGATCGCCCAGCGGGCCCAAGGGCTGAAGGGATCCAGTGGCCCCAAGGGAGATTTTGACGATTGACCCGGCCCCTGAAGCGATTTTGCCCCTTTTGTGGCGGCCCGCTGGTGACGCGGCACTGGGAGGGGCGACCGCGGCTTTTTTGCCACGCCTGCGACCGGCCGCTGTATGAAAATCCGGTGCCGGCCACCTGCCTGGTGGTGCTCAATGCCGCCGGGCAGGTGTTGTTGGTGCGGCGCAGCGTGGAGCCGAAAAAGGGGCTCTGGTGTCTTCCCGGTGGATTTTTGGAGTTGGGAGAGTCCCCAGAGGCGGGGGCCTTGCGGGAACTGGCCGAGGAAACCGGCCTCAGCGCCACCATCGACGGCTTGCTGGGGGTCACCGACGTTCCCAACACCGACTACGACACCGTTTTGATGCTCGGCTACCGGGTGGCGCGCTATGAAGGTGGCCTGGCGCCCGGCGACGACGCCGACGCCATCGGTTGGTTCGATGTCGGTGGACTGCCGCCCATCGCCTTCGACAGTCATGTCCGCTTCATCCACCAGGTGCTCGGTGACGAGGCTGTGGCCGGCAGCGGTGACGAACCGGCAGAAAAGATCCGTGCCACGAGGCGTTGACCGGGCACCGGGTCGGCAGCGGTGATGTCCGTTTTCAGCGGGGTTCTTCGCCGGAGAGGTCGTTTTTGGCCGCCAGCCACAATCTTTCCATCTCTTCACGGGAGACGGCGGCAAGATCCCTTCCCGTCGCGGCGGCGGCTTTTTCCATGTGACGAAAGCGTGCCTCGAACTTGCCGATGGCGGCGGTGAGGGAGGTCTCGGGATGGATGCGGGCGAAGCGGGCCACGTTGACCAGGGTGAAGAGGAGGTCGCCGAATTCCATGGCGATGCGGCGTCGGCCGTCGGCGTCGGCATCCGAGCGTTCCAACTCGGCCTGAAACTCCCGCCATTCATCCTCGGCCTGGCCCATGACGGCTGCCAGGTCCGACCAGTCGAAGCCGACGCCGATGGCCCTTTGCGAAACCCGCCAGGCCCGCAGCAGGGCCGGCGTTCCGGCCGGCACGCCGTCCAGCACTGAGGAAGTGGCCGCATCTCCCTTTTCTTCACGCTTGATCTGAGCCCACTGCGTCCGCACGGCTTCTTCGGTTTCGGCGGAGGCGTCGGCAAAGACATGGGGATGGCGGCGCACCATCTTGGCATGGATTTGGGCCAGCGCTTCTTCCAGGTCCAGGCGACCGGCCTCACGGTAGAGTTCAGCGATGAAGAACGCCTGGAACAGGACGTCGCCCAGTTCTTCGGTCACCGCTGCCGCGTCGTCTTTTTCGATGGCCTCGATGAGTTCGAAGACTTCCTCGGCCAGATAACGGCCCATGGAGGCGGGCGTTTGCCGCCGGTCCCACGGACAGCCGTTTTCGCCCCGGAGGGTGGCGATTAAGTCCAGAAGCGCCTGCAGCCGTGCGTCGAGGGTCATATTCAGAGGCTTTCCAGTTCGTGGGGGGCTAATGGATTTTTTGCGCCCAACTCTTGCGCATTTCCGTCAGCTTGTCGCGAAATTCCGTTTTGAACTCTCCCGGCGTGATGCGGGCCAGGGTGGCCGAAATGGCGGTGATGTAGGGCGCCGCAAGGCTGTCGCGCACCAGGGGGGCATTCTTGGGCAGAAAGGCCGTTAAGGCCATCAGGACCACCGCCGTGATCAGCACCGCCTTCAGCAGGCCGAACAGGCCGCCGCAGATCCGATCCAGCCATCCGAGAAAGGCGACGCGCAGCAGATACTTGATCACCACCCCGACGATACTGACCACCAGCAGGACAACGCAGAAGATGACCAGGAAGCTGACGATTTTCAGATGGCCGGGATTGTCGATCCAGGGGCTGAGGAAATCGGCCAAGAGGGGATAGTAGGTGTAGGCGCCCCAAAAACCGGCCGCCACCCCGATAATGGCCGCCATCTCCTTGATAAGACCGCGGAAGATTCCGCGGATGAGCGCGTAGCCAACAATGATCAAAACGAAAATGTCAAAGGCGTTCATGGCGCATCCACCAAGAAAGGCCAGCGTCGCAAGCGGCGCCGGCCTTTACCGTTCGGGTCGTCATCATTGCGAAACCATTTCAGGTCGCGATACCTATCAAGGGCACCGGGGCAGGTCAAGGCGTTTTTGGCCGGAGGCCGTCAGGCCGCCAAAAGCGGTTTGCCAACGCGCGACGGGTTGTGATAGGGGTTTTCTGCCGTTCACCGGCGAGGATGCCGGCGGTTCATGAGAAGCGGTTCATGAGAAATGGAGGTTCCCCCCGTCTCCCTGGATGACGGAGGAGGTCAATCGAATATGTCCCCAGTGGTTAGCGAAAACCAGTGCGCCCGGATGACCTTTGCCGATCCCCAGCTCGCCCAGCAGCTTTTCGGGGAGCAGAACGACAACTTGCAGCGGGTGGCGGTGGGGGTGGGCGCCAAGATCGATGTGCGGGGCAACAGCGTGGCCATCGAGGGCGATCCCATCGCCTGCGACCTGGGGCGCAACGTGCTGCGGCAACTCTACGGCCTGCTCAAGAGCGGGTACCCGGTCTACGGCGCGGACGTGGACCAGGCCGTGGCCATCCTGGCCGCCGATGCCAAGGCCGACCTGCGCCGGGTCTTTCTCGATACGGTCTACGTGACGGCCAAGAAACGGGCCGTGACGCCCAAGAGCCCCGCCCAGAAGGCCTATATCGATGCCATGCGTGAATCGGACATGGTCTTCGGGGTCGGGCCGGCCGGTACCGGCAAGACCTACCTGGCCATGGCCATGGCCATCGCTTCGCTCACCAAGGGGCTGGTGAACCGGATCATCCTCACGCGTCCGGCGGTGGAGGCCGGTGAGGCCTTGGGGTTCTTGCCCGGCGATCTGGCCGAAAAGGTGGATCCTTATCTGAGGCCGCTCTACGATGCCCTGCACGACATGGTGCGCTTCGAGCGGGCCAGCAGTCTCATTCAGCAGGGGGTGATCGAGGTGGCGCCCCTGGCCTTCATGCGTGGTCGCACCCTCAACGATGCCTTCGTGATTCTCGACGAAGCCCAGAACACCACCGGTGAGCAGATGAAAATGTTTCTGACGCGCATCGGTTTCAACTCCAAAGCCGTGATCACCGGCGACATCACCCAGACCGACCTGCCCGAGGGAAAAATTTCCGGATTGGTCCAGAGCATCGAGATTCTCAAGCCCATCGAGAGCATTCGCTTTATTTACTTCAGCAAACAGGACGTGGTGCGCCACCGACTGGTCCAGGCCATCATCCAGGCTTACGAGGACCATGACCAGCGCCTGCGCCAAACCCGGAATGCATCGGCCTGAGGCCGTTGCCAGAGGCCGGATTCGCCATGGGCAAGCTGGACAGTGTCAAAGTCCGCATCTTCGCGCAGCAGCCGTTGCTGTGCTGGGCGATTCTGCTGATGGTGGCCGCGATGTTCGCGGTTCTCGTCTTTCCCGTTTCGGCCCCGGTGCGCGAGAGCTATCGGGTGGGGGACGTGGCCCAAAAGGACATCAAGGCCCCGCGGGATTTCTTCATCGAGGATGTCCCGGCCACCGAAGAAAAACGGCGCGGGGTGGAGCAGACGGTCCAGGCGGTCTATGACCTCGACAGCCAACGGATCGCGACGCTTTCGGATCAGGTGCGCCAAGCCTTTGCCGTGGTGCGCGAGGCCCTGGAGACCGAAGGCCGGCGCCAGGCCCTCCAGCGGGCCCAACAGGCCAGCGGCACCGGTGGACGGGTTCCGTCGCCGTCGCCGGTGCCGCTGAGAGACGTCTTCGCCGAGACCCTGGGCGTCGCCGTGGCGCCGGAGACCTTCAATCCTTTGGCCGCGGCGGGCTTCGAGCCGTCCATCGCCGAGCGCATCGTCGCCATTGCCAGCGATATCCTGGAAAACGGGGTGGTCACCAGCAAGGAGATGCTGCTTCGCGAGGCGGATCGGGGAATCGTGCTGCGCGATATCGCCAGTGGGAATGAGCGGGTGGTCCTCGACCTGGAAAAGCTCTACGCCTTTGAAGAAGCCAAGGCGTTGGTGCCCGTGGTGGGCGAACCGCTGCTCAAGGATGTCGACCCCGCCCTGGGAGAGGTGATCGTCGATCTGACGCGCCGCCTGATCCAGCCCAACATCACGCTGAACCGCAGCGAAAGCGCCGCGCGGCGGCGTCAGGCGGTGGAAGACGTCAAGCCGGTGCTCTATCAGATCAAGGCCGGCGAAATGATCCTGCGTGAAGGCGAGCGGGTCAGCCCGGTTCACCTGGTCAAACTGAAAGCCTCCCGGCCCGAGGGCGATGGATGGCAGGGGCTTCGGCAGAGCATCGGCGCCGGCGTACTGGTGCTCAGCCTGTTGGTGGCCCTCCATCTGGTGGGGCTGCGCCGCAGCACGGTTTTCCAAAGCGCACCCCTGCGCAACCTCATTTTCCTGGCGGCGGTCCTCCTGCTCTTTTTCGGGCTGGCCCGCCTCACCCTGGTGCTGGCCAACGGCCTGGCCCAGATGCAACCGATGGGCCTGACGCCGGCGGCGGTTTTCTTCGGCCTGCCCCTGGCCAGTGGCGCCATGCTCGTGTGCCTTTTTTTCGGTCTTGATCTGGCGCTGGCCACCGCCGTCGTGTTGGCGGTGCTGCTGCCGCTCATCGTGCCGGAGCGTTTCCCCCTGATTTTCTTCTTTTTGTTCAACGGGGCCCTCGGGGCCTACTGGATGCAGCACTGCCGGGAACGCAGGGCCTTCATCACCGCCGGGGTGCGTCTGGCCTTGCTCAACCTGGTGCCGGTATCGGCCATCGCTCTGTACACCTGGAGCGGCAATGGCGTGGAACTGCTCTGGTCCTGGGGGTTGGCAATGATGGGGGGACTGGGGGCGGGGATCGTTACCGCGGGGCTTGCGCCGCTGATGGAGCTGGCCTTCGGTTACACCACGGACATCACGCTGCTGGAACTGGCCAACCTGGACCGACCGATTCTGCGCCAATTGATGATGGAGGCCCCCGGCACGTATCACCACTCGATGATCGTGGGCACCTTGGTGGAGGCCGCGGCGGCCGAAATCGGGGCCAACCCGCTGCTGGCCAAGGTCTGCGGGTACTACCACGACATCGGAAAGGTCAAAAAACCCCTCTACTTCATCGAGAACCAGCGCAACGGGAAAAACCCCCACGACAAACTGGCGCCTTCGATGTCCAAGCGCATTCTGGTGGCCCACGTCAAGGACGGGGTGGAAATGGCCCGCAAGCACAAGCTCGGCCAGGCCATCGTGGACACCATCCGCCAGAGCCACGGCACCAGTCTCATCGCCTATTTCTACGAGCGGGCCCGACAGATCCAGGGGGATGGCAATGTCAACCCGGACGACTACCGTTACCCCGGCCCCCGTCCCCAAACCCGTGAGGCGGGGCTGGTGATGCTGGCCGACGTGGTGGAGGCCGCGTCCCGGACCCTGGAGAATCCGACGCCTTCGCGCATCAAGGGGCTGGTGCACAAGCTGATCAACAAGATCTTCTCCGATGGCCAGCTCGACGAGTGCGAACTGACCCTGAGGGACCTGAACCAGATCGCCAAAAGCTTCACCAAGATTCTCACCGGCATCCACCACCACCGGATCGAGTATCCCGAGCGGTCGGAAACCGAAGGAAAGGGGAAAAATGGCCGTCCTGATCGACAACCGCCAGAGCCTGCTGCCGATTCAGACCGAACAAATAAATCGGCAGGCCCGGGCCATCTTAAACGCCTTGGGATGTCCAGAGGGTGAGCTGTCGCTGGTGATCGTCGACGACGCCGAGATCGCCGTCATCAATCGACAGTACCTGGACCGCAATGGGCCGACCAACGTGATCTCTTTTGCCATGCGCGAGGGCGATTGCAGCGGTATTCACCCCGAACTGCTCGGTGACGTGGTTATCAGCGCCGAGACGGCCCGGCGCGAGGCCGAGGCCGCCGGCATGGCGGTGGCCGAGCGCATCACCGAACTGCTGGTGCACGGCGTGCTCCACCTGTTCGGCTACGACCATGAAACCCCCACGGCCGATGCCGCCGCCATGGAGGCCAAAAGTATGGAGTTGCTTGCCATGCTGGCGGCCCTGTCCGACGGGGACCAAGGCCCTGGCGACTAGTCGGAACGGGCCGGTTGGCCGGCCCTCCGATTCGTGAAAGAGGATATTACCCATGGATATTGTGACTGCATCGGAAATTCAGGGCATGGATCGTGCCACCATCCAGGAATTCGGCATTCCGGGCCGGGTGTTGATGGAAAACGCCGGCCGCGGAGCGGTGCGCAGCTTTCTCGAGGTCTTCGGCGATCGGTCCGGCCGGCGCATCGGCGTGGCCGCCGGCCGGGGCAACAACGGGGGCGACGGCTTCGTCATGGCTCGTTATCTGGCCCAGCGGGGCCTGGCGGTGACGGTCTTCCTGCTGGCGGATCCCCGGATAATCGGCGGGGACGCCGCCGCCAACCTCGCCCTGCTCCACCCGTTGGGCGTACCGGTGGTGGAGGTGCCCACCGCCGATGTTCTCGAGGCTCAGCAGAGCCTCTTGGCGCAGCAGGAGATCTGGATCGACGCCATCTTCGGCACCGGTCTCAACGCCGAGGTGCGCGGGCTCTACGGCCAGGTCATCGATTTCATCAACACCAGCCGGCGGCCGGTGTTTGCGGTGGACATTCCCTCGGGGCTCAGCGCCGACACCGGCCAGATCCTCGGGCGGGCCATTCGTGCCGATGCCACCGCCACCTTTGCCTGCGCCAAGGTGGGCCACCTCCTCTATCCGGGGGCCGGACTCACCGGCCGACTCTTCGTGGTGGATATCGGTATCCCGCCGCGGATCGCCCGGCAGATCGGTGCATCGCAGCAACTGTTGACCGCCTCGGAGATCCGCGACACGCTGGCACCTCGGGCGGCCGACGCGCACAAGGGCACCTGCGGGCACCTGCTGGTGATCGCCGGCGGTACGGGCAAGACCGGGGCGGCCGTGATGACCGCCAAGTCGGCCATGCGGGCCGGGGCCGGCCTGGTGACCCTGGGACTGCCGGCCTCCCTGGCACCTTCGGTGGAACCCCGCCTGCTGGAGGTGATGACGGCGCCGCTGGCCGAAAGCCAGCCGGGGATTCTCGGTGCCGCGGCGCTGACGGCGGTGGAGCAGTTGTATCCCGGCAAGGGATGTCTGGCCATCGGCCCGGGGCTCGGCACCGCCGAGGCCACGGCCCGTCTGGTCCGGGCCGTGGTGAGGGGGTGTCCGGCGCCGGTGGTCATCGATGCCGATGCGCTGAATATTCTCGCCGAGACCCCCCAGGTGTTCGACGAGATCCGCTCGCCGTTGATTCTCACCCCCCATCCGGGGGAGATGGCCCGGCTGCTCGGTTCCACCACGGCCGCGGTCCAGGCGGATCGACCCGCAGCGGTCCGCACCCTGGCGGTGCGTTACGGCATCTGTGTGGTGTTGAAGGGGGCGCGCACCGTGGTGGCGGCCCCCGAAGGCACCGTCTGGATCAACCCCGGCGGCAATGCGGGCATGGCCAGCGGCGGCATGGGGGATGTGCTCACCGGCATCATCGCCGGCCTGGCGGCCCAGGGGCACGGACCGGAGGCGGCCGCCCGGATCGGTGTTTTCCTCCACGCCGCGGCGGCCGATCGACTGGCGGAACGTCGCGGACCGCGTGGTTTCCTGGCCGGCGAAGTGATGGACCTTCTGCCGGAAGTGTTCGCCGATCTCCTTGAGGGGCGCGACGCTTTTCCCCTGCCTCTGGTGGAGGTGGGGATTTGACCGCCGATGGCTACTGTCTGCACTACGACTGCTCGTCCCCGGTGGCCACACGCCGGTTGGCCCGCCTGCTGGGCCGTCTGGCCCGACCGGGGCTGGTGATCGCCCTCACCGGCGCCCTGGGCAGCGGCAAGACGGCTTTCGTTCAGGGGCTGGCCCAGGGGTTGGCGGTGCCGCCGGACTGCTATGTCACCAGTCCCTCCTTCACCTTGATCAACGTGTACCCGGGTCGCATCCCCCTTTGTCACGCCGATCTTTACCGATTGGGAGAAGGGGCGGATCTGGAGGCCATCGGCCTGCTCGAGCATCTGGAACAGGAGGAGGTGGTGGCCGTGGAATGGGCCGCGCATGCCGCCGCGGATCTGCCTTTGGACCACTTGACGGTCCATCTGGAAATCAGCGGCGACCGGCAGCGACGGATCACGCTGACAGCGGGTGGACGGGAAACGGAGAATCTGCTAAAAGACGTCGCCGCCGCTTGGCGGCAGGATCCCTTCAGCGGGTAACCGTGGGTTTCAAGGAGTGCGTATGGCTTTGATCGTCCAGAAATTCGGCGGCACATCGGTGGCCAACCTCGAGCGTATCGCCAACGTGGCGCGCCGGGTGGCAGCCACCTTCGACAAGGGCAACGATGTCGTGGTGGTGGTTTCGGCCATGGCCGGGGTCACCGACAGTTTGATCCAATTGGCCGGCCAGGCGGCAAAGGAACCGGACAAGCGGGAGATGGATGTGCTGCTGGCCACCGGCGAACAGACCACCGCCTCGCTGCTGGCCATGGTGCTGCGGGAAAAGGGATATACCGCGGTGTCGATGCTGGGCCACCAGGCCGAGGTGCTCACCGACACCGACTTCGGCAATGCCCGCATCATCGAGATCCGCGGCGAACGGGTCAAGGCCCATCTGGCCAAGGGCCACATCGTCGTGGTGGCCGGTTTCCAGGGCGCCGACACCGCCGGGGATATCACCACGTTGGGCCGGGGCGGCTCGGACACCTCGGCGGTGGCCATCGCCGCGGCCATCAATGCGGATGTCTGTGAAATTTACACCGACGTGGACGGGATTTACACCGCCGATCCCAATGTCTGCGCCAAGGCCCGCAAGATCAAGGCCATTTCCTACGACGAGATGCTCAACATGGCCAGCCTGGGCGCCAAGGTGTTGCAGATCCGGTCGGTGGGCTTTGCCAAAAAATACGGAATTCCCGTGCACGTGCGGTCGTCTTTCAGCGAGGAGGAAGGTACCATGGTCGTTCCCGAAGATTCCGGCATGGAGCAGCTGGTGGTGTCGGCCGTCACCCACCACAAGGATGAAGCCCGCATCACCCTCCGCGGTGTGCCCGATCAACCCGGGGTGGCGGCGAAGATCTTTTCCCCCATCGCCGACGCCGGGATCGTGGTGGACATGATCATCCAGAACACCCGGGCCAGCGGCAAGACGGACCTGACCTTCACCGTGCCCAAGGCCGATTTCAAGAAGGCCATGGCCATCCAGAAGAAGATTGCCGCCAAGATCGGTACCAAGGAGGTGCTCGGCGACACGGACATCGCCAAGATCTCGGTGGTGGGGGTGGGGATGAAGAACCACAGCGGGGTGGCTTCGGTGATGTTCAACACCCTGGCCCGTGAGAATATCAACATCCTGATGATCAGCACTTCGGAGATTCGTATTTCATGCATCGTCGAGGAAAAATACACCGAACTGGCGGTGCGGGTGCTGCACACGGCCTTCGGCCTGGACGCTGAATAGGGATGGGAAACGGGCGCGGCCTGAGCCGCGTCCGCCAGCTTGCCCCATGAAACGGTTTTCCCCCGACCAGCAGCGCGTGGTGCTGCTTCTTTCCGCCGTCCTGGCGGCTTTTTGTCTCTACCGTTATATTTGTCTGCCGTAAAAGTAGGGCGTTGCCGTCCGGGGCGTCGGAGGCTGCCTTGCCGACGGCGGTGGCCTTGGATTTTGCGCACCATCCACAGTGTTCTTTCGTCGGATGGGGGCGCGCCGGCGAAACCCATCCATCCCTTCCGCCTTTTCCGCGCGGTGATCCCGACAAGTTTGCCGCCGGGTTTTCAGGGCGCCGGGCAGGCGGTGGAATCGATACGAACAAAACGGGGGCGATAGATGGTGGCGTTCCGGTAGAGCGCCGTTGGGTCGCTGACATGGTTGAGGTTGTAGGAGACCAGGAGACGGCCGGCGGCGGTGAACTGCGGATGGATGAAGGGATTGTAGGCGACGAGTTCGCCGTCGGCTTCCGGCGCGTGGTAGAGCCGGCAGGGTCCCCGCCAGGGACCCCGGGGGGCCGCGGCCCGGTACATCACCAGATCGGCGCCAAACGGTACCCGGTTGTCCATGGTCACCAGGGCCAGCCCGTCGGCGAGGGCCACCACGGCGAACTGGGTCGACACACCGTTCAGGACGGGACGGGTGGCCGCCGGATCCGGCGACCACCCCTTGCCGTCGAAAAAGGCCCAGGGGCCGAGGAAGTCGCCCGGCGGGGCCCGGGCCACGTGCATCCACCGGGCGCTGCCGCGCTCTTCCACCCCGAAGATGTACGTTGCCTCGGCCCGCTCCAGGATGGCGCCGTACATCACGTTGTTGGCGACGGCCAGGGGGGTGATCCGTTCGATGTGCAACTGCGGCAGCCCCAGTTCGGCCACCGCGGTGCCGGTCCACTGCCAGTCCCACAGCCGGGGGCGGCCCTGGCGGAAACTGTGCAGAAGGATCAGCACTTTTTCATTCTGCACGGTGGCATCCGCCGGCCAGCACCATTGGCCGGGGGGAAGGGGTGGGAAAAAGGCTTCTGGATCGGCCGGACAGCCCCCGGTGCGGGTGGTGAGGGTTTCACCGTGCTGAATCACGATGCAGTTGCGGACCAGAGGCGTCTCTTCCGGCCGGGTGCCGTCGGGATTCACCGTGCCCAGGAAGCTGTCGCCGAAGAGCCAGAGGGTGCGGCCATCGGCCAGGGCGACGGATAAGGTGCCGTCGCCTCCGGTCCAGCCGTTTCCGGTGCGATTGAACAGGTGGTTGAAATACGGATCCGGGGCCGGCTCCCGGGGACCCGGACGAAGCCCGAGGCCGACGCAGGCGCTCAGGCAGACCATCATCGCCAAGAGCGCCAGCCAGCGCGTCCGATTCCCCCATGGCACGGTTATCCTGATGGTGGCTTTCATAGCCCCCCCTGGCGGGAAGCGGCGTTCCGGCGCAGATCCGTCATGCGAATCGACTCCCCTCCTGCAGGGCCTCGGGGCTGAGGGTGTAAAGGGCGTCCAGCAGGGCCACCTGGAAAGAGCCGGGGGCCGCGGCAACCGTCCCGGCCTGTTCTCCGGCCAGGCCGAAAAAGGCCAGGGCCGTGGCGGTGGCCGACAGGGGGTCCGGATCCACCGCCGAAAAGGCGGCGATGAGGGCCGTGGCGGAGCACCCGGAACCGGTGATGCGACCCATGAGCGGATGGCCGTTGGCCACGCGAACCTCCCGTGTGCCGTCGGTGACCAGATCGGTGGCGCCGGTGACGGCCACCACGGCACCGACCCGCTTGGACAGCGCGGCGGCCGATGCGGCGGCATCGGCCACCCCGTGAACGCTGTCCACGCCCCGGGTGGTGGCGGTGCCCTGATCCAGGGCCATGATTTCCGACGCATTGCCGCGAATCACGGTGATGGTCGCCGCATCGAGGATCTGGCGGGCCGCCCGGGTACGCAAGGTCGTGGCCCCGGCGCCCACCGGGTCCAGCACCACCGGTCGCTCCAGCGTGTTGGCCCTGCGGGCTGCCTTGATCATGGCGGCCACCCAATCACTGGTCAGGGTACCGATGTTGAGTACCAGCGCCCGGGCCAGGGAGACCATTTCCTCCACCTCTTCAGTGCTGTGCGCCATTACCGGAGAAGCGCCGGCGGCCAGCAGTGCGTTGGCGGTCACGTTCATGACGACCAGGTTGGTGATGTTGTGAATCAACGGTTGCTGTTGGCGTACGGCGGCCAGATTGCGCGCCGCCTGACTGCAATAGTCGTGCATCGGTTCGGCTCCTGTGTCGTTTGTCTCCTTGGGGAGAAAATCAACCGGGGCTCTTTGGGGTCGCTGCGAGAAGAAAGGAGGGGCGCTTCGGCCCGGGGTTGCCCCCTGATTGCGAGATGGGCCGAAGCGCCGGATAGGGAGAGGATTGTGATGGGCTGGCAGGGTTATCAGCCAGTCTTGTCTCTTAAGAGCCCCGGTTCGGGAAATGGTTACACTCCTCTCATCCTTGGCGCTGCCCCGTCGGCGATCGGCCGCCGGAACCGTCATGTCCCCGTCGCGTCGCCCATGGAGACCCCGTTGAACGGATCGCAGGGATCCCGACCCGGCAGTGGCAGGCTGGCCCCCTCGAAGGCGCCCAGGGCGCGGCATCCCATCTGGTCGGCCAGGATCCCCACGAGCTTGTGTCGCAGCACCGCGAAGGAGAAAAACCGGGCGGCCACGTTGTAGTTGTGGGCCACCATGCGGCGTTGGGCCTCGGGGTCGTTGAGCAGACGCCGGGTCTGGGCCACCGCTTTTTCGGTGACGTATCCGTCGAGTTCGATCACGTCGAATCCCTTGGGCTTGATGTCGCTTTCGTAGATCGAATAATTGTTCACCACGATGGGTTTCTTGAAGTAGATCGTTTCGAGAAAAGCGTTGCCGAACCCTTCGAAATCCGACGGGTAGGTCACCAGATCGGCGTGGGGATAGATGTCCTCGAGGGTGTAGATCTTGCGACCGTCTTCGGTGCGCCCGCGTTTTTCGTTGATGATCCGGGAGACGAAGATGGTTTTGACCCCCAGCAGTTTCGAGTATTCGCGCAGGCGCTGCTCGTAGTCGTGCCCTTCGTCGCCGGAGGCATGGGAGACCACCAGTCGGGCTTTCATGCCCAGCCGGCTCACCAACTCGATGGCATGCTCGATGCCCTTGCGTTTGACCACCCGGGTGGGCTGGAGGATCAGCAGCTCGTCGGGATCCAGTCCCAGGGCGTCGCGGACGTCCGCGGCGTAGGCGTCCGGCGGTGGCGGGGGGTTGTCGAAATCCATCACGTTGGGAATGATGGTGGAAGAGATCCCCGTGCGCAAGCTGACCTGGTTGTCCGCCGAGGAATTGATCACCACATGCCGGATGGAAGGCAGGTGGGGCGGAAAGGCCATGTTGAGGTATTCCCACACCGCATTGGTCTTGAAACGCTGGCGCTCCCAGTAGAAATCGTGGTGATGGGCGATGGTGGGAATCCCGGTTTCGCTGATCACCTCCGTCAGGGCGATGCCCAGGGGCAGGTTCAGGGGAATGGTGAGGGCGTTTTCCGGTAAAAGCACCGAAATTTTGAAGTCTTCGATGAAGCGGTACAGCTCGTCCTTCAAATACTCCTTTATTTCCTGGATGCGCCGGGTGACGGAGCGCTCCCGTACTTTGCGACCGAAGCAGCTTTCATGAATTTCCCGGATGTCCGGGTGGGTGAAGTGAGCCCGGGGCACCAGGCGGATCCGCCCCAGGGGCCGGTCCAACTCGCCGGCCAGGTAGAAACAGGTGCAGCCGTTGGTTTCCAGCACCTGGGCCCATTTTTCCGTTTCCAGGGAGACGCCGTCGGTGCCGGCCAGTCGCGTTGAGACGATGCCGATGTGATGATACTTGCCGCAGATTCTGCAACATCCGTCCATTCAGTCCTCGCTTGAGATCCGGATTGACCATATCGCTGATCGTTCAGCGGAAAAACACCGCCAACCAGATGGTGTCCTGGTCCGGCGCCGTGGATACCACCCGGTGACGCCGATGGGCCTCGATGAGAAGATGATCCCCCGGTTCCAGGTGGACAGGCTGGCCCTGTCCCTCGAAGGCGATTTCGGCCTCGCCCTGGAGAACGGCCACCCATTCGTCTTCATTTTGATCATACCAGAATCCCGGCGGCGACGCATGCCCCCGGGAGACGATCAGCTCGATGCGTACATGGTTGGAGGCCGCGAGGGTGGCCACGGCCTCGTCGGGGAGCTTGTCCGGTATTGCGGCAAAGAGATTAGCGGTCATCGGTTTCCTCCCGGAGACTTTTCATCCCGGGTAAAATGACCTATAGTGAGAACGGTCGTCAACGAACCGTATCCCCGTATGAGGTCCTGCCATGGCCGATCTTTTCGATTTTGGAATGCTGG
>JAQVTF010000278.1 GCA_028700185.1 Desulfobacteraceae bacterium | reverse complement strand
ACGCCTGCCCTTGGCGGCCGACAGCCCCATCGCCGTGTCGCCGGAAGCCCCCGGTTACCGGGTGGCGGCCATCCGGGACGAATTCTATCCCGAATCATCGGCCCTGGGCGGGCGGCTGCGCCAGACCGCCGTCGCACTGGAGGGCGCCGGCGGGCAAGCCCTTCAGCTCCAATATGGCCGGCCGGTTTTCATCGATGGGCGGTTTTTGCTCATCGACAAAGCCCCCCAAGGAGAAAAGGCGCACAAAAAACCGATGCCCGCAGGGTCCCCACCGGCTCGCCGCCCCGGCCCGGCCTCCGCCGAGGCCGCCCAAGGCCCCGAGGCGGCGCCACCGATGCTGCTCATCGTCTCCGATCCTGGCCTGGGGGTGATCCTGTTCGGCTTGACCCTGATCATGACGCTGATGATCGGGTATTTTCTCTTCAAGTCCAAACCCGCCAAGTGGATCTTGCCCGTTTTGATCCTGGTGCTGCTCGCCCTCCCGCCGACGGTCGCTCCGGCGGCGGAAGGCCGACCGGAAGAACTGGCCGCCATCGAAGCCCGGATTGAAAGGCTGACCCCCGATTCAGCCTTCAAGGATGACCGTTACGGGCTGATCGTGGTCAAAGAGGCGCTCACGTCATTGAAGGAAGGCTCGGGCGGCATCGGCGCCTGCCTGGTTCACGAGCGAACCGGAGAGGTGATCTGCACGGGAAGAAATCGCCAGTACCGGCCTTATTTCAGAAGTGACCTGCACGCGGAGATGGACCTGCTCAACCGCTACGAGGACTGGCTGCGTAAAAGGGGCGGCAAGGCCTCTGGGACCGATCCACGCGACTGCGCCCACTTGGTGCTGGTCAGCTCGGTGGAGCCCTGCCCCATGTGCCTGACGCGCATCATCAATTCCGGCATCAAGAAATTGGTCTACGTCACCCCGGATGAAAGGGGCGGCATGGTGAGCCGCATGGACCGGCTGCCGCCGTTCTGGCGGGACCGCGCTCGGGACTGCGACTACCGCCTGGCGCTTTGCTCCCCCGCGGTGCGGCAACTCGCCCGGGATCTGTTCGATTTCTCCATCCGCACCTGGGACAAGAAGAAAGAGGAAACGAAATGAAACGCCAGATTGGCCTGGTATCCTTTTGGCTGGCTCTCGGCATCGTCCTGGCGGTCGCCGTCACCGCCAGTGCCGCCGACCGAACCCTCACCGACATGGTCGGTCGCAGCGTCCGGGTGCCCCCCGAGGCCCGGCGCATCGTCACCACCTTCAAGCCCGCCTCGCTCTGCGTGACGGCCCTGGGCCTCCATGGACGCTTGGTGGGCATCGACACAAGTTCCCGGAAAGACCCGCTCTTTCTTGGGGTGGCGCCGGCCCTGGCGGATCTGCCGGCGGTGGGGCAAAAGTCCACCGGCCTGAACTTCGAGGCCATCCTGGCCGTAAAACCCGACCTCGTCATCCTGTTCGCCCAGAAGGACGGCACCGCCATCGCCGACCGCCTGGTGGACCACGGGGTAGCGGCCATCGTGATCCTGCCGGAAAAAATGGAGTCCCTCTACGCCACGCTGCGGCTCATCGCCGAAGCCGCCGGGGCCCCCGAGAGGGCTGAGGCGCCCATCGCCGCCTGCCAGCGCGTATTGGACCTGGTGAAACAGCGGGTGGCGGCCATTGCGCTGGACCGCCGCCAGGTGGTCTACTTCGCCGCTCCCCAGGGACTCTTTTTCACCGCCTCCGGGGATCTGTTGCAAGACGAGATGGTCACCATGGCCGGCGGTATCAATGCCGGGCACGCCCTCAGTGGCTACTTCCGGGAAATCTCACCCGAGCAGTTCATCGCCTGGAACCCGGACCTGGTCCTGGTTTCGGGCCACGGCGCCCAGCGGGGCCTCAAGCAACTGGAGAAGCCGCAATTCGCCCGGGTGTCGGCCGTGGCCGCCGGCCGCATTTACCAGTTTCCGTCCAACATCGCCCCCTGGGATTTCCCCTCGCCCCTTTCGACCCTGGGGGTTCTCTGGTTGGCGGAAACGTGTTATCCGGAGCAATTTACCGACGTGGATCTGGCGGCTGAAATCGATCGCTTCCACAGGGCTCTGTTCGGCAAGGGCTTCACCGAACTCGGTGGATGTCTGCCACAATGAATTTCTGAACGATTGGAGTTTCCGGTGCTGGCATCCGCCCGGATTGACACATCAACCCACCCCGCCCGCCTGAACACCGGCCTAGCCATAGGGCTGGTCGCCGTGCTGGGGCTTTCCCTGTGGATCGGCTGGGTGCCCATCGCGCCCGGCGAGTTAGGCGCCATCGTCCAGGCCTGGCTGGGAAACGGCGCCGGCGAGGATATCACCGGAAAGGCGCTGGTCTTCGGCTTGGTGCGGATCCCCCGGGCCCTGCTCACCGTCCTGGTGGGCATGAGCCTCTCGGCGGCGGGTGCCGTTTATCAAGGATTGTTTCGCAACCCCTTGGTATCGCCGGACATCCTGGGGGTTTCCGCCGGGGCCACCTTCGGCGCGGCCCTGGGCCTGCTCCTCGCCGGCAGCAGTTGGCTGGTGGTTCAGACCCTGGCCTTTGTCTTCGGCCTGGCGGCGGTGGGCATGGCTCTGCTCATCGCCCGGGTGGTGGCCGTGCGTCCCATGCTGGTACTGGTGCTGGCCGGACTGGTGGTGCTGTCGGTTTTCACTTCGTCCATCACCCTGCTCAAGTACCC
>JAQVTF010000103.1 GCA_028700185.1 Desulfobacteraceae bacterium | reverse complement strand
GGCAAAAAAATGGCGGAAGTGCATGGGAATCGAACCCACCCGGGACGGTTTTAGCGCCCCACACCGGATTTGAAGTCCGGGAGCCCCACCAGTGAGCTGCGCACTTCCGCAAATCGTTGACGGCTTCCCATCATAGGTTTTTCCGCGGCGTTGTCAACCGGCTTTTGACGCCACCGCCCGGTTCCGGGAAAAATGGGTGGCCTTCGGCTTCGCCGGGATGGGGTTCCCCGGCGCTTTCTGTTCCGATTCAGGCAGATTGTTTCAACCTTTTTCAGGAGGCGATCCCATGGCCCGCATCGATTCCGAGCGGTTGAGTGAAACATTTCTTTCCCTGGTGCGCATCGACAGCGAATCGCGCCATGAAGCAGCGATTCATCTTCACTTGAAAAACCTCCTGACCAGCATGGGCGCCGAGGTGGCCACCGATCGGGCCGGAGAAGGGTTCGGCGGGGAAATCGGCAACCTGGTGGCCCGGTTTCCCGGCAACCGCGATGTGGAACCGATGCTGCTCAACGCCCACATGGACACGGTGAACCCCGGTCGCGGGGTGCGCCCCCAGTTCAAGGACGGCGTTTTCACCAGCGACGGAACCACCATCCTGGGCGCCGACGACAAGAGCGCCATCGCCGTCCTGCTGGAAGTTCTCCGGGTGATCCAGGAAAACGATCTCCCCCACGGCCCCCTGGACTTGCTGCTTACCGTTGGCGAGGAAATCGGTTTGATGGGCGCCAAACACATGGATCCGGGGCTGCTGCGCGCCCGCTTCGGCTACGCCCTGGACACCACCGATACCGACGGCATCGTGGTGCGTGCGCCGGGGGCCAACCGCCTCACCTTCACCGTCTTCGGCAAGGAGGCCCATGCCGGGGTGGTCCCGGAGCGGGGTATCAACGCCATCGCCCTGGCCGCCAAGGCCATCGCGGCCCTGGACCTCGGACGCATCGATGCCGAGACGACGTGCAACATCGGCCAGATCGAGGGAGGGGCGGCCGTCAATATCGTTCCCAACCGGGTGGTGGTCAAGGGAGAAGCCCGCAGTCACGACGCCGGCAAACTGGAACGGGTGACCAACCGCATGCTCGGGGCCTTCGAGGATGTCGTGGCCACAGCCCGACGGAATCCATCCGACGATTTGCCGCGCCTGGAGGCAGACATCGAGGAGGACTTCCGCCCCACCCACATTCCGGAGGAGCATCCCGTTGTGACCCTGGCGCGCCAAGCCGCCGCCAACCTCGGCCGTGAAATCAAGGCCAAAAGCACCGGTGGCGGAGCCGACGCCAACGTCTTTTTCGCCAACGGCATCATCACCGGGGTCCTGGGTACCGGTATGCGGGACATGCACACCCTGCACGAATCGGTGGCCCTGGCGGACATGGTGAAAGCGGCGGAACTGGTGCTGGAGATCATCCGGCTACACGCAGCGGGGTAGCCGAAAAGAGCTCGGCGGAGGGGGACCGGCTCAGGACGGCGACGAGACCACGTCGCACATGCAGGTGGAGAAGGCGTTTTTTCCGTCCTGGTCCAGGCGTTGCCAGCCTTCCTCCTGAAGAAATTTGGCCGCCATCTGGCGCTCGGTTTCGAACACGAGAAAATCGACCTCCTCGCCGGGCCGGAAATGATTCCTGTCGCCCACCGGCCATAACAGGCCGTTGTGGCGGACCGCCGCCGCGACGAGGCCGTTTCCCGGATAGCGCGCCAGCAGTTCTTTTTGGGCATCCTTCCCCTCTTCTTCCCCCGGTTGCCAGCGCTGCAGGTACACCTGACCGGCGTTGAGACGGCGGGTCCAGAGCCCCACGTCCACATTGGTACCGAAAACGGCCTCGGCGCCGGCATGGTGGAGCATCTTGAGCGTCAGCGACTCGCTGTCGTTCTTGAGGGCGCAGTAGAGGTGGATCTCCTTGATCTCCTCTTTCACTTTCTGAATGAATAAATAGTTGACCTCATCGTTGGCCGTCAGGGCCATAGCGCCCCGGCGGGTGTCGATTTCGGCCCGCAGGAGGTTTCTGGCCTTCAACCCGTTGCCGTAAATAACGCGGGTGCAGTCGTCCTGGGCCGCCTGGCAGTTGTCCGCGTTGGAATCGATGCAGATCACTTCCTGGCCGTCGGCTTTCAGCAACTTGGCCATGGCCCGGGCCAGGGCGTTGGCCCCCAGAATGACCCAACCGGCCTGGGTGGGCCGGCGCAGGCCGAGAGCCCCCGCCATCAGGCCACCGGTGAGACCGGCGAAGACCACCGTCACCGAGATCACCAAAAACACCAGGGCCCGCAGTTCGTAACCACCGGGAAGGCCACGGCTGTTGAATGCCGCGGCGAAAAAGGAGGCTACGGCGGCGGCCACGATCCCCCGGGGCCCGATCCAGGCGATAAACAACCGTTCCTTCCAATCGAGCCCGGCATAACGGGTACCGGCGAAGACGGCCGCCGGGCGAACGATGAACATCAACACCAGCACCACCCCCAGAGCCGGCCAACCGAGCTCGGCCACCTGGACCAAACGGACATCCGCCGCCAGCAGCACAAAAAGCATGCCGATGAGCAAGACGGTGAGCTCCTCCTTGAACTCCACCAGCTCCCGCAAGGGGCGGGTGCTGCAGTTGCCCACAACGATCCCGGCCATGGTGACGGCGGCGATGCCGCTCTCCGACAGGGTGATGTTGGCCGCCTGGAAAAGGGCCAGTACCGCCGCGAGCATGAAGACATTCTCGGTGCCTTCGGGGAGCAGCCGCGGCACCCGGTACACGGCGATGAGCGCCAGGGCCACCACCGCGCCGAAGCCGGCCCCGAAACCGAGCCGTGCGATGACGTGCCACCCCCACACCAGAGGGCTGCCCTGTTCAGGGCTCAGCGCCGTCTCCAGAGCCACCGTGGCCACCACCGCCCCCACGGCATCGATCAACACCCCTTCGGCTTCCAGCACCGTGGCCACCGAGCGCTTGACCTTGAGGCGTTTGAGCAGCGGGTTGATCACCGTGGGCCCCGTCACCATCACCAGGGTACCGAACAGGATGGCGCTCTTCCAGGGCCACCCCATGATGACGTGGGTCGCCGCCGCCCCGCCGGCCACCGTGAGCAGCCCGCCGCAGACAATCAGTTGACGGATGGAGCGCTGGGCGTACTTGAGGCGGCGGAATTTCAGGCTCATCCCGCCCTCGAACAGGATCACGGCAACGGCAAAGCCCGTGAGCACATTCAGGGCCGATCCCAGCGATTCGGGATGAATGATTCCCAGGCCGTCCGGGCCAAGCGCCACCCCCGCCGCCAGGAGGACCACGATCCCCGGCACACGCAAGTGATGGGCCAGGGCCTGAGCGATCATCCCCAGGGTCAGGGCAAGGGCGACGGTGAGGGCCGGGTTGTGAAAAACAGAGGCATCCATCTAAGGTTATCCTCGTGTGCGACTACGATCAATTACCTGATCGACCAAACCGGAGACGACCGTGGCCTGCGGCAGTGCTGAAATCTGGACAATTAACGAATGACTCCTTATAGATCCGAATCCGGGCCGATTGCAATCCCCGCCGTAGCCGGGAATGGGAGTTTTCAGACGAGGCGGGAGTCCCTCCCGACGAGCGGAAGGCCCGGAAAGAGAAGGCGCAGACAGCACCGAAGCGCCTTGCGGGTTGACTTCGGCGGCGGGAAAGAGTAAGGGAAAACTCCGCCGTTCACCCGGTATCCCCGGGAAACGGTGGCTGCGAAAAATCGGGATACCGGCAATATTGCGGAGAGATGACCGAGTTGGCTGAAGGTGCACGACTGGAAATCGTGTGTGCTGTTAATAGCGGCACCGAGGGTTCGAATCCCTCTCTCTCCGCCATCCTATTGCGCGGATCGCCCGCCGACGGCGCCAACCACCCGCATTCACGGCAGGTCGCCATACTACCGGCGCCGGTGCCCGCGGCGTCTTGATCACCTTTTTTTCTCTGAGTACCGCCTGCAATCTTCTGGCGTTGAGCCGAAACCATGAGCTACCTTGTACTGGCCCGCAAATATCGACCCGGGACATTTGCCCAGGTGGTCCACCAGGATCACGTCACCCGTACCCTGAGCAACGCCATCCGCGCCGGCCGGCTGGCCCATGCCATCCTGTTCACCGGTCCCCGGGGCACCGGCAAGACCACCGTCGCCCGGATCCTGGCCAAAGCGATGAACTGCGCCGAAGGTCCAACCCCCGACCCTTGCAACCGTTGCCGCAGCTGTCTGGAAATCACCGGCGGCAACGCCGCCGACGTCTACGAGATCGATGGTGCCTCCAACAACGGCGTGGAACAGGTGCGTGAGCTGAGGGAAAACCTCAAGTACATGCCGAACCATAGCCGGTACAAGATCTACATCATCGACGAAGTGCACATGCTGAGCCCCGGTGCTTTCAACGCCCTGCTCAAGACGCTGGAGGAACCGCCCGCCCACGTGCTGTTCTTCTTCGCCACCACCGAACCCCACAAGATTCCGGCCACCATTCTCTCACGCTGCCAGCGCCACGATCTCAAGCGGGTTCCCACCCGGGGCATCGCCGCCTACCTCGAAACAATCTGCCGCCAGGAGGGACGTGAGGTGGCGACCGCCGGCCTGGAAATGATGGCGAGGGAAGCCGATGGCTGCCTGCGGGACGGCTTGAGCCTGCTGGACCAGGTACTGGCCGGCACCGATGAAACAGTGGCGGTCGACCAGGTGCAGGAGGTGCTCGGAATCTTCGACCGGGCGCAGTTCATGCGGTTGGCCGATGCTGTGCTGGGCCGGGACTGGGGCGCCATCCTGGATACCGTGGCCGCCGCCTACAGCCAGGGAATGGACCTGAAAAAGTTCTATCAGGACCTGTGCGAACAGTTTCGCCACATGCTGGTGATCCGGACGGTGGAAAACGTCGAGGCGCTGGTGGACCTGCCGGCGTCCGAAGTGAGCGCCATCAGAAGCCAGGTCGCCGGCGTCTCCCCTGCCCTGCTGAGCCAGACCCTCGATTTTCTTCTGCGGGAAGACAGCTTCGTGCGCCTGGCCCCCCAACCCCGCCTGGCGGTGGAAACCGTGCTGGCCCGGCTGGTGCAAGTGCCGCCGCCGCTCACCATCGACGCCCTGGTGGCCAAATTGGACACCCTGCGCGGCCAATGCCCCCAGGAGCAAGCCCTGGCACCGCCACATCCACCGGCGGGCACTGAACCGACGGAAGCCACTGAAGTTTCGGCCATCGCCGAGCCGACACCCGCCGGCGACGACGCCATGGCGGAACCCGACGACGGTCCCGTGGAAACGCGTCTTTTCCACCGGATCCGCCAGAGCCACCCCAATCTGGCCGGTGTTCTGGATCAGTGCCGTATCAAGGCCATCAACGCCGCCGACGTGGTTCTCGAAGTGGGCGGCAACGGCTTTCACGCCGGTCTGCTCCAGAAAAATACCGCCGCCATCGAGGCGGTTTGCGGTGAAGTGTTGGGCAGAAACATCAGGCTGGTGCTGGAAGCACCCTCGCGACCGGTGGAAGACAGCGCCCGGCTGCGCCAGCGACGCCACACAATCAGACAGGAGGCTCTCGGCCACCCGCTGGTTTCCGAGGCCATCGAACTTTTTAACGGACAGGTGATGGACGTTCGCGTCCTGGAAGCGGAACCCCAAGGAGACACCCCATGAAAAACCTGGGCAGCATGGTCAAACAGGCCCAAAAACTTCAAACACAGATGGTCAAGCTCCAGGAGGAGCTGGCCGAACGCACCGTGACGGCCAGCGCCGGCGGTGGCATGGTCCAGGTGGTGGCCAACGGTCGCCCCCAAATCGTATCGGTGACCATCGAAAAAGAAGTGGTGGATCCCGATGACGTGGACATGCTGCAGGATTTGGTCCTGGCGGCGGTGAACGACGCCCTGGGCAAGAGCCAGGAGATGGTGTCCAGCGAAATGAACAAGCTCACCGGCGGAATGAAGCTGCCCGGCTTTTGATCGACGCCCCGTCAGATGGAGAGACCCGCATCGTGAGCCATTATCCCCCCACCATTCTCGAACTGATCCACCGCATCGGCAAGCTGCCGGGCATCGGCGAAAAAACGGCGGAACGCCTTACCCTCCACATCATCGGTGCCTCCCGCGCCGAGGTGGAGCAGTTGGCCCAGGCGTTGATCGCGGTGAAGGAAAAAACCCGAACCTGCCGCCAGTGCTTCGGCCTCAGCGACGAGCCCCTGTGTAGCATCTGTGCCGACCCGGCTCGGGACAACGGCCAGATCTGCGTGGTGGAGCAGGCCACCGACATGGTGGCCATTGAAAAAAGCGGTGCTTTTCGAGGGCGTTACCATATTCTCCAGGGCGCTTTGGCCCCCATGGACGGAGTGGGGCCGGAGAACCTGCGCATCGCCGAGTTGCGCCGGCGGGTCGACAGCGGCGGCATCCAGGAAGTCATCCTCGCCACCAGTCCCACCGTGGCCGGGGATGCCACCGCCGCCTATCTGGCCCGCTTCCTCGCCGGTCCTTCCCTGAAGATCAGCCGCATCGCCTGCGGCGTACCCATGGGCGGAGATCTGAAATTCATCGATCAGGCCACCTTGAAGCGGGCCCTGGATGGTCGCCATGGCATTTGACGCCGATGATCTGTTTCAGTGTCAGCGCTGTGGCCGCTGCTGCCGGGGCTTTGGCGGCACCTATGTCACCGAGGCCGACATCGAGGCCATCGCCGCCTATCTCGGCTGTACCGTACCCGACTTTCGCGCCCGTTACCTCTGCCCCAGCGGCAGCCGCCTGGTGCTGGCCCAGCGTAGCGACGGCTACTGCGTCTTCTGGAATGAGCTGTGCACGATTCATCCGGTGAAGCCTCTCATGTGTCGCCGCTGGCCCTTTATTCCGGCCGTGCTCAAGGACGTGGCCAACTGGCACGCCATGGCCACCACCTGTCCCGGCATGCGCACCGACGTCCCGGACGAGACGATCCGGGACGTCGTTACCCGGGTCCTGGCACGGGAATCCACCGCAAAAAAAGATAGCCTTTAAATGCCGGTTCGCGCTTGGTCCCGATCAGGCCTTGCGCCAAGCCGAGGTGGGCAAAATTCGATATTCATCCGCCGGGCCGGAGTGATCGAGGATGGCGCGCTCCACCAGCTCGGCCAGCGCCCGATCCAGGGCCCCGGGGGCGGCGTTCCAGACCTGAAGCAGGCTGGCTCGAGTCACCGGGCGCCTTTCATCGGCCAGGGCGCAGCAGAGCAGGTAGGCGGAAATGGTTTCGACGGCCAGGCCCAGCTTGAAAATCTGCTGGTCCATCCTGGCGTTAAGAAGGGAAGCGGTCATGGGTCTCCTTGATACGGACATGAAGCGGTGGCCGCGGCCTGCGCCGCCGATAAACGCCGGACATGGGCCGCACGGTAAATGGGACAATAATGCAAACAGCCTCTGAATCTGTCAAGATCGGCGTTCTCGACGCCGACTTGGGGGGATTGCCGCTGGCGGCGGCCATCGCGTCCCGCTGGCCGATGGTTTCCGTCTGCTATCTGGCCGATACCGCCCACCGGCCCCTGGGCGAGCGAAGCCCGGGGCTGGTTCGCCGATGCCTCGAAGCGGGGATTGACCGCCTTCACCGCCTGGGGACGACCCGGATCATTCTGGCCAGCCAGACCATGGCGGCACTACGGGCATCGGAGGCTTCCGAGGCGGGGCTTTCCATCATCGATCCGGTGCAACTGGCCGCCATCGCCGCGGCCGATGCATCTCCCGGCGGCCGCATCGGGGTCATCGCCAGCCGAGCCACGGTGGACAGCGGCGTCTATCCGCAACACGTCCAGGCCCACCGTCCCGATGCCCGGGTCCACACCGTCGCCGCCCCCCTGGTGGGGCCGCTGCTGGATGCCGGCCGTGAAAACAGTCCCGAGGGCCGGATGATCGTCAAGAAAAACCTCCACCGCCTCAAGGTGCGCCAGGTGGACACCCTGATTCTCGGCACAAGCCGCTGCGGTCCCATGGTGAGCCTGATCCAGCGCAAGATCGGCCGGCAGGTGCGTCTCATCGATCCACTGGCCCTGGTGCGGCAACGGCTGGTTCTCCAGTTCGGCGCCGAACCGTCATCCTCGCCGGAACCGACTTCCCCCCTGCGTTTACTGGTCACCGATGACGGCCCTGTCGTCATGCAAGCCTGCCAGCGCCTGCTGCGGCGCCGGGTCGAGGTGGAACCGATCCGCCTCTGATTTCGCCTTAACGCCAGTGGGTCTGAACCATCAGCTCCCGCCGGTAACGGTCCAGCAGGGTAGCCTTGGAGATCATGCCCAAAAAGCGCTCCCCACTCACCACGGGCATGGAAAAAAGCCGCCCGACGTCCATGTGTTGCAAGACCTCGTTGAGGTCGTCTTCGGGGCCGGCGACCTGGACTTGGCTGTCCATGATCTGCCCCACCACCACGGCATCGTAGAGCAGCGGATCAAAGAGATACGGGCGAATGTCATCCAGCCGCACCAGTCCCAGGAACCGCTGGTCCAGGGGGTCGACCACCGGGAAAAAGTTGCGCCGCGAGCTTTTGACCACCTCGATAAAATCCCGCAAGTGCATCTGGGGCGGCACCACGGCACAGTCGGTCTCGATCATCTCTCTGACCTGCATGTCCGAAAGCACCCGGGCATCGGTGCCCGGCCGCAGGAGTTGGCCGCGCTCCACCAACTCCTTCATGTAGAACGAGGCCGGTTCCAGCGAGTGGCAAATGGTCGTGGAAATGGTGGAAACGATGATCAGGGGCAGGATCACATCGTAGCCGCCGGTGATTTCCACGATCAGAAAGATTCCGGTCAGGGGCGCCTGGAGCATGCCGCTGATCAGGCCGGCCATGCCCAGCAAGGCAAAGCACCCCTCCTCCACCCAATCCACGGAAGGCCAGAACATCACCAGTATGCGGTGGTAGACCAGCCCCACCAGGCTACCGATGACCAGGGAGGGAGCAAAGATTCCCCCGGAGCCGCCCGAACCGAGGGTCAGGGCAGTGGCCAGGATCTTGGCCAGCACCGCCGCCCCCACAATGACCAGCCCGGCGGTGAACTCGCCGGCGATCATCTCGTCGATGGCGTGGTATCCCTCCCCCAGGACCACGGGCAACCACAGCCCGATCAATCCCACCAGACATCCGCCCACTCCGGCCCGCAGCCATTTGGGCGAAACGGTCTTGCCGGCCAGGTGATGGGTGGCGTACAGCAGACGGGTGAGCAGCACCGAAGCGATGGCAGCGCAAATGGCCAGTCCGGCCGAGGCGAAGTAGTCGGGCAGTTGGATGTCGAAAATCCGATGCTCGAAAACGATCTGGTTCCCCTGAAGCGTGCGGCTGATTTCGGTGCCGGCCACGGCGGCAATGGCGATGGGAATGATGTTGAGACTGCTCCACTCGCCAAGGATCACCTCCACGGCGAACACCAGGCCGGAGATGGGAGCGTTGAAAATCGCGGCGATGGCCCCCGCCGCCCCGCAGCCCACCAGGGTGATCTGCTGGCGGTCGTTCAGGGCAAATAGTTGGGCGATGTTCGAACCGATGGCCGATCCGCTCACCACCACCGGCGCCTCCGGCCCGGCGCTGCCGCCACTGCCGATGGTGAGACAACTGGAGACCAGGCGGGAAAAACTGCTCCGAAAGCGCATCTTGCCGCCCTGTCGCGAAACGGCGTGAACCACCTCCGGGACCCCGTGCCCGGCGCCGTCGTTGACCATCTGATTGAGAAACAGCGAGGCGAGCACCGCCCCGATCCCCGGCAGCACGAATGCCCACAACTCGCCACGGTAGGGTGCCAGCCAGGTGAGCAGGGCCGTGAGGGAACGGTTGAGGGCCAGGGCGGCCAAGCCGCTGCAAATCCCCACCACCAGGGCCAGGAGAATGAGCAGTAACCGGTCATCGGAACGGAACAGGGGCCAATCGGCCATTCGGCGCCAGGATCGCAGCCACTGGATCACGGCGTCACTACCCGTTTTCCGCCAGTTGGCGCTCGAACCCCTCGATGCGCGCCAACAGCAGGTTCATCCCGGGCTGGTCGCGCAGGAAGCTGACAAAGGCATCGTCGCGCAGGCAAAAGGCCAGACGCGAAAGCAACCGCAGGTGACTGTCGATGGAATCGCCGACAAGAATGAAAAGCACGAAAACCGGCCGATGGTCCACCGCCTTGAAGTCCAACGGTGCATCCAGGTAGCAGGTGGCGATGAAGGGAAGGTCTTCCGATTGATTGAGCGGGCTACGCGGGTGGGGAATGGCCACCCCACGGCCGATGCCGGTGGAGCTGAGCTGCTCGCGACTCACCAGACGCTCGTAGAGTTCGTCCCGCACCGGCGCCGGCAACAGCGTGAGACGGGTCACTGAGTTTTTTAGCACATCTTCAACGCTGACGCCGCCTATACCCCGGTGCACACCGCCCCGGGCCATGGCTTCCGCCAGACGCCCCGTGGTGGCCACCACCGGTTTGTCCTCGATGGCGGAGAGGGAAAAATACATGTTGTGGTCCCTGGCCCAGCGTTCCAATGTCGCCAGATTGAACCGGCACTCGCCCCCGATGCGCTCCACGGGAATCCGCCCCTGGCGGATCCAGCGCTCCAGGGTTGGTTCGGCCACACTGAGGCAACCAGCGATTTGCGATAGGGTTAAATCCATCGGAATAACAAAGATAAGGTCGCTCCTCGGAGTGACAGAAATAGCAGCATCCCCGAAACAATAGCTGAACCAGGGACCGAGGCCTTCCGGGAAAGGGTTACTTTCAAAAACCGCTCAACTGTTCAAAGCCGGACCGGGATCGTGGGCCTTGGCGCCGGCTTCATTTTTCACCGCTGGCGATGGCGGCCTTGAGAAACTCGCGGTTCATGCGGGCGATGTTGGCAATGGAGATCTCCTTGGGACACTCCACCTCGCACTCGGTGACGTTGGTG
>JAQVTF010000011.1 GCA_028700185.1 Desulfobacteraceae bacterium | reverse complement strand
CCTGAGCGTTGAAAATCCCGGTGACCGGGTCCTGGACCACCCGCCGGGCATACGCCGGGATGCGGTCCCCACCGCCCATCGCCCCGTACACTCGCAGACGGTACAGCCTTTCATGCCCCAGGGTCTCAGGGGGGAGTCGAACCACCCAGTCGCCCCCGTCGTTTTCCCGTCGCAGCGCAAAGCGCGGATCTTCACGCCAACCGCTGTGATCGCCGACGAGAAAAATCGCCTCGGCCCCCGGGGCCCAATCGCGAAAGACCCAGCCGTCGGCCTGACGATGCAGTCCGTAGCGCTGGTGGGCCAGGGTTGCCTCCGACCAACGGAATCCCCGGGGCGCCAGGTGCGTGGCCGTTTCTTCCATCCGCCGCAACCGATTCCCGATGACATCGGCATAGGGCGCCAAGAGAGAGTCCCGCATCACAAGGCGGCGCACCCGGGCGGCAATGGCGTCGTTATCGATGGGAGTCATTTGACCTTTGGGCAAGTCGGCAACGAATCATCGGCGGTCTGGATTATTCCACAATCAGCGGCCGTTCGAGCATCTTTTCGTACAACTCGATGTATCGCCGGGCCGTGACGGTGTGGGTGAAGGTTTCCTGGCTTTGCAGCATGATCCGCGAAATCTGGGCGGCCCGCACCTTGCCGGGGAGGCGGTGAAACGCCATGGCCTGCTCGATGGCCCAAAACAGGCCCTGGCTGTCGAACACCTCGAACAGAAACCCGTTGCCGGTGTTGGCGTCCACGTTGAGGTGCGTGATGGTGTCGTGGATACCGCCGGTGTCGTGGGCCACGGGAAGGGCACCGTAGATCGGCGCGATCATCTGGGGCAGGCCGCAGGGCTCGAAGCGCGAGGGCATCAGCATGAAATCGGCCGCGGCATAGGCCTGGCGCTCCAGGGTGCCGTTGAAGTCGCAAACCGCCACCCGTTGCTGGAAGTGGTGATGGGCCACGATGTCGCGAAAAACTTGCTGGTAAGCACCGTTGGCGACAAAAACAACCTGCAGGCGCTCTGCCCAGAACGTAGACACCACCCGGTAGAGAATGTCGGAAAGCAGTTGGCAACCCTTCTGGATGGGATCGAGCCGATGAGGCCAAAAAAACAGGGGGGCCTTGTCGTCGACGATGAGCCCCAGGGCCTGTTGAAGATGCCGCTTGTTTTCCCGCTTGGCCGCCAGGGCCCCCTTGGGGCCGTAGGACCGTGGCAGGGTGGTGTCGCTGTCGGGCCGAAACGAGGGATCCGGCGCGTTGAGAATCCCCGCCGCGCAGCCGGCCCAGTACTTGTTGCGCAGCTCGCGCTGCAGGTGACCGTCGACGAAACCGTGTCGCCCATCCACGATCTCCTTCAAAAAGGTCGGACTGACGGTGTTGACGAAGTGGGCGGCGAACACCCCGCTGGTGACGAAATCCACCGGCACGGCTTCTCGGGCCGCCTCGTACTCGTCGGTGTACTGGCGATAATAGAGGTGCTGCCAGAAATAGGCCGCATCGATGCCGCGATCCTCGATCTCCGCCAGGGTGCTGGTGACGGTGTGAATGTTGTGCAAGGTGAACAGGCAGGGAATCCCGGCCATGCGGGTCATGGCCGGCACCAGGCCGGTCATCCAGTCGTTGCAATGGATCAAATCCGGCCGCACCCGGGGCACGATGTTGTTGATCACCTCGCGCTGAAAGGCCAGGGCGATCTTGAGATTGTCGCGGCTGTAGTTGGCGTAAACGTGGTCCACGTAAAAAAAAGCCCGGTCTTCGGCCAAGTGGACGCGATCATCGGGCATCTTGGCCCGGATCGACTCCAACTCGCGGCCCGGATAGAGTTCCGGGGAGCCATGGATGAACATGCGGCGGTAATCGGGCATGGCCACGTGTACGTCGGCGCCCTGTTCGAACAGGGCGCTGATGAGCGCCGCGGACACGTCCGCCAGGCCGCCGGCCTTGGCTTTGAGATAGTTGGTGGCATTGCCCATGCCGTCGGGCAGATACGTCACCTCGGGAGTGACAATGAGAATCCGCGGCTTGGTCCGAAGGCTTTCCATGGGGTCATCCCCGGGAGGGTTGCCGAAGGCAGCCCCCCAGTTTTAAGTTTCCAGTTTCCCCTCAGGCCCAGGTAATCAACCCCGGCATGAAACGGATCAGGGCGTCGCCCCGGGGCTGCACCCGGACGGTGAACCCATAACGGCCGGAGGTGTCTGAACGGATGGTGCATTCGTAAATGTACCGGCCGCCGCCCAGGTCCTCGGTGACCCGCATGGACACCACGTGGCTGACCTTCAAGGCATCCAGGGACTTCATCACCCCGTAGTAGAGTTCCACGTCCACCTCTTCGGGCTTCAGGTTGCCGAGCTGAACCGTGGTGGTCATCGTCAGATGGTCTCCCACCCGAAAGGGGCCCTCGGCGGAGCGCTGCGGCTGCGCCACCGTCACCGCATGCCATTCCTTGGCCAAACGTTCCCGCAAGGTATAAAGATCGCGGGCCTGCTTGGCGTCGTCGGCCAACAACTCCCGGCAGTTGCCGTCGGCGGGACGGTAGAAGCTCGAGTCGTAGTTGGCCATCATCCGATGGGCGCAGAATCCGGAAATGGCCATCTTCATCGAGGCTTTCATCATGGCGATCCAGCGGCTGGGCGCATCGCCGTTGCGCCGCTCGTAGAAGGTCGGCACCACGTCGTTTTCCAGGATATTGTAAAGGGCTTGTCCCTCCACGGCATCCTGATAGGCCAGATCCTCGTACTGCTCGCCGCTGCCGATGCGCCATCCCCGATCATCCCGGAACCCCTCGCACCACCACCCGTCGAGCACGCTCAGATTCAACACCCCGTTGGCGGCCGCCTTCATGCCGGAGGTGCCGCAAGCCTCGTAGGGACGACGGGGGGTGTTGAGCCAGACATCGCAGCCCTGAACCAGGTGGCGCGCAAAATGGATACCGTAATCCTCGATGAAGACCACCCGGTGGCGCACGTTGGGCCGCTGGGCGAACTGGACGATCTTCTGGATCAGGGCCTTGCCCTCGTTGTCGCGTGGATGGGCCTTGCCGGCGAAAATGAGTTGAACCGGACGGGTCTGGGAAGTGATGAGGGCCTCGAGCCGTTCCGGATCCTGGAGCAGGAGAGTGGCGCGTTTGTAAGTGGCGAAACGGCGGGCAAAACCGATGGTCAAAATTTCCTGGTCCAGCACCGCTTCGGCTTCCTGCATCGCCGCCTTGGGGGCGTTGCGCTGGCTGTACTGACGCACCATGAGACGCCGACAGGTGCGGATCAGTCGCGAACGGGCCATTTCATGGGCCCGCCACATCTCCTCGTTGTAGATCTGGTCGATTCGGTTGAAGGTCTCCGGTACGGCGGTATGCAGGTACCAGTCCGGACCGAGATAGCGCTCGAAGAGACGGGCATTGTCCACCGATATCCAGGAGGCGATGTGCACCCCGTTGGTCACATGACCGATGGGCACCTCGTCCTCGGGACGACCGGGCCAGATGTGGGCCCACATGCGCCGCGCCGTGGCGCCGTGCAGTTCGCTCACCCCGTTGCAGTACATGGTATTGCGCATCCCGAGCACGAACATCGACAACGGCGAGTCCGTCCCGATACGGCCCCAGGAGAGGATATGGTCCACCGTGGTGTTGAGCCGGTGGGCAAAGGGTTCCAGGTAGGGCCGTACCAGATCGACGGGAAACTCGTCGTGACCGGCGGCCACCGGCGTATGGGTGGTAAATACCGTGGTCCGCGGCACGATTTCCCGTGCCGCGGCCAGATCGACGCCGTAGCGTTCCATCGTCTGGGCGAGGCGCTCGATGGCGGCAAAGGCGCAGTGTCCCTCGTTGAGATGGAGCACGGTGGGATGCAGGTCCATGGCTTCCAGGGCTTTGAGCCCGCCGACCCCCAACAGCACCTCCTGGGCCAGCCGCCGCTTGCCTTCCCCCTCGTAGAGCCGGTCGGTGATCTCCCGCTGCGGGAAGGGGTTTTCAGGGATATTGGTGTCCAGCAGGTACAGGTGGATGCGCCCCACGTCGATGCACCAGACCGCCGCGTGAATCGGCCCGTCGGGCCCGTCCACATGCACCATCACATCAGTGTCGGAAGGATCTTTGGCCCGGCGCAGGGGCAGGGTGAAGAGGTCGGTTTCCGGGTAGGTTTCCTGCTGCCAGCCGGTCTGATCGAGAAACTGGTGGAAATAACCGCGGTGAAACAGCAGGCCGACCCCCACCAGGGGCACCCCCATGTCCGAGGCGGCCTTGAGGTGGTCGCCGGCCAGCACGCCCAGGCCGCCGGCAAACAACGGCAGACTTTCATGAATGCCGAATTCCATGGAGAGATAGGCGATGAGGGTGTCTTCGTGGTACCGGTGCCGGGCCCGCTCGGTGGGCAGGTCCACCTCGATTTCATACAGGCTCCGGACCCGCTCTAGGTGGGCGAGAAAACTTTCGTCGTGGGAAAGATTCTCCAGGCGCTCCTGGGAGAGTCGGGTGGCAAAGAGGATCGGGTTGCCGTTGCATCTTTCCCACAGCACCGGATCGATGCGGCGAAACAGGTCCCTGGCCTCGATGTTCCAGCACCACCAGAGGTTGCGCGTCAGTTTTTCCAGGAAGGCCAGGGAAGCAGGCACCCTGGGATAGACTTGAAAGGTTTGAAAACGGCTCATCTCTCGATGCCACCTCGTTTGCACGGTTCACGAATTCAAAAGGCGGCTTTCCTCGACCACCAGGCCCGAGGCGCCACGTCAACATACAAATCAATCCTACAATGGATAGAACGAAAGTCGCAAGGGGCGATAAATGGCGGCGGCCGCTTTCCATTGCCCGCCGGGTGCGGTAGAATCGCCGTCAACGAAGCAATGGAGCAAATCCTTTTCAAAGAGGTACACCATGTTGGATGCTTTGGGCGTACTGTTGCTGCTGATCGGGTTGGAACTGGTGCTCGGGGTGGACAATGTTCTGGTTATCGCCATTTTCGTGGCGCGACTGCCGTCTGCCTTGCAGGGCCGGGCCCGGGCGATCGGACTGATTGCGGCCATGGTGGCGCGGCTGGTGATGCTGCTTGTCGTCATCACCCTGGCCGGCTTGACGGATCCGGTGGTGGCCGGCTTGTCGATCCGCGACTTGGTCTTGCTGGCCGGCGGTCTCTTTTTGCTCTACAAGGCGGTGCACGAAATCCACCATACCGTGGAACTTGCCGACGAAGACCGCCACGCCGACCCGACGGCCCTCACCGGCGCCAGCCTGAAGGCCGTGGTGGGCCAGATCGTGCTGCTGGACATCGTTTTTTCCATCGACTCGGTGATCACCGCCGTGGGCCTGACGGACCATCTGCTCATCATCGTGGCGGCCGTGGTGGTCTCGTTTGGCGTCATCCTCTTTTTCGCCGGCCCCATCGGCGACTTCATCCTGGGTCATCCGGCCCTCAAGATCCTGGCGCTTTCCTTCCTGATCACCATCGGGGTAACGATTTTCATGGAAGGGCTCCACCGTCACGTGCCCAAAGCCTACATTTACCTGCCCATGGGCTTCGCCCTGGGGGTGGAACTGCTCCAGATGCGCTACACCTACAACCGCAAGCGCCGGTCGGCCGAGGGAAAGGCGACGGCTTGATGCGAGGATCCTGAAGTCGGGAAAAACGGCGGCCATCGGTGGCAGACGCGAAAAGCCGAAGGTCAGGATTCCGCGGCCACCTCGTCCGGGTGAAAAAGGTGCCAGACCCGCAGCAGTTCGCTCATCCCCCAGGCCTGGGCATCACAGCCGCGTGGGGTGTGGGGGGCATCGCCGTCGAGAATCTCCGGCACCTGCTCCAGACAGCCCGCCCCCATGAGGCGCAGGCTGCTTTCCAGCCAGCACCGGGCCGCCGGCAATCCGGCCGGACCGAAGGCGATTGCCCAGGCCTCGCAAAAGACCGGAAAAATCCAGGTCCAGGCCGTTCCGTTGTGGTAGGCCGGTTTGCGCAGACTGTCCTCGTCGCCCTGGTAGCGCCCCTGGTAAGGGTGGTGGGGATCGTTGAGCAACTGGCCGTTGTGCATCACCGGAAGGGGCCGGCGCACCGGCCGGTCCGCCAGGCTGCGCACCGCGCCAGGGACGAGCAGCTCCCGACAGGACCGAACCACCGCGGCCGCCACCACCGGATCGGGCACCGCCCCCAGGGTGACGGCGAATAACTGATTGGGCCGCAAGGCGTCGTCCGCCTCGGCTCGGGTGGCCGGCACCCCCGGATCGGCGTGACGGCAATCCACCAGATACCCCAACTCCCCGTCCCAGAACAACTGGGTGAATGAGTGCCTGACCTGTGCCGCCAGCCGCTGCCACGGCCCCTTGGCATCCAGAGTGGCCATCAGCTCCAGCGCGGCGTGCCAGAGGGCCTGAATCTCCACCGGATACCCCTGGCGGGGCGATCCGGCCGGATGGTTGGTGTCCATCCAGGTAAAATGGGCCGGGCTGAAGAGCAAACCGGTGGCCGGATCCATCCCCACCCCGTTGGAAGCGCCGGCGCACAATCCCCGACCGAGATCCAAAATCACCTTCCTCAGGCGGCGACCGCCACAAACGGCCGCCAACAGATCCTTGTTGCCGGATGCCTTGAGGTAGTCGCGGCAGGCCACGCAAAACCACAAGGGGGCATCGGAGGTGTCCCGGTTGGTGGCGTCGCGCCCCCGAATCATGTTGGGCAGGGTGCCATGGTCCTCGAAGGACGCGAACTGGACCAGGATGTCGCGGGCCTCGGCCAGACGGCCGTCAGCGATGAGTCCCCGGACCACGATCAGCGTGTCACGCCCCCAATCCAGAAACCAGGGGTAGCCGGCAATGACGGTGCGATGACGGTCCCGCCGCACCACGAAGCGCGACAGGGATCTGCCCAGCAGAACACCCACCGGCTGCGGCGGCGGGGGCGCCCCGGGGACGGAACCGACTTCCGGTGTGTCGGACGGCGCATCACCATCGGCCGAGGCCTCCAGGCGCACCCGCTGTCCGCCGGACAGCGGGATGCTGAAATAGCCCGGGCTGAACAGGTCTGAATCCGGGTCCATTCCTCTTTCCGCCTCCAGCGGCCGGTGCACCATGTAATGCCATTCCGGCTCCTGTTGAAAAATCCCGCCCGGCAGACGCACGGAAAGGATCCGCGACGGGTCCGGGGCGAACCGGAATCCGTCGGGGAAAGCGGCCACCGCAACGGGCCAACGGTTTTCCGGACCGGTGTAGGCCTTGGTGAGATCGTGAAAGCTGCGATCCTCAATGTCCGGTCGCAGGATCAGCCGCACGGGGCGGTCATCAGCCAAGCGATCGGGTTGGTCCGCCGCCGCCCGTTGAAAGGTGATGTGCAGGGCGTTCTGCCCGTCGGGCATCTCCATGCGCACCGCCAGCTCCAGGTGTTGCCCCTGGCCCGCCGGCAGGGTGAAATGCCAGCAGGGACGGCCTTGGGCATCGAGGAAGAAACGCTCCAGCCCATCGCGGACCACCGGGGTCGAGTATCCCTGAAAGACGATCCAGGCCCGGCAGCGCGTCAACAGCATCCAGCGGTCCACCGGTACGGCGGGATCGAGATTGGCGGCCAACAGGGCGTCGTACTTGCTGCCAAGTTGTCCCCAGGCCGCATGGGCCCGGGCCATGCCGCCACGGCCGTTGGTCAGAAGCGCCAGCAGATGGTTTTTCGCATCTGGCCGCGTGAAGATCCGCTTGGGCCGACCGGTGCCCGCCGGGGGCAAAAACAACAGCGGCCCATGGGCCCTTGTCGCCCCATCGCCGTTCTCGTACACCGCCAGCGCCAAGAACCGCTCGGTCCAGTCGGCCACCGGTGCCGGCGGCTTCAACAAGGCGAAAAACCCCCCATCGGTCAACGGCAGGGCATCTTCCATGGCAAGGGTTCGCTCGTCTTCCACCAGCCGCACCCGGAAACGGTGGGCGGCACGGACCAGGAGAAAGTGCCCCGGAGGCACCATCACCTGACGCCGGACATCCCCGGGCCAGTTCCACGCCACCACCGCCGCCACCGGTGGACGGGCGGGATCCAAGCGGGCGCAGAAGGCTTCCGGATCCTTGCAAAGCGCCACCGCTTGACTTTCTGGATCGAAATCGGCCAGATCGCCATCGCCGTAAAAATAGCGGTACACCCGCAGCACCACGGCGCGCAGGCGTTGGACCAGGGCCCGGGGCGGCGTCCGGTGGCCCTGGCCGCTGAGCAGGTTCAAATCTTCGGGATGCCGGCTGAGACAGCGCACCTGACCCGGGGCCAGGTGACAGGCAAGCAGACCGTCCACCCGCTCCACCGTTGTGGCCTCGCCGGCCAGCAGGTCGATCCAGTTGCCGGGATCGGCGTCGCACCGCCACAGGGCGATCACGGGCTGGCGATCGTCGAGGTTGGCCGTGATCCACAGCCGTCGGCCGGAAGGTCCATGGCGCCGTTCGATCACCACATGGTTTCCCACCCCGGCCTGAACGAGCCGCTGGGCAACCCGGTCGTGGAACACCGGATGGTGGCGCAGCAGGGTGTGTAGGCGGGCCAGATGGTCCACCAGATTCGGCGAAGCCCCCCAGTTGAGACTGGGGGCGCCGTGCACGTCGATCTTCTCGGTGGCGAGCCACTCGACGCCGTTGGTGAAAGCGAAGGCCCCCTGGTGGGCGCACAGGGCGCACAGAGCGGTGCGCAGACGGGCGAATTCGTGGGACCGGGCCGCCAGGCGGTTGTTGTCATGGGTTTCGGCAAAGTGCACCAGGGCCCCATCCCCCTCGGCGATCTCGATGGCCGGCGGCAGGTAGTACTCGATCTGCCCCCGGTCGTAGTTCTGAAACAGTTCCGAATAGGCCCAGTTGAAATTGGCCTCCTGCAGCAGGGCGCGGGTCACCGACACCTTGCCGCCGAGCCCCTCGAGAAAAAAGAGCGTGTAGGGAAACTGCAACCGCACGGCGGCGATGATGTAGCGCCAAGCCTCCAGCGGCACCATGTAACCGGCGTCGCAGCGAAACCCGTCCACCCCTCGGCGGCACCAGGTCAGAAAGACATCGGCCATGTAGCGCCACAAGTCCCGGCGCCGGTAGTCCAGCCGGGTCAGATCGGCCCAGACCACCCCCCAGGCCCCGGGGGTCTCGATCCGGCCTCCCGGGTCACGCACCAGCCACTCGGGATGCTCGTGATGCAGACGGGCCGCCCAGCCGGTGTGGTTGATGGCGATGTCCAGGATCAGCTTCCCCTCCCGGGCGTGGATGGCGTCCGCCAGCTCAAGAAACTGTTCCATGGGGGTGGCCGACGGGTCGAAGACCGCCAGTGCCGGATCGACGCCGGTGAAACTCAAGGCCGCGTAAGGGCTGCCGAAACGGCCCATGCGGGCATAGGTGGTGGGAACGCGGTGGATCGGCAGAAGTTGAACGTAGCGGCAGCCGAGTTGGTCGAAGATAAAATCGAGGTGGGCGATGAGGTCGCGAAAGGTCCCGCTGGGAGGAATTACCGTATACCCGCATCGGTCCAGGGCGGCGATGGCCTCGGGATCCCCGCCGCTGCCCCTGCCGTCCCGGTTGGGGCCGAACTGCCGCACGAAGGCGTTGTAGATGATGTTGGCGCAGCAGGTGTCGGCCGGCTCGACCTTGATGGCCACATTGTCGCCCGGGGGCCAGAGGGGCTGATCGCTGCCTTCGGGCAGAAAGAAGCACTTGGCGCAGTACTGGCCGATCTCCACCAGGGGCAAGCGCGCCTCGAAGGTCAGCTCGTCCAGCGGGCGCATCACCACGTCGGTCCAGTCGTGACCGGAAAAGGGGCGGTGGGCCTCCACCGAGGCGATGATTTCACCGCGGCGAATCGCCGCACGGCCGACGTTGGTCCGAATCCAGGCCGTACCGGGCATGGGCTCCGGCAGTCTCAGGCGCAGGGCGAGCACATCACCGGCAAAACGGATCAGGCGTTGGCCCGGGGCCGGCTCCTGGATCAGGGTGGCAAGATGGATCATTCAGGGCTCGCGTGACACGTTACAGGTTGCGGGTTGGGGGTGGCGAAGGGGCGATTGGTCATCATCCGTCCATCCCGAAGAAGTTGATCAGCAGGTAGTTGAGATGTTTGCGCAGCACCGCAAAGCTGAAGTGCCGGGCGGCGATGGCGTAGTTTTTTTCCACCATGGCTCCCCGGCGCTCGGGATTGACGAGCAACTCGCGCACCTGCGCCACGTTGCGGTGGGTGAGAAACCCGTCCATGGCCACCAGGTCGAAGCCCATGGGCTCGATGTCGCGGACGAAGGTGGCATACCGGTTGATCAACAGCGGCTTGCGAAAATAGACCGCTTCGAGAAAAGCGTTGCCGAATCCTTCGTAGAGACTCGGGTAGGTGATGAAATCGGCGTGGGGATAAATCTCCCACAGGGTGTCCCCGTTCCCCTGTTTGCAATTGCGGTGGTTGAAAGGATCGCTGACGCTGGTTCTTACCAGGCGCAGGTCCACCCCCCCGGCCCGGGCGTACTCCACCAGCCAGTCGCGGTACTCGTAGCCCTCGTCGCCCGCCTCGTGACTGATGACCAGCTTGCAACGCGGGTCTCCCAGTTCCCTCACCAACTCGATGGCGTGTTCGATTCCCTTGCGCTGGACGATGCGCGTGGGCTGTAGGATCATGATGTCCTCGGGCGCCAAGTCGATGGAACGGCGCACCTCGGCCTTGCGCTCGGCGCTGAAACGGGGCGGGTTCTCGAAATCCACCACGTTGGGAATCACGATGGAGCTGAGCCCGGTGCGCAGCGCCAGCTCTTCCTGGGCCATGGAGTTGATGGTGACGTGGGCGATGTTGGGCAGGCTGGGCGGAAAGGCCATGCGCAGGTAGTCCCCCACCGCCGAGACCGAGAACCGCGTCCGTTCCCAGTAGAAGTCGTGGTGGTGGGCGATGGTGGGGATCAGGGTCTCGGCGATGGTCTCGGTGAGGGCCGCCCCCAGGGGAATGTGCATGGGAATGGTGAGCACGTTCTGGGCAATGACCAGGTCGATGGCGAATTCGGCGATGAACCGGTGCAGTTGTTCCTTGAGCCGAGCCGCCATGGCATGAATCCGCTCGCTGACTTCCGGCTCCCGTCGCTTGCAGCCAAACACCCGGGAAGCGATCCAGCGGTTTTCCGGGTGGTGAAAGTGGGCTTCCGGGACGAGAAAGCGTGCCTGGGGTTCACGGTCCAGTTCGCCGGCGAACCAGAAGCACTGATGCCCGGCGCCGGTGAGCACCTCGGCCCACTTGGCCGCTTCGAGGGTCACGCCGTCGGTGCCGCAAAAACGGGTCGAGACGAAGCCGATACGTTTTCCCATGATTTAAAACACCAGGTCGCCTTCGATGACCGATCCGGCCGGGATCACCGCCTGGGTGGGACCGTTGTTGACAATCCGCACCGCCCCCACCAGTCGCACGCCAGCCTCGAAGCGGACGTCCCCGGTGACGGAAAGCGATCGGCAATCCTTCAACGACGGTTCGTTCCCCACCGGGATCCGGGCGTTGAACCTTTCGCGATGGCCAAAAAAAGCCGGATCGAGCCGGATGTCGATTTCCGGCGCGCTGCGTTGCGGGTTGGGTCTCAGCAGTTGCCCATCGGTGAACACGTAGCAATCACTGCGCACGGCCAGCAGTTCATTGGTACTCTTGACGGGGATAAAGCGCGTGCGCGGCACCCGGACCGCCCCGGCGCCCTCGAAGAGCCCGATGGCCGCGCCCATGGCGGTTTCGATCTGGTAGACCGGCGGACTCTGGGCGTTGCGGGGGTCGAGGGTCTTGGGGTTGAGGATGATGGGCAAACGCACCCGGCCGTTCTGGCGGATCAGTTCCTTGAGCGCTTCGAGGTGGATCCAAACGTTGTTGGTGTTGAAAAATCGGTAACGCGTGATGTCGGTGAAGGCCTCCATCTCCGATGGCGGACACTGGGCCGCCTCGCGCAGGATGAGACGCCCGCTGCGGTGGCGGGCGATGTGGCCGCCCTTGACATCCGAAGGGGTCTTGAGGGCCACCTCCATCATGAACGGCAGGTTTTCGGCGGCCAGGTACCCCAGCAGGCCCTCGTCCAGAGAGGCCCCGAGGTTGTCCACGTTGCGGATCAGGGCATAACGGATCCCTTCGTTCAACAGACGGTCGAGGGTACCGGACACCCACAGGGCCATGAACACGTCGCCGTGGCCCGGCGGGTTCCACTCCAGTTCCGGCGCCGGAGCCCAGTGGGCCGGGGCCAGCCCCGCGCGCAGCACCTTGGGATACTTGTGCTGCATGAACATCAGGGGCGCCTGGGCCGGAGCGATGCGGTCCAGGGCCTCCCGGGTGTCCCGGTCGGTGCTGAAGCTGTTCATCAGCGCCAGACGGACCCGGCGCCGGGCCGTCTGGCCAACGATGACCTCCAGGAAGGTCAACCCGTCCTTGACGCGCATCAACGACTTGGCCCGGGTCAGGCCCATGGTGGTGCCCAGGCCGCCGTTGAGCACGATCATCACCGATCGGGGCAGCGCCTCGACCCCCGTCTGGACGTAGTCTCCAAGGGCGTCGAGGGAAGGAATCGCCCCCTCGGCCACCGGCTGGATCTCGGCATCCGGGATCAACCCGGTCTCTCCGTTGACCAACTGCCGGTAGTAGTCGCCAAAGGTGTCGATGATCTCGCGGGGCAAACCCGCCTGGCGCATCTTGGTCTCAAAGGCCTCCAGGTGTGCTTCCAGCATGAGTGCTCCTCGCGTGTCGATTGGACGGCGTCCTTCGGTTTGACGGCGGCCGACAGCCCGTGGTCAGACCGGTTCCACCCACCCCATGGGATCCGGCGCCTTGCCGTACTGGATAGCCACCAGCTCGTCGTAGAGCCGCTGGCTGAGGGGACCGACTTTGCCGCCGCCCACCGCCAGGGTCTGGTCGCCGTAGCGCAGTTCCCCCACCGGCGAGATCACCGCCGCGGTGCCGGCGCCGAAGATCTCCGACAGTCGACCGGCCTCGTGGGCGGCCACCACCTCATCGATGCCGATACGCCGCTCGCTGGCCTTGAGCCCCCAGTGACGCGCCATGGCAAGCACCGAGTCGCGGGTGACGCCCGGCAGGATGCTGCCGTTGAGGGCCGGGGTGACCACCTCGCCGTCGATGACGAAAAAGATGTTCATCGCGCCGACTTCCTCGATGTACTTCTGCTCCACCCCGTCAAGCCAGAGCACCTGGGTGTAGCCGGCCCGGTGGGCTTCTTCGCCGGCGAGCAGGCTGGCGGCGTAGTTGCCCGGGGTCTTGGCTTCACCGACCCCGCCGCGCACGGCCCGCACGTGGTCGCGGGTCACCCAGATCTTCACCGGGTTGAACCCCTCGGGATAGTAGGCCCCCACCGGCGAGAGGATGATGAAAAAACGGTAGGTGAACGAGGCGCGCACCCCGAGAAACGGGTCGGTGGCAATGACGGTGGGCCGAATGTAAAGCGACGTTCCCGGTGCCCGCGGCACCCAGTCCTGCTCGAGACGCAGCAGTGCTTTCAAGCTCTCCAGCACCTGGTCAGGATCCATCTCGGGGATGCACATCCGCCTGGCGGAACGGTTGAGCCGCTCGATGTTGGCCCGAGGCCGAAAAAGCTGAATCCCACCGGCCGGATTGCGATAAGCCTTGAGCCCTTCGAAAATTGCCTGGCCGTAGTGCAGCACCATGGCCGACGGCTGCATGGCGAAAGGCCCGTAGGGCTCGATGCGCGGATCGTGCCAGCCCTGGTCTGGGCTGTAATCCATGTTGAACATGTGGTCGGTGAAGATCTGGCCAAAGCCGAGGCGGGTTTCGTCCGGCTTGGTCTTCGGCTGGGCGACGCGGGTGACCTTGATCTGCATGGATCCTCCTCGAAGGGTCGCGACACCGGCGCATCACGGCGCTTCGTAGCGGCAACGACGATGATGTCAATGCCGAAAAGGGGTTGATTCAAGCCCGCGGCGCCGGCGCGCCCCGGCGTCATTGGGACTCACGCGGCACCGCATGGAAAAATTCCAAATTTTCAAAAAAATAGCGCAACCGGAGGCCCGAAATCAAGCGTCAAGACCCTCGGCACCGATCAAACGATCCAGACGGTGAGATCCTCGGCCATCTTGAGTACCTTTTGGCTCACCCGCCCCCTGAAAACCGCCTCGATGAAACTGATCAGGCCGCGGCGCCCCACCACCAGGGTCCCGTAGCCGCACCCCATGGCGGTTTCCACCAGGGCGGAGGCCCGATCGCGCTCCAGGGCGATGAGGCGGCAGGCGATGCGCTCGGCGCACATACCGGCGGCGCAGAGACAGTTTCGGGCCGCTTCCAGGTGCGTCCCCACCAGTTCTCGCCCCACGGCCAGCGGATCGGGGACGTTTTTGGGCAGGCAGACCTCCTTTTCACCAACCCAGAAATGCCCGGTGGTGCTCAGAATACTGTAGGTGATGACTTCGTTGTCCCCACCGGCCAACAGGGACCCCACCCAGGAGACCCCCTTCAGGGCATCGTGGGACCCATCGAAGGCGATCATCACCCGTTTGGATATGGGCGGCCCCCCCACCACGATGACGGGAATATGGCGGACCTTGCCCACCAGGTGCACCGAGGCACTCTTGAACATGATATCCTTGATGCGGCTCATGCCGGCCCGGCCCACCACCACAGCGCTGTAACCGTCGTAAATTTCCCGGATCAGATCCTGGCAAACCCCCAGCCGACGGGGTAGATACTTCACCGTGACGGCATCGGGCGGCACGCCGGCATCTTCCAGCAACCGGCAGGCCTGGTCCATGAAGCCGCCGATACCATGGCGATGATCGGCGATCCACTCCCTGATGGCCGTCAACTTGGTTCGGTAAAGGGGGTTGTCGTCCAGGTCGTCAAAAAGTTCGGGCAGCTCGTTGCTCACATGACACAAAACCACTTCGGTGTTGGCGGCGGGAAGCACCGTGGCCACGTAGCGCACCGCCTCCATCGAGTGGACCGAGCCGTCCAGCGCCACAAGCACTTTATTTTTCAACGTTCTCTTCTCCATCTGGTCATAGGTGATTCTTTCGGGGCCATTGGGTTTCATTCCTACTTCGCCCGGCCATGAAGGTCAATCAAATAGTCGATCGAACAGAGTTCTCCTTAAGGATGCCCGCCACCGGCCGGTGGTTCATTTCCCTTGACAGCCTCCCCCCGGTTCATTACAAGACGAGTTTTTCGCCGTCCTCGGGACAATTCTGGTTTTGAGTGTTTCGCCAAGATCAAAGCCGGCTCGGCAGGCCGCCCCGACCGGCGGGACAGCGATCATGGAGGCATCTGAGAGGCACAACGAACATGGGTTGGTTTGACCGTTACCGCCGGGGTACATTTGACCGCGGCATTCATCCGCCCGCCAACAAGCATTTTTCCACCGGATCCGACATCGAGATCGTCCCGTGCCCGGAGCGGGTGGTGCTGCCGTTGCAGCAAAACGTCGGCGGCCCGTGCACCCCGGTGGTCAAACCCCGCCAGAAGGTGACTTGGGGAGAACTGATCGGGCGGGGAGAGGCCTTCGTCTCCTCGGCCCTCCACGCTCCCGTCACCGGCACGGTGGAACGCTCGGTGATGACCACCCTGGCCAACGGACGGCACATGCCGGCCATCGCCATCCGCACCGACGATCCGGGCTTGCAGCGACAGGATCTGTGGGACGCCGTCTTCGGCGGCCCGTGGCCCAAGGACTGCATCGGCATCTACGAGCCGCAACAGATCCATGAGGCAATTCTCGATGCCGGCATCGTCGGGTTGGGGGGAGCGGCCTTTCCCACCCATGTCAAGATCAACCCCAACCCCCAAAAGCCGATCCACACCCTGGTGGTCAACGGGTGCGAGTGCGAACCGTATCTGACCTCCGATGAACAGTTGATGCGCCAGGCGCCGGACGCCATCATCGCCGGGGCTTTCCTGGCCAGCTATGCCGTGGGGGCCCAACGGGTGATCATCGGTGTCGAAGACAACAAGCCCGAGGCGGCGGAGAGCCTGCGGCAGTCCGTGGGACGCACCGGCATCGAGGTGCGGCTGCTCAGGACCAAGTATCCCCAGGGCAGCGAAAAACACCTCATCAAGGCCGTGGTCGGCCGCGAAGTGCCCCTGGGCGGCCTGCCGGCCGACGTGGGGGTCGCCATCGGCAACGTGGGCACCATGGCGGCGGTGGCCCGGGCCGTGGTGCGCAGCCGCCCCCTCACCCACCGGGTGATCTGCGTCACCGGCGCCGGGGTGGCTCAACCCAAGAATCTGCTGGTGCCCATCGGCATTTCCATCGGGGAACTCATCGACTACTGCGGCGGGCTCACCGCCGATGCGGCGCGCATCGTGGCCGGCGGGCCGATGATGGGCTTTGCCGTTGCCGACCGCACCACCCCGGTGACCAAGGGGACCAGCGGAATCACGATCCTGACCCACGAAGACACCGCAACGGCCGCCGCCGGCCCCTGTGTACGCTGCGGTCGTTGCGTGGAGGTCTGTCCCATGGGCCTGGTGCCCACCAAGCTGGCCCAGGCGGCGCGCACCGGGGATTTACGCCTGGCCCGGCGCTACAACATCCTGGCCTGCTTCGAGTGCGGCGCCTGCGCCTACAGCTGTCCGGCACGAATTCCCCTGGTGCAGTGGATCCGCGCCGGCAAGGCCCAGGTGGCCCGCAGCCAGGGACGATGACGATGAAGGCATCCGGCATGGAAAAGACGGACTTGAAAAACGCAAGCGTCGACCCGACCCTCACCGAGGTGGCCCCGTCGCCCCATCTGGTCGAGGGCGGCCGAACCACCCGGCGCATGATGATCGACGTGCTGGTGGCCCTGGCGCCGCTGGTGGGCGCGGCCATCTATTTTTTTCGTTGGTCGGCGGTACGCCAGATGGCGATCTGCCTGGCGGCCTGCCTGACGGTTGAAGCCCTCTGCGCCCTGATGCGCCGGCGGCGGCCACCGTTGGCGGACGGATCGGCCGCCGTCACCGCCATCATCCTGGCCCTCTCCCTGCCGGCCACGGCGCCTTGGTACGCGGGTGTCATCGGGTCCATGGTGGCCATCGGCATCGGCAAGGCCCTCTTCGGGGGCCTGGGCATGAACCTGTTCAATCCGGCCATGGTGGGTCGGGCCTTCGTCATGATTTCCTTCGCCGGTGCGCTGGGTGCCGCCGGGTACCAGGATGCCGGGAGCGCCATCGACATCATGACGCAGGCCACGCCCCTGACGGCCTTCCAGCAATCGGGGGTGGTGACCGGTTTGGCGGACCTGCTCATCGGCCGCACCAACGGATCCCTCGGGGAAACCAGCGCCCTGGCTTGCCTGGCGGGCGGCCTGTTTCTGTGCCTGCGGCGCAGCGCCGCCTGGCGGATTCCGGCCTCGATGCTGGCAATCGCCGCCCTCTTCGCCATCCTGCAAACCGGCTTCACCGCCCAGGGTTGGACCCCGGCCCATCATCTGTGCGGGGGGGCGTTGCTTTTCGGGGCCTTTTTCATTGCCACCGATCCGGTTTCCAGCCCCCTGACCCCCCAGGGCCAGATGATCTATGGCGCCGGTATCGGTGCCCTGGTCATGATCATTCGCATTTTTTCCGGCTACCCGGAAGGGGTGATGTTCGCCGTGCTGCTGATGAACGGCCTGACGCCGTTGATCAACCGCTGGACGATCCCGCCCCCCTTCGGCGAGCAATAGAAGGGAGGGTGACGATGCCACCGGCCGTTGCCACAATCGACACCGCTTCCCCGAACCGTTCCTGGCGGGACAACGCCCTGCTCCAGGGGTGGCTCGTGCTGCTGCTCGCCATTGTTTTCGGCGCACTGCTGGCCGGGGTGCAAACCGCCCTCGGTCCGGCCATCGCCGACAACAAGCGCAACGAGACCCTGTCCCGGGTTCCGCAGCTGATCCCCCCCCCCGACACGGCCGCGACATCGGCTCAACTGGAGGTGGACACCCGGATGCTGCCAGTGTCCAGCGGCGGCCGCACCGCCGTCTACCGGATCCACCGGGCCTCCCGTGACGACGAACTGGCCGGGTGGGTGGTGCAGGTCGCCGGACAGGGGTATGCCGACCGCATCGAGGTCCTGCTGGGCCTGAGTCCGGCAGCCGACGTCATTACCGGACTGTTCGTCCTTGACCAGAAAGAGACGCCCGGGCTGGGCGCCAAAATCGCCGAAGCCCCCTGGCGCGGCCAATTCGCGGGCAAACCCGCCGCGCTCCCCCTGGAAGTGATCAAGGGGGGAGGCGCCAGCGGCAACCAGATCGATGCCATCACCGGTGCGACCATTTCCTCACGCGCCGTAACGGACATCGTCAATCGGACATTGGCGGACGTGCGCGATCAATTGGCCACCGACGCCGGAAAGGCGGCGCCATGAGCACCCCCTCCGCCGGCCAGCGTTTTATTCGGGGCATCCTTCCGGAAAACCCCGTCTACCGCCAGATGCTGGGTCTGTGCGCCACGCTGGCGGTCACCAACAACCTCAAATCCGCCGTGACCATGGGGGCGGCGGTGCTCTTCGTGCTGGTGTGCGCCAACCTGATGGTGAGCCTGATCCGCCATCTGCTCACCCCCCATTTGCGCATCGTGATCTTCACCCTGACCATCGCCACCTTCGTCACTGTGGCCGACCGCCTTCTGGCGGCCTTTCTCTATCCCATGAGCAAGGCCCTGGGGCCTTATATCCCGCTGATCATCGTCAACTGCATCATCATCTGCCGTTGCGAGGTCTGCGCCGCCAAACAGGGGCCACTCACCGCGGTGGCCGACGCCCTGGGCCAATCCATCGGCTTCACCCTGGCCCTGGTAAGCCTGGCGGCGGTGCGTGAAATTCTCGGCACCGGGATGTGGTTCGGCTTCCGGGTGCTGCCCGCCGCCTGGCCCGACTGGGTCATCATGGTCCTGCCGCCGGGGGCATTTCTCACCTTCGGCCTGCTGCTGGGGTTGACCAACTGGATCTCGGCCCAACGCGCCGGCAAGGAGGAGGCGTGACCTATCTCATCGACATCCTGCTCATCGCCCTGGGCGCGGCGCTGATCAATAACTTCATTTTTTATTACTTCGTGGGCATCTGCCCGTTCATCGGCGTGAGCCGACGGGTGGAAATGGCTTTCGGCATGGGCTGCGCCGTCACCTTCGTCATGACCATCGCCGCCGCCATCAGTTGGACCATGACCCGCTTCGTGCTGATGCCCGGCGCCCCGCTGACCCAGTGGATCGCCGGTTGGTGGCTCGATCCCCAAACCGCCGCGGGCGTCGACCTCAGCATCCTGAGCTACATCGTCTACATCTTCGCCATCGCCGCTTCGGTGCAGTTCGTGGAGATGTACCTGCGTCGTTTCTTTCCGTTGCTTTACCGCTCCTTCGGGGTGTTTCTGCCCTTGATCACCACCAACTGCGCCATCCTCTTCGCCTGCCTTACCATCATGAGCCGCCTGGTAGGCGTTGATGACCCGGCCGCGCGCTGGGACCTGGGCCAGGCGCTGGTGCTGGCGATCTTCGGTGGCCTCGGCTTTACGCTGGCCATCGTGATCATGGCCGGCATCCGCGAAGAGCTGGAGGCCTGCGATGTGCCGACGCCGTTTCGCGGGGCGCCCATCGCCTTGATCGTGGGCGGGATTCTCGCCATGGCCTTCATGGGATTCACCGGGGTGGACAACGGGCTGAAAACGGCCCTGACCCCGCCCGCGGTGGTGGCCCAAGCCCCGCCCACGGAACCCCCCAGTGGAGCCCCAACGCCATGATAATCTGGGTCACCATCGGACTGTCGGTCACGGCCATGGGGATTCTGGCCGTCTTCTTCACCGCGGTGCTCGGTTGGGCCAATCGCGCCTTCCACGTGCCGGTGGACCCGCGCATCGAGGCCTGCGTCGAAGCGCTGCCCGGCGCCAACTGCGGGGGGTGCGGATTCGTCGGCTGCAGGGAGTATGCCGCCGCGGTGGTTTGCGACGCAGAGCCGGTGGACCGCTGCGTGGTGGGCGGCCAAGCCTGCGCCGAGGCCCTGGCGGCCATCATGGGCGTGGACCCCACCCCCAGTCTGCCGTACCGGCCCGTGGTGCACTGCGGTGCCCACACGGCGGATCGGTTGCTGCGAGCCCCCTATCACGGCGAGCCCACCTGCGCGGCGGCCAACCTCGTCAACGGGGTCCAGGGATGCACCTACGGCTGCTTGGGCTTTGGCGACTGCCAACGGGCCTGCCAGTTCGACGCCATCCACGTCATAGACGGCTTGGCCACGGTGGACTACACCCGCTGCGTCGGTTGCGGCGCCTGTGCCCGGGCCTGCCCGCGCAACATCATCACCATGGCCCCCTTCAAGGCGGAACGGATTCTGGCGGTGGCCTGTTCCAACAAGGATTCGGGCAAGGACGTCCAGCGCGTCTGCAAGGTGGGATGCATCGGCTGCAAGACCTGCCAGCGCACATGCAGCCTGTTCACGGTCAAGGACAATCTGCCGTCCATCGACTACGACGCCTACTGCCCCGACGACCTGGGCGACGCCATCCGCGCCATGGAGAAATGCCCCCGGCACCGCATCGTGGTGGTGGGCAAGCCCAGCGCCAAGGATCTGGCGGCCCTGGGCGATGAAGCACTGCCGGATGTGGTGACGCCCGACTTCAAGACCACGGTGGACGACACCGAGTGGCGGGGGTAGGAAAAGGCGGGTGGCCTCAGCTATTGAATGCGTTCCAGCAGGCCATGCTGGAGGCGCCGGGCCAACGGTCCCACCACACCGTCTCCCACCGGTTGGCCGTCGATCCGCACCAGGGGCAGCACCTCGGTGATGGTGCCGGTGAGAAAGGCCTCGTCCGCCGCGGCCAACTCCTCCCGATAAAAAAAACGCTCCTGGACCTCGATGCCTTGGTCGCGGCAAACGTCCATGATGACCTGGCGGGTGATCCCCGGCAAAATCTGATGGTTGAGCGGATGGGTCACCAGCACGCCGTTTTTGGCGATAAACAGGTTCGAACTGGTCCCTTCGCGCACCACCCCTTGGGCGGAAACGAAAATCGCGTCAAAAACCCCTGCTTCCAGGGCTTGCTGCTTGGCCATGCAGTTGGCCACCAACTGCACCGTCTTGATGTCGCAGCGTCCCCAGCGCAGGTCGACCACCGTGATGGCGAAGGCCCCCTTCTCGCGCACCTCCGGCGGCTTTTCATGCACCGGGCGGACCGTCATGAAAAACTGCAACGGGGTATCGGTGGGCGGATAGGCGTGGTTGCGGGGGGCCACCCCCCGGGAGATCTGGATGTAGATGCCCGCCCGGGCCATCTGCCCTTTCTCGAAAAGGTCCAGAATCGCGTGGCGAATCGTTTCCATGGAAAGCGGCGCAAAGCGCATCTCGCGCATGGAATGCGCCAGCCGATCCAGATGAAGCTCAAGGCAGAAGAGCTTCCCGTTGTAGCTGGCCACATATTCGTAGACGGCATCGCCGAAGTTGTAACCGCGGTCCTCGGCGGGAACCATCGCCTCGGCGATGGGCATGATCTTTCCGTTGAGGTAGGCGAGTTCGGGCATCGAAGGGCTCCTTGATCAAGGGTCACTGGCCATTGGTTATTCGCGGGTCAACTGCCGATACTTGATCCGGTGGGGACGATCCACGGCGTCGCCCAAGCGCCGGCGCCGATCGGCCTCGTAGTCCGAATAGTTGCCCTCGAACCAGACCACACGGCTGTCGCCTTCGAAGGCCAGGATATGGGTGGCGATGCGGTCGAGGAACCAGCGGTCGTGGCTGATGATCACCGCGCAGCCGGCGAAATTCTCCAGGGCCTCCTCCAAGGCGCGCATGGTGTTGACATCCAGGTCGTTGGTGGGCTCGTCCAGCAGCAGCACATTGGCCCCGGACTTGAGCATCCGGGCCAGGTGCACCCGGTTGCGTTCGCCGCCGGAGATCTGGCCCACCTTCTTTTGCTGGTCGGCGCCGGAAAAGTTGAACCGCGCCACGTAGGCCCGGGATTTGACGGAAACCCCGCCGAGGTCCAGCAGGTCCTTGCCGTCGCAAATCGCCTCCCAGATCGTCTGCTGCGGATCCAGGCTCTCGCGGCTCTGGTCCACGTAGGCCAGGGCCACGGTATCACCGATGCGAAAAGTGCCGCTATCCGGCTTTTCCTGGCCGGTGATCATCCGGAAAAGGGTGGTCTTGCCGGCCCCGTTGGGGCCGATCACCCCAACGATGCCGCCGGGGGGAAGGTTGAAGCTCATCTCTTCCACCAACAACCGGTCGCCGTAGCCCTTGCCGACCTTGTCGGCCTCGATGACCACGTTGCCCAAACGGGGGCCGGGTGGAATGTAGATCTCCAACTCGCCGGCCCGGCCCGTCTCCTGCTGGCTCAGCAAGCGTTCGTAGGCGTTGATGCGGGCCTTGGACTTGGCCTGACGGGCCTTGGGGGCCATGCGGATCCATTCCAATTCCCGGGCCAGGGTCTTGTGGCGCTGGCTTTCCGCCTTTTCTTCCCGCCGCAGCCGCTCCTGCTTCTGTTCGAGCCAGGAGGAGTAGTTGCCCTTCCAGGGAATGCCACGGCCCCGGTCCAGTTCCAGGATCCATCCGGCCACGTTGTCGAGAAAGTAACGGTCGTGGGTCACGGCGATCACCGTCCCCGGATACTGCTGAAGGTGGTGTTCCAGCCAGGCCACCGTCTCGGCGTCCAGATGGTTGGTGGGCTCGTCGAGCAGGAGGATGTCGGGCTTTTGCAAAAGCAGGCGGCACAGGGCCACCCGGCGCCGTTCCCCGCCGGAAAGGGGGCCCACCGGCGTGTCGCCCTCGGGGCAGCGCAGGGCGTCCATGGCCATCTCGAGACGTGCATCCAGATCCCAGGCGTCGGCGGCGTCCAACTTGTCCTGAACCTCGGCCTGGCGGGCAAGAAGCCGGTCCATGGCATCATCGTCCATCGGTTCGGCGAACTGCTCGTTGATGCGGTTGAACTCGTCCAGCAGCGCCACCGTCCCGGCCACCCCCTCCTCCACCACTTGGCGCACCGTCTTGTCCGGGTCCAGCAGCGGCTCCTGGGCCAGCATGCCGACGCTGTAGCCCGGGGAAAAAATCACCTCGCCGTTGAAGTCCCGGTCCTCGCCGGCCATGATGCGCAACAGCGAACTCTTGCCGGCGCCGTTGAGCCCCAACACCCCGATTTTGGCCCCGTAGAAATACGATAGCGAGATGTCCTCGAGCACCGGCCGCTTGTTGTAGTACTTGCTCACACGCACCATGGAACAGATGATCTGGTTGGCCGCCTGCGCCATTGAACACTCCTTCTTCTTCGACGGGCCAAGTCCGGCTGATCGGCCTGGACCTGAGTGGCGAGACGGATTCGACGTCTCGCTGCCCGTGCCATCAAAAAATTGAAATGATCCCGAAATGTTCCGGTCTTGTCAACGGAAGCCGGAATCATACGGCATTCCGGCCTGAGGGGTCAACTGTCGCCTTGCGGCGGCTTTTGACATGTCCGCCCGGATGCGATAATAGGGTCAACACATATCCGCGGCCCTCACGGCCTGCCTCCTGCCGTTTTCAACAGCGACCCCGCCATCGGGCCATCCGCTTGGGAGCCGGCTGAATTCCGGCTCCTTTTTGGACGGATGCCGGTTTCATCCCTTGCCCATGCCATGCCTTTCACCGCTGCGGCCACGCAAGGCGACAGGCCCCGACGCCAGTGCGCCCCGGAGCGGCCGCGAAAAACGATTGTCACTCGACGCCGATGAACCGAAAGGAGATCCACTGCGATGCCCGAAGGACGCATCAAATGGTACGACGACAAAAAAGGCTATGGCTTTATTGAAACCGAAGACCAAGGCGATATTTTCTTCCACAAAAACGGAATCAAGGACCCCGGCTACTTCGGGGTTCAAAAAGACGAGCCGGTGAGCTTTGAGATCAAGACCACGCCCAAGGGTCCCCAGGCGGTGGATGTACGACTGAAATAGGGGATCCGGCCGCCCGGAAAATCCGACGGGCCGGGCGGCCGGTACGGGTGTTTCAGATGAACTTTTCGATCTTGGCGCCCTGGCGCAGCCCGTCCACGTAGGCGTCGAGCTTTTCGCGAATCGCCTGCTGCTTCAGGTGCTCCAGGATGCGCGGTTTGACCGTTTCATAGGCGACGGTTTCCGCCGGTTTCCGTCCGGTGACCTGAATGAGGTGAAAGCCGAACGGGCTCTCCACCACCTGGCTGATTTCATTCTCCTTGAGGGCGAAAGCGGTGTCTTCAAAGGGCTTGACCATCTGGCCGCGCGCGAAAAACCCCAGGTCGCCACCTTTTTCCTTGCTGCCGGGGTCCTGGGAATGGGTTTTGGCCAGCTCGGCGAAATCGGCTCCATCGACGGCCTTCTGGCGAAGCCCGTCGATCTGCTTGCGGGCCTCGGTCTTGGCCGCCGCGTCCGCCTCGGCTTCGGTGCGGATCAGGATGTGGCGTGCCCGGACCTGTTCGGGCTGAACAAAAACCTCCGGATTGGCCTTGTAGAACTCATCGGCACGGGCTTCGGCCACCTGCACGCCGGCAACGATTTTCTCTTCGATCAATTGCTGGATCGCCATCTGACGGCCGAGCCGTTCGGTGAGGACCTCCCGGGAAAGCCCCGCGTTGGCCAGGGCCAGATCGAAGGCCGCCTTGTCCTCGAAGCCTTGGGCCATTTCATCGATCTGGCCTTGGATCTTCTGGTCGTCCACGCGGATTTTAAGCTTTTGACTCTCCTGGAAAAGCAGCGTCTCGCCGATCAGTTGGTCCAGCACCCGGCCGCGGATCTGGGCCAGGGCTTCGTCGGGCACCGGCTGTCCCTGGCGCGCCATGCGCCCCTGGATGCCCGCCAATTCCCGATCGAGTTGACCGTTTGATATCGTTTCGCCGTTGACCGTGGCCACCGCTGCATCGGAGGCGGCCCGCGCCTCTGTCTTGGCCTCCTGGGCCGAGACCATCCCTGCCGCCCCCATCCCCATCAATCCTGCCATCAATACCGCCATCAGAGTGGATCTGCCTCGCATGGAAAACTCCTTTCCCTTACAATAAGGAAGGCCCGCTTGAACAAGCAGGCCGCCAGATGCCCGTTTCTTCCTAATCCGACTGAAACAACCTAAATCTTCAATCACGCCGTTGCAAGTAAAATTCCCGCGTCCCTCTTCTGTCCCTCCTCTCTTGACGGCTTGACCCCTGCGGGGCTTTGGGCTAAATCAATTAGCTTGTGTCCGCCCAGAGATGAGGATTTTTTCGTGAGAGACGGCGGGCGCCCGATTTAAACCGGAAGCATCGCAGCGCTGTTTCGAGGATTTAAATCTTGGCGCCCAACGCTGAAATCCCGGGAAAAGACCATTCATGGACGAACACCAGCTTCATGCCAAAGAGGAGAGTCGCGCCATGAGCCAAGAGACGGTGAAACTGGTTTACCAGGGACAGACCTTCGAGCTTCCCCTCGTGACCGGCACGGAAGGGGAAAAAGGTTTCGATATCAGTCAACTGAGACAGAAAACGGGGCTGATCACCCTCGATTCGGGCTACGCCAACACCGGTAGCTGCACCTCCAGCGTCACTTTCATGGACGGGGAGCGGGGGATTTTGCGTTACCGCGGCATTCCGGTGGAACAGCTCGCCGAGCAGTCCAGCTTCGTGGAAACCGCCTACCTGCTGATCCACGGCCACCTGCCGTCACGGCGCGAGCTGACGCGCTTTTCGGTTCTGCTCAACGACCACAGCCTCGTGCACGAAGACATGCGCAGTTTCTACTCCACCTTCCCGCGCCTGTCGCATCCCATGGGAATCCTTTCGGCGATGGTCAACGCCCTGCGCAGCTTCTATCCCGAGCTGCAGACCATCGAGGAAGAGATCGACATGACCGTCACGCGCCTGGTGAGCAAGGTGCGCACCATGGCGGCCCTGTCCTACAAGATCAGCCGTGGCCACAAGGTGGTTTACCCGCGGCCGGACCTGTCGTACTGCGCCAACTTCCTCAACATGATGTTCGACACCCCGGTGCGGCCGTATGTCATCGACCAGGACATGGTCGATGCCCTCAACGTCTTCTGGATTCTGCACGCCGATCACGAGCAGAATTGTTCCACCTCCACCGTGCGCATGGTGGGCAGCGGCCGCGTCAATCTCTACGCGGCGGTTTCGGCGGGCATCGCCGCCTTGTGGGGACCGCTCCACGGCGGTGCCAATCAGGCCGTGATCGAGATGCTCAAGAAGATCCACCACGGTCACGAGAGCATCGACCAGATCATCCAGCGGGCCAAGGACAAATCGGATCCCTTCCGTCTCATGGGCTTCGGCCATCGGGTTTACAAAACCTTCGATCCCCGGGCGCGAATCATGAAAAAGGTCTGTGATCGTCTCCTGGACAAGCTGCGCCTGGATGATCCCCTGATGGAGATCGCCCGGGAGCTGGAAACGCGTGCCCTTTCCGACAGCTTCTTCGTCGACCATCACCTGTATCCCAACGTGGACTTTTACAGCGGTATCGTGCTGCGCGCCATGGGCATCCCCACCAACATGTTCACCGTCATGTTCGCCATCGGCCGGTTGCCGGGCTGGATCGCCCAGTGGAAAGAGAGCATGGATGATCCCAACTGGCGCCTGTCTCGGCCCCGGCAGATTTACATCGGCCCCCCCGAGACGGAGTACATGCCCATGAGTGAACGGGAAGACCGCGAGCCCCGACCGATCCATCGGCCGGGGGAATGATAAGGGGTCAACGGTTCAAAAAAGGGAGGGTCACCCTATCAAAACCCCATCGATGGTCCCCCTTCCTGTCCTCTTGACCGTTGGTGCAAAATCGGGTTTATTAGTCGACGAGGTTCCGCCAAGGATTGCCCCGGCCTCGGGTCGGCGCAAGGGGAATCCCGTGAAAATCGGGAGCGGTCCCGCCGCTGTGACCGGGGACGACGGTTGCTTTGGGCCACTGGTGCCATTTACCGGGAAGGCGCAACCGGTACGCTTGATCCGGAAGTCAGAAAACCTGCCTCACTCCAACGGGCCATTACTCTGCGTCGGACAGGGGGCTCAGGCAAACAGATCTCAAGGGCCATGAGAACCGGAGCGACATTCGCCGATACCGGCGGTGTCTGCCGCACCGGATCAGGAACGGTCTTCGGCAGGAGCAATCCACCCGCGGCCGCCGTCTCCCGGCCGCTCCAGATGCCGTCCCTCTCTTGTTTGCCGTCTTCCCCCCTAGCGCTGGAGCGATGGCCCGTTTGTTTTTTTCATACTTTTTGAAAAACCCGGGCCAACCCGTCCTTTCCTGCCAGAATCCGCCATCCGTCGGAGGAATGCCATGCCCACCAAGCCTGAACGAGACGTGGAGAAAACCTATTCCAAGGCCGCCTTCGCCGCCAAGCTGCGCCGCCTGGCGGATGCCGTGGAAAAGGGGGAACGCTTTCAGATCCAGATCGACGGGGAACGTATCCGCGTCCCGTCGGGGGCCGTCTACAACATCGAGCACGAACGCGAGGGAAACGCCGAGGAGATCGAGTTCCAGATCAAGTGGGAAAACAACCCCTGAAAGCCACGGCACCGTCAAGCCGCCAGGGTGCTGACGGTCGCCGCGATCCGTCGATCCACCATTGCCCGGGCCGCGGCGACGCGTTCATCGTTGTCCAGAACCGATTCGAGTTCCTGGAAAACGACGGTGTAAAAATCCCGTGGCCCGCTGCCCGCCGGGGCCCGGCCGCTGCCGTCGTCCTGGAACAGGTCGTGGCAGAGGTGGCCCTGGATCGGATCCCGAAACGGCCAGTCCTGTTTGATGGTCAACAGGGTTGCCAGGGCCGCGGTATGCATCGGCCGCCGGCTCAGCCCCTCGGGGTCCAGTGGCCGGCCCAGACGACGCTCCACTTCGGCCATCAGAGCCGCCACCAGGTGCCGCTCGGTAACCACGAGCCCGTAGTCGTACCAGTTGTCGAAGACGCGCCGCAGAACGGCCTTGTAGCGTCCGGGCAGACGGTGGGTCGCCGGGCAGAAGTAGATGCGGCAGGCCATGCCGCCGTAATAACTCAACCCGCGAAAATCCACCCCGTGGTTACCGTCGGCCAGGGGATGCAGCAGACAGCCCACCCGGGTACCCTTCTCACCGATGAGCCCGAGGTAGGGGCAGTGGTGGAAATCCGGGTAAGGCCGCGGATGTCCCTCCGCGGCGGCGGTCCGCTCGCCGAAGGACAGAATGGCGTCCATCTGGCGCGGCAGACGGGAAAAGCGCTCCGTGCGCCGGCTCAGCATCGCTTCCAGGGCCGGCCGGGACGCATCGGCCACGTTGTAGAGCCCGCAGCAGGCCCCGCAGGAAATAGTCTCGCTGACCTGGCACAGGTAGACCCCGCCCGGCACCGGAATACCGTTCTGGCAACCGCCCGCGTCAACCCGGTCCCCTTGATCCTTCGCTGAAAAACTGGCATCCATGAATCGCCTCGTCTTTTCGCGGCCGGGGCGCCGCTTTTCCGGGACACCGTCAAGATTCAAAGGAGGTCAGCGATGCAATGCCGCCAAGAAAAAAACCTCGAACGGTGCAACTGCACCTATGAACCCTGCCCTCGCAAAGGCATCTGCTGCGAGTGCATCCAGTATCACCTGCGGATGCGCGAGCTGCCCGCCTGCTGTTTTTCCGCGGACGCCGAAGGCACCTACGACCGCAGCTTCGAGCATTTCGCCCGCCTGGTGGCCGCTGGCCGTCTCTGAGACCGCCCCATCGATGCGCGCCGGCCACGACGGGCGGCCAAGCCATGGATGATGATGGACGCCCCCGGCCCGGTAGGTTTCAATCCTCCGACTTGAACCGTCGTCAGGCCGCCACGCGGCAGTCCTGGTCGAGGGCTTCGAAATCCCAGATCAAGGGCACGTGATCCGAATAGGGAATTTGCGGGGCCTGAAAACCCAGGGAGCGCAGCGCGGGGCTATGCAGGATAAAATCCAGTTGCCGGTGGGGCGAGCGGCTGGGGTGCGATGGGAGGCCATGGGGATTGGCACTGATCAAACCGGTGGCCGCCATGAACCCGTCCAGTTCGCCGGCGCCGCGGAAGACGTTGAAATCCCCGGCCACCACCACCGGCCCCTGGGCCTGGGCGACAATGGCGGCCAGGTCGAGCAGCTGGTGCTGGCGCGGCCGGTACTTGAGGGCCAGGTGGACGAGAAAGACGGTGACCTCCGGCAGCCGGACCTCGATGACCAAACGCTTCATCCCGTGGTTGAGATAGTGGAAGGTGCGTCCGAGGATGTCGCGGTTGGTCATCACCGCGTTGGCCTGCTGGCTCAGCAGGGGGAGTCGACCCGCCAGGGAGTCCAACCCGTACTTGCTGCGAAAGACCTGCCGGTGGCAAAGCGGCCCGGCGATGGTCGCCACCTGGCTGTCTCCATTGCAGCGAAACGAGCCGGTGTCCACTTCCACCAGACCGACGATGTCCGGACGCTGGCCCCGGATGAAATCGGCGATGCGATCGAGTTGGTTTTCCGTTTTTTTCAGGTAACCGCTGAAAGGAAAGGGGAAATGAAACTGCCGGCCGATACCGGCACCGTAGCGGATATTGTAAAGGAGAAAGCGCATTGGCTCGCCTTGGTTGTCATTCAGAAGAGAGCCGGGATCTCTGTTCGGGACCACCGGCAAGTGAAACCCATTATAACGATCATCACCTGAGCGTCAACTGCCGATCCCCCGAATCAACCCCGGTCCCCGGGGCCTTTTGGCCAGGGGCCCAGGGCCGCCGAAGTTCTTCCGCCATTGCCGCTACAGAACCAACTCCCTTATGAAATCGGATAGTTGATTCAAATTCTGACAGGGGCGCACCTCGTTGCACAGCGGCATGTAGGTCCGCATCTCGCTGTCGCCGGTGTACCAGAAGGCCTCGCTTTCGGGGTTGAGCCAGATCAGGCGCCGGCAGCGGTCTCGGATCTCGGCCACGATCCCCTCTTCCGGGTTGCCGTAGTTGCTGCGGCCGTCGCCGATGATGATCACGGTGGTCTTCTTGTTCACCGCATCCAAGTAAGCGCTCCGGAACTGCCGTAGGGTCAACCCGTAATCCGTGGCGGCCCCATAGGCCAGGTCGGTTTCCGTCAGCACCTTGCCGATGGCCCGTTGGATGTCGTTGTGATCGAAAAGATCGGTCACTTCCACCAGGCCGGCCACAAAAACGAAACTGCGGACCCGGTCGAAGCAGTCCTGGAGGGCATAGAGCATGTTGAGCATGAACCGCGCTGCCGACCAGACCGACCCGGACAGGTCGCAGAGCACCATGACCCGGCCTTTGCGCGGCGGCCGCCGGCGCCGGCGCAGTTCCAGGGGCACGCCCTGGTAACGGGCCGCGCGCCGGAGGGTTTTCTTGACGTCCAGCAGGCCGCGGGAACGCGCCGCGTAACGAAGCCCGATGGTGTCTTTCAACTTTCTGACCAGCCGGGCGATCACCTGGCGCATCTGATCCACCTCGGCCGGGCTCAGGCCGGCAAAGGCCCGTTCCCCCAGGGCGTCCAGGCGCTCCGAAGACCGCTCCCGGTTGATTTGCGGAGCGACGCCGAGGCGCTCGCCTTCGGTGAGGAGACGCCGGGCACTGGCGAGACGCTGACGCAAATGCCCATCGATCTCGCGCCGGGTTTCCCAGTGAAGCGCGCGCCGGCGGGTGGCCAGATAATCCTCCACAACCGCGGCGGCCCGATCAAGCGCCCTCAGCACCGGCAGCCGGCGCACCAGAGCGCCGAGATTGGCGCCGGGACCGAGACGCTGGCTGTCGCCCTCACTGTCGATGCCTCGCAGCAGTCGGAGATAGGCGGCGGGATCGCCTTCAAGAAAATCGGCGACGGCCCCGGAGACCGGCTCACCGGGATCCATGCCCCGGACCTCGGCGCCGATCTCTTCGGTTTGCGCGGTGATGGAAACCGACGGATCATCGATCTGCCGGCGCAACTCGTGGAAGTAGAGACGATAAATCCGGTCGAAGCGCTCCTGCGCCAGCCGGCTCTTGGCCATGTTGGCCCGCAACAGGGCATAGAACTGGCTTTCGTCCAGCGGGTCGATCCACCGGGCCTGGGTGAGGCAGTCAAGCACTTCACCGGTGGAAATTCGGAGCCCGCCGGCCCGGGCGCAGGCGACAAAATCGAGAATCAGGGGAACCATCGGGCGCCGTGGCGTTGGCTGGAAGTTATGGCGAACCGGCCACTTTGGCCGATGCCTGGGCTACCTGGCGGGCGTCTTCACGGTGCTTGCAAATCACCCCCAGGGTGGTCTCCACCACTTGGGGCGACAGGGTGTCGAGCTGGAGGGCGATCAAGGCCCTCGCCCAGTCCAGGGTCTCTGAAATGCTCGGCTTCTTTTTCAGATCCAGGCCGCGGATCCGCCCCATGGCGTCCACCATGTGTCGGGCGAGCGCTTGGTCCAGGCCCGGTACCTTGCCGCGCACGATGGCCAGTTCCTGGTCCGGGGGCGGGTAATCGATATACAGGTGCAGGCAGCGGCGCTTCAGGGCGTCGCTCATGTCGCGGAAGCTGTTGGAGGTGAGCACCACCAGGGGAATCGTGGCGGCCCGGCGGGTCCCCAGCTCGGGGATGGTGACCTGGAAGTCGCTGAGCAGCTCCAGCAGAAACGCCTCGAACTCCGGGTCGCTCTTGTCCACCTCATCGATGAGCAGCACCACGGGATCGACCGCCGTGATGGCCTTGAGCAGCGGCCGGGCCAGCATGAAACGTTCGGAAAAAAAAGCGCTTTCCTCCGCGGCGATGCGTGCCACGGCCTCGGAGAGGGAGCCGGCGGAGCCGATCAGTTCCCGCACCTTCTCCTTGACGATCTGGGTGTAGAGCAACTGCTTGGCGTACTCCCACTCGTAGAGGGCCTTGGCCTCGTCGAGCCCTTCGTAGCACTGCAGGCGGATCATGGGACGGCCGAGGCTTTCGGCCGCCGCCTTGGCCAGCTCGGTCTTGCCCACCCCGGCGGGCCCTTCCACCAGTAACGGCTTGTCCGTGGCCGCCGCCAGAAACAACACCGTGGCGATCTGGGGCGTACAGATATAGCCGGCTTTCTCCAGCGCCCGGCGGGTGTCCTCGACGCTACCGAATCCCTTCAAGGCAAGGTCCCCGATTCCTTGGGCAACTCAACGATGCCCATCAACACTACGCCCGCCAAGTAAAAAATCCTCGGCGGGCGCAACGAAAAGGCTTTCCTGGCTTTTGGCGGCAAAAAAATCAGCGGTTGCCGGTGCTGCCCCGACCGAACACGTCGCGCCCGGCCAGGGGGTTGTAAAGCTTGGTGATGGCAAATTTCATCACATCGAGGCTCTTCATGTCACATACGATCTTCCACAGCGTCGCTTCGCCCGCCTCAGGCAGGGTACAGGCGTTGGCGGCATCGAATTCCAGCCCCGGGAACCCCTTGACCAGCTTCTTTTGATCCTTGGATGTCATGGCCACCTGGATTGCCTGCTTGCCGTCGATGGTCTTGACCTGGTCCGCCAAGCCAGCCGCCTCGAGCTCCTTGATTTTCTCATCGTTCAGAAAAATGTTGATGTAAGCGTCGGCCATTTGGTCACCTCCACGTAGATTGAATTCAAACCCCAAAACTCCTGACGATCACCGATGTACGCCCCGCATCCGCTTCGTTTCCGCAGTAAACGGGCGCACCAATTCTGCCTGTGCGATGGTTCGAACCGAGCATTGAAGGAAGATGAAACCCGTGTTGCCGGGCGGCAATGGCCCGTTGGTATGATGGCAGCCTAGGGCCGACCCGGGAAAAATCCAGCATTGCCGGCGACCTCGGCTACGCAGCTTCCTGTAACACCATCCCCTTGGCCTGTCAATGGGGAGGCGGCGGCCTGAACGCGCCGCCGGCCAGTGTAAATGATTTGTAAAACCGATGTGTTGCACTTGCTTTCGGCATCTTCTCCGTCTAGCCTGATCCTACAGAGGGCGCGCTTGGCGCGCCTCCGGCGGAAGCCCGCCATCCCCTTTTCTCCCATCACCAAGGAGCCGATCATGAAAGCCGACACACCGGTCCATCCCAAAGGCACCAAGGCCAGGGTCCTGCTGACCAGCGTCTTCGGTCCCTTCGCCCGGGACGACGAATACGGCAGCCGGGCCATCAACCCCATGGAGCTTTACCAGAACCAGGTCACCCGGGTTCAAGGCGCTTTTTCCCTCCGCATGTTTCACCGCTCGTTCAACCTGCTGATGCTCCAGGCCAACATCGACGCCCCCTGCACCATTCTGGATTTCCCTGACCGGGAAAGGTTCATCCAGGAGCTGGAAACCACCCCCTACGACATCATCGGCATCACGGCGATTCTTCCCAACCTGGTGAAAGTAGAGACCATGTGCGCCCTGATCCGCCGTTATCAGCCCCGGGCCACCATCGTGGTGGGCGGTCATATCGCCGCCAAGCCGGACCTGGCGGATCGGATCGACGCCGACCACATCGTTCGCGGCGAAGGCATCGCCTGGTTGAGGACCTTCCTCGGCCAGCCCGCCGATGCGCCGATCCACCACCCGGCGGCCTATTCGGCCTTCGGCACGCGCATTTTGGGCATCAGCCCGCCAGAGCGGCCGGGTGACACCGCCGCCATCCTCATTCCGTCGGTGGGCTGTCCGGTGGGCTGCAATTTTTGCGCGACCTCGGCCCTGTTCGGCGGCAAGGGGCATTTCGTCAATTTCTTCGATACCGGCGATGCGCTTTTCGAAGTCATGGAAAGCCTGGAAACCAAGCTCAAGGTTCAGTCCTTTTTCGTCTTGGACGAAAATTTCCTCCTCCACCGCAAGCGGGCCCTGAGGCTCCTGGAACTGATGCGCGCCAACGGCAAGAGTTGGAGCCTGAATGTCTTCTCCTCGGCCCGGGTCCTGTGCGCCTACGAGATCCAGGAGCTGGTGGACCTGGGCATCGGGTGGGTCTGGATGGGCATCGAAGGGGATCACAGCGGCTACCGCAAGCTCGAGCACGTGGACACCCGCGCCCTGGTGAAAACCCTCCAGTCCCACGGGATCCGGGTGTTGGGCTCCAGTATCATCGGCCTGGACCATCACGGCCCGGAAAACATCTCCGCCGTCATCGACGCGGCGGTGGACCATGCCACCGATTTTCATCAGTTCATGCTTTTCACCGCCATTCCGGGAACCCCGCTCTACGCCCAGCGCCAACAGGAGGGGACCCTGTTGCCGGAAACCCAGCTCCCCCCCGCCGACACCCACGGTCAGTACCGCTTCAACTACCGCCACCCGCACATCCGGGACGGCGCCGAGGAGGGCTACATCGTGGAGGCCTTCAACCGGGATTTTGCCGTCAACGGGCCGAGCCTGGCCCGGTTGATCCGCACCCAGCTCGCCGGGTGGCGTCGCTACCGCCACTGGCCCGATCCCCGGGTGCGTCGGCGTTTTGCCCGTGAGGCGGCGCCCCTGGGCACCACCTATGCCGGCGCGGTCTGGGCCATGCGGCGCTACTACCGCCACGACCCGGCGCACTTTACCCGAATGGACCGGCTACTCAAGGATCTGGGGGAAACTTTCGGTGCCCGGACCCGCCTGGTGGCGCCGGTCATCGGCCGCTGGATCTACCATTGCCTCAAGAAGGAAGAAGCGCGCCTGGCCACCGGTTGGTGCTACGAGCCGTCCTGCTTTTATGAGAAAAACCCCGCGGCCCGGGCCTTGGAAAGGCGCCCGGCGCCCCGTTTGCGTCCCCAACCGACGGGACTGCCCCAACCCCTGCCGGTGGCCAAGCCGTAACGTCGATGGGGCCTCAGGGGGACCAGAACCGCATGCCGAGCAGGCCGATTTCAAACAACAGGTAAAGCGGGGCCGCCATCAGGGTCATGTTGAGGATATCCGGGGTAGGGGTGAGAACGGCGGCCACGATGAAAATCACCAGAACCGCATAGCGCCGGTACCGGCCGAGCTGCCGGGCGTTCACCAGGCCGATGCGCGCCAGGAGCATCATCGCCAGGGGCAGCTCGAAGATCAGGCCGAAACCGAGAAACATCCACAGGCAAAAAGAAACGAAACGCTTGACGGAAATCAGCGCGGCCACATGCTGGCTTTGATACCCGAGGAGGAATTTGATGCCGTAGGGCAACGTTACCGTGAGGCAGAAAAGGATCCCCCCGACAAACAACAACACCGAGGCGATCCAGAAGCCGAAGAGGACCCGACGCCGAAAGCCGGCAAAAAACTTCGGCAGGATGGAGAGCAACCCGTAAAAGGTGTACGGCATCCCGGCCACCAGCCCCATGACCAGGGCCATCTTGAGCATGGCGAAAAAGGCGTCCGGCAACCCGTAGGCCACCATCTCCACCCCGGTGAGCCGTTGCAACCGCACCAGCACCGGTTCGGCGATGTAGTATCCGCCCACGGCGAAACCCACCGCAACGATGGCGCTGCGGATCAGGACCCGGCGCAGGGCTTCGAGCAGCTCGATGTGCCCGCCCGCCTCCGCCGGCGGCGCTGGTGCTGAATCGGTCATGTCGTCAACCAGACCCTTCAGAGATTCGATACCGATAACCGCCCTGCCGCCTCAGGGCGCCCCCACCGGCGGAGTCGACCCGAGGCGTCGGCCGTTTTTTCACCCCTTGACCACCAACGGTCCCGGGTCCCGGCCGCGCCGTCATTGAAAGCCTCACGCGGGCTTGAGTACGAGAAAATAAAGGGACCCGGTGTGCTTGAAGTGACCGGCGGCCACTTCGGCATACCCGCCGCTGCCCCAGAAGAAATCGGCCCGGCCGGGACCGCGGATGGCGCCACCGGTGTCCTGATTCAGCATAAAGCGGCCGAAGGGGACCCAGGCATCGATACGGTTCGATGCCGTCAACCGGGGTTTTTGACATTGGACAAAAACCAGCGCCGCCCGGGGAAAACAGCTCGGATCGGTGGCCAGCGAGCGTCCGGGAGTCAAGGGGACCCCCAGGCTGCCCACGGGATCCCCTTGGCCGGTTTCAAAAAAAACGTAGCTCGGGTTATGGGTCAACACTTCCTCGCGCCGCTCGGGATGATCCCGCAGGTGGGCCTTGATGGCCTGCATCGACATCGCCTCCCGGGAAATTTCGCCGGTTTCGATGAGCAGTCCACCGATGCTGCGGTAAGGCCGGCCGTTGGTGGCCCGGTAGCGCAGCCCCAGGCTGCTGCCGTCGGAGAAGCGGATCCGCCCCGAGCCCTGGATATGTAGAAAAAAAAGATCCACCGGATCCGCGGCCCAGGCCAGCACCGGCGCCTTGCCCGCAAGGGCGTTTCCCGCCTCGATGGCGCGTCGATCCGGATAGGGGACGACGGTGCGGCCGTTGAGACGACCGACGATACGCTGGCCGGCAAACCGCTCGCCGAAGGGGGACAGATCGATGGTCAACAGGTCCTCGGGCAGGCCATAGACCGGGACGCGGCAGTCCGGGCCGGGCTGTCGGCAGCCGTCGATCACCGGTTCGAAGTAGCCGGTGAACAGAACCTCGCCCTCACCGTCGCGTCCACTGGACCGATACACGCGGTAGCGCGTCGTGACCTGCCGGCGCAGCGTCTCCGGATCGGGTTGAGCGGCGATGAGCGATCGGAAGTCTTCCAGACTGCGCACCAGCCAGTCGCGCTGATAGCTGTCTTCACCGAATCGAAACTTTCGATCCGCCGGCACCCGGGCCAGGTAGGCGAGACTCTGTTCGATGGCCCGGTCCAGCTCGCTGTAGGTCTGGTCGTCCACCAACACCGGCACTTCATCGGCCTCTAGACGCACCAGGTCCGATGGCGGGGCAACCGGTGGTCGGGGGACGCAGGCGGCCACCAGGACGGAAACGAGCAGGGCCAACCGCTGCCAAAAGAGACGGGATGAGTTCATCGATTGCGAAAACCGGAGATGAGCAGACACAGAATCCCCATGGAAAGCACCAGCAACCAAGCCGGGCGGGTAACGAGGTCGTTGAGGGCACACCGGATCCAGACCAAGGGGATTCGGTCGATCCAGGCAAAGGCGCCGCCCCCCAGAAGGTCCATCAGGCTGGAGGCCTCGAAAACGATTTCACCGACGCTCATCATGGCCGCGATAGACTCGAAAAGCACGATGCATCCCGCCGCCACGCAGAGCAAGCCCCCCAAGAGCAGCAAACCGTTCATCGGTCATCGGCTCCCTGTGCCGAAAGCGGTGGACGCCTTAGGCCGGCGGGGCGGCACCGCGGATGAAATGCCCCGATTTGCCGCCTTTTTTCTCCATCAACACGATCTCCACGATGCGCATCTGCCGGTCGTAGGCCTTGCACATGTCGTAGATGGTCAAGCCGGCCACGGCCACGGCGGTCAGCGCCTCCATCTCCACGCCGGTGGGCCCCACCAGACGCACCTCGGCCTCGATGGCGATGCGGCTGGCCTCCGGTTCGAAAAAGAAGTCGACCCTGGCATGGGTAATGGCCAGCGGGTGACACATGGGAATCAGGTCGGCGGTTTTCTTGGCGGCCATGACCCCGGCGATGCGGGCGGCCTCCAGCACGTTGCCCTTGGCGATGGACCCGCCCCGGAGGCGTTCCAGCGTTTCGGGGTGCATCTCCACCGCTCCCCGGGCACGAGCGATGCGCAAGGTGGGGGCCTTGGCGCTCACGTCCACCATGCGCACCCGGCCCTCAGCGTCGATATGGGAAAATTCAGCCATCGGTATCAATCCGCGAAATACTCTGTTTTATGGGTTACGGTGGTCTTGACGGCATTGAGCGTCTCGGAGAGGGTCTCGATGACGTGTTCGCGCACGTCGCCGGCCACCACGAGATGCATCACCGTCTCCCCCAGGGCCAAGTCCCGGTCGGCGTCGATCTCGATCTGGATATCCACGATTCCCGGTCGACGACGGTGGGATTCCAGAACCGCCGCCAAGCGTTCCCGGTCCACCGTCACCCGCAGCCCCGTCACCGGGCGCCCGTCGCGGGAGGTGGACCGGACCACGCCGACGTGGCACAGCATCATGCCCACCCGGGCGTAGTCCGGGTGTCGCTTCACGTCCTGAATCAACTTCTCGAGGTTCATGAGACCTGCTCCATCGCCCGCTGACGGGCCTGGGCCAAGTCTTCGGGCGTGTTGACATTGATGAAGGATTCCAGATTCGGATCCACGGCGCGAAGCTGTTTCTCTGAAACCCAACGTACACGCATCTTACTGAAAAAGCGATCGATCTTCAAGTCCCCGGCCGCCAGTTGACGCTGGATCGGATCCAGGCAGCGGCGGCCGTAGGCCGCGGCCAACGGTTCGCTGCCAACGGCATTACGGGGCATCACGATGTCGAAGTCCGGACCGATTCGCTCCACCACCGCCCGGATCAGTTCCGGACGAAGGAAGGGCGCGTCACAGGCGGAAAAAAACGCAAAGGGGGTCCGCACGTAGAACAGCCCGGCATGCAACCCGGCCAGCGAGCTGCGCACCGGGTGGATGTCGGTGACCATCGGCAGGTCCCATGGTAGATATCGAAGCGGGTCGTTGGTCACCAGCAGCACCTGGTCGAACACTTGGCCGAATGCGTCCAATACCCGGTCGATGATCCGCCGCCCGCCGACCTCCAGCAGGGCCTTGGGCTGACCGCCGAAGCGCGAATTGAGCCCCCCGGCCAGAATGACCCCCGTGCAAGCGGTGTGCATCATCCATCAAACTCCTTGCCGAAACGACAGGCGGCCAAGCGCCGGCCGCCGGTGCCTCCCCATATAGGCAATGCCCGGTGCGAAATCAACCGCTTTCCATCCGCCGCCGAGGGACCGCGGCGCGGGGCTTGCGGACAAGGGCAGCGGTGGTGTACTAGAATTCAAGCGTTTAACCGCGGGGCCGCCAACCGGTCCCGTTCGCCCAAGGAGCAGCCATGATGCCGGCGCACACCCTGCTGGATGCCCAGGACATCGATCGCATTCTCAAACGCATCGCCCACAACATCATCGAGGTGCACAAGGGCTCGGCGAATTTGGCCCTGGTGGGGATCCAGTCCCGAGGCGTGTTCCTGGCCCGACGCCTCGCGGCCATCATCGAAGCCATCGAGGGGCAACAGGTTCCCACCGGAACCATGGACATCACCCTCTACCGGGATGATTGGACGCGCATTACCCATCATCCGGTGGTACAGGCCACCCACATTCCCTTTTCCGTGGACGGCAACCAGGTGGTGCTGGTGGACGACGTCCTGTTCACCGGGCGCACCGTCCGGGCCGCCATGGACGCCTTGATGGACTTCGGTCGGCCGGCCCGGATCGAACTGGTGGTGCTGGTGGATCGCGGCCACCGGGAACTGCCGATCATGGCCAACTACGTCGGCAAGATGGTGGAAACCCGACGCAGCGAGACGGTCAACGTCCTGCTGACGGAAAAAGACGGCCAGGACCGGGTGGTTCTTCTGCCGGCAACGGACTGACGCCGACGACGAAAAAGGAGTCCCCCCATGGGAACCGATCATCACAAGGCCAAGGCGCCCCGCCATCTGCAGGTGGGGATCCTCACCGTATCCACCAGCCGGGGCCTCGCAGAGGATGAAAGCGGCCTCTGGATCGCCCGAACCGCTGCCGCCGAAGGCCATACCGTGGTGTTTCATCAGGTGGTGGGCGACGATGCCGCCGCCATCGCCCATACCCTGGCCGCATCCCTCACCACGCATCGGCCCGATGCCGTCATCGTGGACGGCGGCACCGGCTTGGCCAAGGCCGATGTCACCATCGAGGCCTTGCGGCCCCTGTTCGACAAGGAACTGACCGCCTTCGGCGTCCTGTTCGCCCAGCTGAGTTTCGAAGAAATCGACAGCGCCGCCATCCTTTCGCGGGCCACTGCCGGGATTGTCTCCGACACGGTGGTGTTCTGCCTGCCCGGCAGCCTCAAGGCCTGCCGCCTGGCTTGTCGGGAATTGATCTTTCCCGAACTCGGCCACATCGTCGGTCATTTGCGTCACGGATAAAAGGCGCCCGGCGCGATCTCCGGACGCCTTCGCGTTCCCGTCTCGGCATTCAGGCGTCCGATTCAGGCGTTGCGGGAACGGGAACCTTCAAAAACGCGACCCCTTCTTGCCGCAAGGTTTCTTCCTCCTGCGGGGTGCTCGAGCCCCGGATGTTGCGCGGCGCGCTGACCCCGTAGTGAATCTTGAGGGCTTCCTTGGCAAACTCACTGCCCACGTCTTCGAAATGGCTGCGGATGAAGGTGGCGACCTGGTTTACGATCCGTTCGGCATCGGCGGTTTGCGTGCCGCCGCCCCCGGTGGAACGGATGGCGAAGGCGGAAGGAAGGCGTGCAATGGAGACGTCGTTGCAAACCGGGCAGGCGATCAATCCCTGCCGCTGTTGGGACAGGAAAGCCGCCTCGTCGTCGAACCACCCCTCGAAGACGTGGCCCCGGGAACACTGGAGGTCGTAGGCAATCATGAATTTAAATTTTCCTTGAGATTCAACACTTAAAAAAATCATGGGCGCTCGTGCCATCAAAGTATTCCTTGACACGACAGCCTGTTTTTTTCAAATACAAACCCTGGCGGCGCCGCAGGCGCCCCTCTACGAGGAGCCCCATGAAAGCCTTGCGTGCGACAATGGTTTTGCTGGCGGTCATGTGCACCACGGCGCTGGCCGAGTCTTTTTACGTCAACGATGTGGTCAAGGTCACCCTGCGCTCCGGCCCCGGCTACGATCACAAGATTCTGGCCGTTTTGAACTCCGGCGATCCGGTGGAGCTGGTGGAGAGGGGAAAAGATTGGAGCCGCGTGCGCGTTCCGGACGGCCCCGAGGGGTGGATGGCGACGCGGCTGCTCACCCAAAACGAACCCAACACGCTGAAAATCAAGCGGCTGGAAGCACGGTTGGCCGCCGGCGAGACGCACCCGGACATGCCGGCGCTGGAAACGGAGAACAAGCGCCTGGAAGCGGCGTTGGCCGAGGCACGCCTCGAACTGGCCGCCGCCCGCCAGGCGAACAGCGGTGCTGAAGGCCAAACCGCCACGGCGGACAACGGCGCCTTGGCAGACGCCAAAGCCCGGATTCAGGCGCTGG
>JAQVTF010000010.1 GCA_028700185.1 Desulfobacteraceae bacterium | reverse complement strand
CGGGCGCGAGTGAGCTGAGCCGTCTGGTGATCCAGGAGACGCCGGGCCCCGTCGGCTTCCCACCGGCCAGTGGCCAGAGTGTCGAGGAAACCGGCCATGGTCCCGGCCGTGGGGACCCAGACCGTCCTTTGACCCGCCATCCGCTCCATGTTGGCCTCCCCCATGAAAAATCCGTGCTCGACACTGTCGCACCCGGCAGCCAGGGCGTCGGCCATCGGCTGAACCCCGTTGGCATGGATCATCACCGGAAGCCCCCACCCGTGAGCCGCCGCCACGGCGGCCTTCAGGTCGTCCACGTCAAACTGGGGACGGGTCGACCGTCCGAATTCGGTAAGGGAATTGATTCCGGAATCGATGATCTTCACCTGGTCGATCCCCCGCCCGGCGGCGATCACCGCTTCGGCCAAACGCTGGTCTTGGCCCAGGCTGCGACCGAAGGCGCCACCGTAGCGTCCTTCCCGGTGCCAGGCCCGGCCCGAAACCCGCAGGACGAATCCGGCCTGTTCTATTGCCTTGCGCCGGTCGCGTAACGCCAGGGCCAGTGCCTTGTGATCCCCCCCGTCCCGGACGGCCAGAATCCCCCGGCGCAGATGACGGCGGATACGGGCGGCCATGTGGTGAAAAACTTCGTCTGAATCGGGGTGCAACTGCCGGCGCCGCAAGGCAGGGTCACCGCGACCGGACAGAAAGAGGTGGACATGAGCATCGACGAGGGGCGGCAGCACCGTAACCCCCCGCCAGTCCAATGGTGCCAGACCATGGCAACCTTCGCTGGCCGAAAAGACGGCACCGATACGGCCGCCGGCCACCGTCAGGATCACATCCCGCCGGGGGCCGGCCCCACTGCCGTCCAGGAGCCAGCCGCAGTGAAAAGCCGTCGGACGATCCGGCGCCGTCCCGGTCCCTGGGGACGACACTAGGACCACCTCCGGTGAGCAGGAGGGAGGGTGGCGGCGCAGGCCTCGGGATAAGCGGCCAAAAAGTCCGCTATCGCTTGGGGATACCGCGGATGACCGCTGGACTCGCTGTGCCCGGCCCCGGGAACCACCAAAAGCCGGGCGGATCCCGCAGGAAAGGCCTGGTGCAGGCGCCGGGCAAACCGCGCGGGAAACCGCCGATCCTCGGCCCCGTGGATTACCATGGCCGGCATGGGCAGGCGCGGCGCCAACCGCTCCGGGCTCATGGCCTTCATCCGGAAACGGTAAAACAGATTCATCCAGTTGAGGATCATCGGCCCGAAGACACGGCCGAAAACCGGATTGAACCATCGATAGAGGCTCAGCAGGCCTTCCCGACTGTCGGCGTAGCAGGCTTCCAGGAACAGCAGCGCCACCTGCTCGGGCCGGCGGCTGGCGGCAATGATCGCTCCGCCGGCGCCGGCCGAATGGCCGTAAAGGATCACGGGGTGACCGAGCCAGGTCATCACCGCCAGGGCGTCCTCGGCGAACTCGGCGGCGTTCATGAACCGGAAAGGACTCGACCGGCCGTGGTCGCGAACGGAAAACAGCACCGTGATCATCCCCAGCCGGGCGAATTGCCGTGCCCGGGCCACCATCCGGTCCCGATTGCGGCTCCAGCCGTGAATCATCAGCACCGTGCCGCGCACCTCCCCTTCCGGAACGATACGCCAGACTTCCAGGCGACCTCCGCCCCGGGTGGGCACCCAGGTATCAAGGACCTGGCCCCAATCGGGCGAATCGACCACCGGGCGGCGCGGCAGCCGATGGACGAAGTAGGTCAGCACCAGGGTGGCGGCCAGATAGCCGGCCAACAAAACAACGGCAACGGTCCAGAGCATCACTCGGGCGCCTCATCGCCAGAGGCATGATACCCGTCGTCCAGCTCCAGGAGCTCGGCGTAGATCGGCTTGGCCCGCTGCTCCAAATCCGCCGTGAGGCCCTGGTCGATGACGATCCGCAGCAGGTTCAAGGCGGCGGCGGCAAAGGCGACCTTGTTGGCGCGTCTCCGGTTGGCGCCAAAACGATAGGCCGCGGCCCCCACGCCTTCAGCCGTGGCGATGCCGATGCAGAGGCTGCCCACCGGTTTTTGCCCGCTGCCGCCGCCGGGGCCGGCGACCCCGCTGGTGGCCAGCCCGTAGGTGGCATCGCCGCGGCGGCGCGCGCCGGCCGCCATCTCCATCACGGTTTGCCGGGACACCGCCCCCAAGCGATCCAACGTTTCAGCCGATACCCCCAGGATCGCCTCCTTGGCCGCGTTGGCATACGTCACGGCGCCAAGGCGAAAGTAGTCCGAGCTTCCCGCCACGTCGGTGATCCAGGAGGAGATCAGACCGCCGGTACAGCTCTCGGCCACGGCGAGGCTCGCCGTCTGAGCTTTGAGACGTCGGCCCACCATCTCGGCCAGGGACAGTCCCTCGTCGGATACCACGAAAGGTTCGATGCGCCGGTGCACCCAGTCCACGGCCATCTGTTCGCGCCGGTCCAGGGCTTGAGCATCGGTCTCTGAAAAGTAAAGGCGTACATGGATTTCGGGAAAATGGGCGCGCAGCCCGAGCCGGATCCCCGCGAAAGCCGCCTCGAACCCGGTTAACCGGTCCGCCACGGTGGACTCGGGAATGCCAAAGGTGGTGATGGCCCGCACCCGTCGGATGCCGATGTTGCCACCTGTTCGTTGTCGCAGGTCCGGCAAAACCGCCTCATCGATCATGGCACGCATTTCCACCGGCACCCCCGGCAGGCAATAAAAGCGGCAGTTGCCCAGGGTGAAGGCGAATCCCGGGGCACTGCCCAACGGATTATCCAAACAGCCGGCTCCCTCGGGAAGCATCCCTTGCTTGCGGTTGGTGGCGGTGACCGGGCGACCGCGGCGGGCGAAAAACCGTTCCACCACGGCCATGGCATCGGAATGCAGGGTCAGATCCACCCCCAGGGCCCGGGCGGCCCCGGCCGCGGTGACATCATCCGCCGTGGGCCCCAATCCCCCCGTGACCACCGCCACCGCGGTGCGTCGACTGATTTCCCGCATCACCTCGGCAATGACGGCGATGTCATCCCCCACGCACTGGTGACGGGTCACCTCGAATCCCTCGTCCTCGAGGCATCGGGCGATGAAGGCGGCGTTGGTATCCGCCACGGCGCCGGTGCGCACTTCGTCTCCGGTGGACAAAATTTCCGCGATCATTTTGCTCCGTATAAATTTGGTTTTCCTTCAGGTCACGCTGCCAATGGGTCATCGGGCCGTCTTATCCGCCGAGGGCCCTTGCGGTCTTTCCCAAGGGGGACCGGTTCTTCCCAGCGGCTTTCAACTTTCGGCGTCATCATGCATCGCTGTCAAGAAGAGTGAGGGCCGGGGGATTCCTCGAAGGAAATCACCTGGTAGGTAAACACCTTGGTTTCTTTCCGGCGCCAGGCCTCGGGCCTCAATCCGGCCTTGAGGCAGAGGTGGTCGAGAAAAGCTTCCGGCCGAGGAAGCTGGGCCCACACCTGGGGCAGAAAGGTCGCGCTGCGGGATCCCTGGCGCAGGATCACCCCGTCCACCCCCGGTTGCAGCTTGGCCACGAGGTCTTCGGCATCCCGGTAGGCCAAGGGGGCCGGCGGCGTCAGGACGCTCACTTCGATGGTCGTCTCATCAAGTTCTTCGGCGGTGAGAGGGGCGAAGCGGTAGTCGCTGAAGGCCGCGTTGAGGGCGTTGCGCCGCACCCCCTCGTAAATGGTTTCCTCGGCGGCCAGCGAACCGATGCAACCACGCAACTGGCCGTCGATTTTCAAGGTGACAAACGTGCCGCTGCGGCGTTGAAAAGCCGGATCGTCGGCCGCCGTGGCGGCGACAGCGGCATCTTCGGCAGCCCGGCCCAACCGCCGGGCGATGGTCTGGCGGGCCAGCTGAAGCAGTTGTTGCCCTTGGGCTTCGGTGAGGCGGCCAGCAGGGGGGGAATCGTTCATGGCATCATCTCCCAAAAAGGCCACCGTGGCGTAGCCTACGATCCAGTCGCTGGATCCGTGAGGAAAATCTTCACTGTTGCTGTAATGCACCAGCACCGGCCGCCAACGACGTTCCCGGGCCGATGTGACGAGGACGGCCAGGGGAATCTTGCCGCGGGCGCTGTTTTGTCTGGCCAGCAGACCAGGGCCAGAAGCAGATCCAGGGTCCGGCGGTCGTAGTCAGACGCCTCGGATGGCGGCAATCCGTGGGACAGATCGCTGCTGACCACCAGCAGAGTGTCCGCGTCCACGACGGCGCCGATCTCCCGCGTCACCCCGGCCAGGTCCCCGGGCCCCATCACCACGGGAAGAAGCTGAAAATCCGCCAGCGCATACTGGAAAAAGGGCAGCATCTTCGGCCCGTTCTTGCCCGTTCTTGAGAGGACCGGGACGATGGAGAAGCGCCCGATCAGGCCTTGGCAGGCGCGGGAGGCGGATCGAACAGAAACTGATGACGGATCTGAAGGAGACGATCCAGGACCTGGTTGCGGGCATCGAGGCTCAACACGCAAGTTCCCTCTTGAGGTCGCAACGATTGGGGTTCCACCAGTAAGTCGACAACATCGAAAAACAATTTTTCAGGAATATTCACGTTCATAGCGGACCGTCCTCTGTTCGGAGGGAAAATTCTCCGTTTCTGTCTAATATTCGATGCGTGCCAGAACTGTCAACCCGGTTTTAACCAAAAATTCAGCTCACGCATACCCACAACATACGGAATCAAAAATTGATTGACACGCAACATGTCGTATCTAGTATGCTGAGTATCTGAAACGGCGTCGGCCTTCGCCCCGGTTGGTTCCCAATCTGCGAAAAGCCGGCGCCGGCGGTTTTGCCGCCAGATTCATTCTATTTCATTTAAATCAAGGAGTTGCCAAATGGCGAACCCGTCGAAAATCCTGATTACCGAAGACGGCCACCAGGTAGACCTCAGCCGCTATCAGTGGGATGACGAGGTGTTTTCCAAGATGCTCGCCCGGCACTATTCCATTGCCAGGGATCAAGCCTTGGCGATCAGTCGCTCCATGCGCCAGGCTATCGCCGACCTCACCGAACCGGTCATCACGGCAGCGGTGGCAACCCAGATCTTGAGAACCAAGCTGGCCGAATCGGGTCTTTCGCGGGCCGCCGCGCCGAGAATTGAAAAATCGGTATTCGTCCACCCCCCCATCGCCCTTTCCGACAATGCCCGGGCCGTTTTGGCGCGCCGCTACCTGCGCAAGGATGATCGGGGCAACCCGGTGGAAACACCGGCCGACATGTTCCGCCGCGTGGCGCGCCACGTGGCCCGGGCGGAAAAACAATACGGTGGCGACGAGGCCGTCGTCGTGATGGAAGAACGATTCTTCAATCTCATGACCGAGTTGAAGTTTCTGCCCAACTCCCCCACCCTGATGAACGCCGGCCGCCGCCTGGGACAACTGGCCGCCTGCTTCGTGCTGCCGGTGGAAGATCGCATGGAGGGCATCTTCGAATCCCTCAAACAGGCGGCCATCATCCACAAAAGCGGCGGTGGCACCGGGTTTTCCTTCTCCCGGCTGCGTCCCAAAAACAGCAAGGTGGGCACCACCGGCGGGGTGGCCTCGGGACCGGTGTCGTTCATGAAAATCTTCAACACCGCCACCGAACAGGTCAAGCAGGGCGGCACCCGCCGGGGGGCCAACATGGCCGTTCTGCGGGTCGACCACCCGGACATCCTCGAGTTCATCCACTGTAAGCAGGACAACGACACCCTGAACAACTTCAACATCTCGGTGGCCGTCACCGACGTTTTCATGGAAGCGGTGAACCAAGATGGCGAATACGACCTCATCGATCCCCGCGACGGGGGTGTCACCGGGCGCCTCAAGGCCACCGAGGTTTACGACGCCTTGATTCTTCAGGCCTGGAAGAACGGTGATCCGGGAATTCTCTTCCTTGACCGCGTCAATCGCGACAACCCCACCCCGGCCCTGGGGGACATCGAGAGCACCAATCCCTGCGGCGAACAACCGCTGCTGCCCATGGAGGCCTGCAACCTCGGGTCGATCAACCTGGACCGGTTCGTCGTCGACACCGAGCAGGGACCGGCCGTGGACTACGACGCCCTCGGCGAGGCCGTTGGCCTGGCGGTACGGTTCCTGGACGATACCATCGACGTGTCCCGCTACCCGCTGCCGGAAATCGAAAGAATGGTCAAGGGCAACCGCAAAATCGGCCTTGGGGTAATGGGTTTCGCCGACATGCTCTATAGGCTGGCGATTCCCTACAACTCCCCCGAAGCCTTGGCCTGCGCTGAATCGGTAATGGCTTTCATCCAGGAAACCAGCCACCAGGCCTCCCGGGAGTTGGCCGAGGTACGCGGGGTCTTTGAAAACCACCCCCTCAGTGCCCTCAAGGACCGCTACCGCAACGCCACCACCACCACCATCGCCCCCACCGGGACCTTGAGCATCATCGCCAACTGCTCCAGCGGCATCGAACCCCTCTTTGCCTTGAGCTTCGTGCGCCGGGTGATGGACGATGATCAGCTCCTGGAGGTCAATCCCCATTTCGAGGCCGTGGCCCGCCAGCGCGGCTTCTACACGCCGGAGTTGATGGACCGCATTGCCCACAGCGGCAGTATCAAGGCCATGGAGGAAATCCCCGAGGACGTCCGCCAGGTGTTTGTCACGGCCCACGACATCTCGCCGGAATGGCATGTGCGCATGCAGGCCGTTTTTCAGGAGCATACGGACAACGCCGTGTCCAAAACGGTGAACCTGCCCAAAGACAGCACGGTGGAGGACGTTCGCCGGATTTTCGACCTCGCCTTCACGTTGGGCTGCAAGGGGGTGACCATCTATCGGGACGGCAGCAAGGCCAACCAGGTGTTGAGCGTCCCCCCGGCCGCCGAGGCCGGTTCCGGCTTTTCGGCCATCGTGCGCCAGCGCCCCGAGACCCTGGATGGGTTCACCACCAAGATCCGCACCGGCATGGGACAGCTTTACGTCACGGTGACCGAGTACGAGGGGCGTCCCTTCGAAATATTTGCCACCATTGGCAAATCGGGCCGCAGTACCACTGCCAAAACCGAGGCCATCGGCCGCCTGGTATCATTGGCGCTACGCTCGGGGGTCACCGTGGACAAGGTCATCGACCAGCTCAAGGGCATCGGCGGCGAGCATCCCGTTTTTCAGGAAGGCGGATTGGTGCTATCGATTCCCGACGCCATCGCCCGGGTTTTGGAGCGACGCTACCTTGATGACCGGCGCGTCCGCCGTGGAAACGGTGCGCCGGCGCTCATCGGTGCCGTCTGCCCGGAATGCGGGCAAACCATCAGTTTCGAGGAAGGTTGCATGACCTGCCATTTCTGCGGCTATTCCAAGTGCGGATAATCGAAAGGCAACGTGATGATGTCGATTTCACCATCCTGGGCGGACGCCTTCCGCCAGAAGCGCCGTGACGCCGCGGATGCCATCGCCCTGATTCGACCGGGCCAACGGGTCTTCATCGGCTCCTCCTGCGGTGAACCCCAGGAGTTGGTCCGTGCCCTGGCCCGGAAGGCCCGGGGGCTTTCGGACATCGAGGTGGTCCGGCTGCTGTCGCTGGAACAGACGCCGCTGTCGCGCATCGCGGACGAGACGGCGGACCGGAACCTCAACATCCGATCCTTTTACATCGGTTCGGGTATTCCCAAGCGGCTGGCCCAGACCATGCGCCACATCACACCGCTGAACCTGGTGGACATCCCGCGGCTTTTCGCCACCGGAAAGCTCAAGATCCAGGTGGCCCTGATCCAGGTCTCCCCCCCGGATGACTTCGGCTGGATGAGCTTGGGCGTTTCGGTGGACATCACCCAGGCAGCCGCATTGAGCGCGGATCTGGTCATCGCCCAGGTCAACCCGCGCATGCCCCGGGTGATGGGGCGCAGCTTTTTGCACGTGAACGACCTGGATGTCATCGTCGAGCATGAAGAGCCCATCCTCTCGGTGGAAGAACCGCCGGTGAGCGAAGCGGCCCGCACCATCGCCCGGCACGTGGCCCGGCTGGTGGAAGACGGCGCCACGCTCCAGACCGGTTTGGGAGAAATTCACCAGGCCGTGTTGGAGGCCCTGGCGGAAAAAAACGACCTGGGCGTTCACAGCCAGTACCTCACCACCGGCCTGATGCACCTGACGGCCCGGGGGGTGGTCAACAACCGCTACAAGGGCCTCAACGAAGGCAAGATGGTGGCCAGCAGCGCCATCGGGTCCGAAATTTTTTACGAGTTCATCAACGACAACCCCATGGTGGAATTTCACCCCTCCGATTACGTCAATGCCCATGGTGTCATTTCCGCCCATCCTCGCATGGTGTCCATGAACGTGGCCATGGTGATGGACCTCACCGGGCAGGTGGCCACCGACGCCCTGGCCCACAGCCGCTACTCCGGGGTCAACGGGATGCTGGATTTCGTGCGGGGCGCCTCCCAGGCCAACGGCGGCAAGTCGATCCTGATGCTCACCGCCACTTCGGCCGACGGTTCCCAGAGCCATATCGTGCCGCTGCTCAGCGACACGGTGACCGTGGTCCCCCGCACCGACGTGCATCATGTGGTCAGCGAGTTCGGCGCGGTCAACCTCCATGGCAAAAGCCTGCAAGAGCGGGCCATGGCCATGATCAGCATCGCCCATCCGGATTTTCGCGAAGCCCTGTTCAATGCCGCCAAGGAAAAAGGGCTGTTGAGCCGGGAACGCAAGCTGAGCGAGTCCATCACCGGCATCTATCCGCTGCATCTGGAGGAGGCCATCACCGTCGACAACACGCTCATCACCCTGCGCCCGGCCAAACCGGTGGACCTGCGGCGGATCCAGGAGCATTACTACAATCTGGACAACGCGGACGTGTACGCCCGCTTCATGTATGCCAAATCCCGCTTTTCCCGGGACGAAATCGAGGACAAGGCCCAGATCGACTACATTCACAACCTCACCATGCTGGCGCTGGTGGGCGAATTCGGCTTCGGCCAAGTGATCGGGCTGGGAGAGTACCTCTGTGCGACGGGCAGTAACATCGCCGAGATCGCTTTTTCGGTGAGCCGTCCCTGGCAGGGCAAGGGAATCGGGAAACAGTTGCTGGTCAAGCTGTTCCAGGCCGCCCAGGAAAACGGTCTAGACGGGCTCACTGCCTACACCGTGCCCGAAAATCGCCGCATGATCGAGTTGTTCAACAACCTGCCCTTCAAGGTTCAAACCCACTTGGAAGACGGGTGCGTGGTGTTGACCGCCCTCTTCGATCAGCCGGCTTCCCCCGTTTCGTCCGCCGGCGGCGGGAAACAGTGACAAGGCGTGGAGGAAACATGTTCCAGCTGGAAGAGATCATCGATATCGCCGTGCGACTGGAGGAAAACGCCGCCGCGGTGTATCGCCAGGCCATGGATCGGGTGGAGGGACAGGGCTTCAAGGCCGTCCTCCAATGGATGATCGAGGAAGAAAAACAGCACGCCCGATGGTTCAACGACCTTCGCCAACAGGCGACCACCGGGGCAAACCCCATCGCGCGGGCCATGAACCGCGAGATGCTCGCCCAGATGATCGGCGAACAGAGTTTTTCCCTCAAACAGGTGGACTTTACCGCCCTGACGGATATCAATGCCTTGATCGATGTCCTGGTGGAATTTGAAAAAGACACGATCCTTTTCTACGAGATGCTCTCCGGCTTCATCCCGGCGCCGGAAGTACTGAGCCAGCTTCAAACCATCATCGCCGAGGAAAAACGGCACATCACCCAGCTCGAGGCCCAGCGACCGACCCCTTGACGCCCCAGTGGCCATGTGCTTGATTCCACAGGCGTTTCCCGAGGCGGTATCACGGGGGAAGCCTCTATGGCCAATGGCGGGCCGTCCCCCTGCTTTCCGGCTTGTCTTCCGCCGCCTCGTCCCGATGAACATGGATTCCGGGTCAAGCCCGGAATGACGGAATAGGGCCGGACCCCGGTCACACCCCGGCCAAGCTCAGTCCGGTGTTTTTAAGCTGGGCAAAAAGTCGGGAGATGGCGAAAAGAGGCAGGCGCTTCCTCGCTGTCTCTCGGAATGACGGCGGGCGAGGGGCGCGCCGCGGAATGCCCGAATGGGGAACGGCTTGACAGGGAAGCGGCAGGTGGTTAATGGATCAGACCGGCTTTGGTCGTGGCCGGTGACGGCGCTGATAGGTCAATCAGCGCTCTCTGAATCGCAATCGCTGCGATATCCGGACAGTTCCAGGATTCGCGGCCAACCGAAACTCAACCGAGGAGGTTTTTCATGCAAGAATGGTTTTCCAGCGCCCAGGAACTGGCCATCCTTTACGGCATTCGGATCCTGGCGGCCATTGTCGTACTGATCGTGGGGCGCTGGGTCGCCCAGGGTATTCGCCGGCTCGTGGAACGGCTGATGGAAAGAGGCCGCCTGGATACCACCATCGTCAAATTCACCGGCAACCTGACGTATATCGCCCTGCTGGCCTTCACCATCCTGGCCGCCCTGAACCAGCTCGGGATTCAAACCACTTCGTTTATCGCCGTTCTCGGCGCCGCCGGCCTGGCCATCGGCCTGGCCCTGCAAGGCTCCCTGTCCAATTTTGCCGCCGGGTTTTTGATGATCCTCTTCCGCCCCTTCCGGGTGGGCGATTACATCGAAGCCGCCGGTACGGCCGGCACGGTGGAGGAGATCCAGATCTTCACCACCACCCTCTGCACCCCGGACCACAAGCTGGTCATCGTGCCCAATGCCAAGCTCACCGCGGACAACATCGTAAACTGGTCAGCCAAGGGGACCCGTCGCGTGGACATGGTCTTCGGCATCGGCTACGGCGATGACATCGACCGGGCCAGGGAGGTGATCACGTCCATCATCAACGCCGACCCGCGGGTGCTCAAGAATCCGGCACCGTTGATCGCCGTCTACCAGCTAGGCCAAAGCAGCGTCGATTTCGTGGCCCGCCCCTGGGTCAAATCGGGCGATTACTGGGATTTCTGGTTCGAGACCACCGAGAAGGTAAAGAAGGCCTTCGACGCCGCCGGGATCAGCATCCCCTTCCCGCAGCAGGACGTGCACCTCTACCAGCACCGAGATTGAGCCTATCGGCAAACGAGAAAAAGAATCACCGCACCGCAGCTCTCTGTGCCACCGGGATCCATGGTGTCCACGTTGTCCACTGCGGTGATTTTTTACCCGCTCTTCAAACTTTCCTCAGCCCGGGGCTTTCGTGACGGCGGGACGGGAGCGGTCCCCTTGGGGCCGATCTTGTCCCTGGCGGTCCGCCGTCATCCGCGCATCAACCAGATCGCCACCTGGAAGTAGATCGCGATGCCGACCGCGTCGATGATCGTGGCGATGAACGGTCCGGCGGTGAGCGCCGGATCGAACTTTAGTTTCTTCAGCAGCAGTGGAAGCAGCGAACCCACCAAGTTGGCGGTCAAGAGGGTGACCACCAGGGCCATTCCCACGATATAACCCAGCAGCAGATTCTCTTCCTGCCAAAAAACGCGCAACAAGGCCATCCCCCCCAGGGCCAGCCCCAGGGCCAAGCCCATGAGCAGCTCCCTGGAAAACACCCGGGGAAAATCCCGCGGTCGGATTTCTCCCAGCGCCAGCGCCCGCACCACCATGGTGGCCGACTGGGTGCCGGCGTTGCCGCTGGCACCAATGACCATGGGGATAAAGAAGGACAGCGCCACCATCTGGTGAAGAATGTCGGCATGATAAGCCATGACCGAAGTGGACAAAATCGAGGTGAACAACAAGATTGCCAGCCACCAGAAGCGGCTCCAAAACAGGCGCCCCAGCGGTCGGCGCAGGTATTCCTCCTCGAAAGGCAGCACCGCCGAAATGCGCTGGAAGTCCTCGGTGTTCTCCGCCTTGACGATGTCCATGGCATCGTCGAAGGTGACGATCCCCAGCAGGCGATTCTGGTGATCCACCACCGGCAGGGCGATGAAATCGTACTTGGTCAACTGCTGCACCGTGGTATCGAGGCTGGCATCGTGGAAAACGGAAATCACATCGGTGGTCATCACCTCGCAGAGTCGCTGGCGAGGTTTGGACATGATGAGATGCCGCAGGCTGATCACCCCCAACAGATGGCGCTCGGCGTCCGTGATGTACACATAGTAGATGGTCTCCCGATTCGGCGCCTGGAGCCGCAACTGCGCCAATGCCTCACCCACGGTGATATCGGCGGACAGAAAGGCGTACTCGGTGGTCATCTCGGCGCCGGCGGTGCCCTCTTCGTATTTCCACAGCCGTTGGGTGGCATTGCGCTCTGCCTGGGCGATGAGGGGCATCAACCCTTCGCTCACCTCCGGATCAACCTTCTTGAGCAGGTCGACCCGGTCATCCGGCTCCATATGCTCGACAAGCTGGAGCATGCGCTTCACGGGGCCGGCCTCCAGGCAGGCTTTCTGGGTCTCCATGGATAGTCGGCTGAAAGTTTCGCCAGCCACCGAATTGCCGATTTTCAGCAGGATGTCCACCAGCTCGTTCGGGTCGAGTCCGGCCTGTTCGAGGAGGTCGGCGATGTCCGAAGGATGCCGTTGGCGCAGCGCTTCGATGTCCCCCATCAAAGGATGGGCCTCCGCTTCAGTGACGGATTCGGCGGGCGTACAGGCGTTGGGGCAGGGTGCACAGGTCACAGGCACCTCCTTTCCGCAAGGATCTCCATTGCTGGAAACCGTTGCGGCCGGAGGCGCCCGATTTCTCAGCGAATGGAAAGGGGCGCTGCGGGGGCCGGCCCGAATGGTTTCCGGGCAATGGCAAGCCAAGTGTTCAACGGAACCGGGTCATCCGGTTCATTCATTGGAGGATGGGGACTCGTTCCAGGGTCTCCGTCCATCGAGGGTCCTTCCTTTGCTGTCAGGTTCGTTTTTCGTCCGGCCGGGGCCAGGCAAAGCAGCCGTCGGACCAGGGCAACCTCCCATTAGGGCGGTGCACTTTACCCCCAGCCGGCGGTTTCTGTCAAGGGTCCAGCCGGCTCGGGACACCGCTGGTCCATGGTCCGCTAACGCCGCCTGGCGCTCATTTGCCGCCGTTCGGCGGACAACTCTTCCAACAGGGCTTTCAGGGTCCAGGTTTCCGAGGTCGGGGTCAGGGCGGCCCACATGCAAGACTGCATGCCGGTCTTCTTGGAGACGTTCATCAGGTTGTGCAACTCGTTTTCAGTAATTCCGGCCACGATCACGGTCCGCTTGAGGGCCGATCCGGCGCCGAAACCGGTGTCGGCCGGCCGCCGGAAAAGTTCCCCGATCTTGACCCCTGCATCCTCGACATCGGCCCACACCACGGGCACATCGGTGAGGCCGGCGAGATCCAGTATCTTCTTGAACTTGGGCTGGGCCTCGCGGCCGAATCCGCACAGGACCAACTTTCGCGGACCGTACAAGGCCTCATCGGAGTGGGTGAGCTTTTCGAAGCGTGCCTCGGCCATCGACTACCTCCTTTTCGCTCGCCATGGGCAATGGTTTAAGGGGAGCGTCATCGGTTATCCGTTGCAGGTTATCCGTGAAAGACTTTTCTTGGATCGGATGTGGCTTCTTGTTGACTGATTCCCTTTCTTTGGCGGTGACAGAACCCGATGCACCCCGTCATCTCGGCATGCTTGCGGGAGCCGGGATACTGGCGACAGATCTCGGGCCGGATCTCGTGAATCCGGCAGCCAAAGCGTCCCGGGGCGTCCTTTACCAGCCAGGGACACCCGTCGGCAAAACGGCCGGTGAGCGGATCGACCCACAGGCGGCAGGCCACCACCCTTCCGTCATGCCGGATTGGCGCGATCCAGTCCAGGATGTCCTTGCGCCCCAATGCCTCGAAACGCTCCCAGTCCGCCGCGGTGCCCCCGTTTTTGAAATCCAGCGTGCTGCAGCACCGGCCGCAGCGCTGGCAGACAAAATCCTCCATCCCCGTTTCCACCCACAACCCGGGGGTTCCATCCGTTTCACCCGTCACGGTCCGGCCGCGAAACACCTGATAGCAGATGGCGGCCAGGCGTTCCAGCGGCAACGGTGCTTCCTGGAGCCGGGCCACCAGCCGTTCACCGAGTTGCCGGCCATCGAGGCGTTCCGGAGATCCGCGGGCACCGATGCGCAGCCACAATTCATCTCTGGTGGCGCCCGACGTCACCAGGGCCTGGTTCCCGAAAACCAGGGGGACAAGATTGCAAAAAAGCTCGATCTGCGGTGCGTATTGGGCGAAGTCGATGCCAATGGCCGCCAGGGCCTCGGCAGGGGTCAGGAATATTTTTTCCGGCTGGCGCGCCGGCTGTTCGGGGAGGATCTTTTCTCGTTGATGTTTCGATCCGGTCATGGCGCTCATCTTTCCTCTGTTGATGTGCGCAAACTGATCAATGGACATTACTGCCAACAAATCATTGCATTCGCATTATTATTTTTGCAGATATATCCTTTATAAAATAAAATGCAATCCCTTCTTAAAAAACAAACCGGCTTCAGATGACGGCGTCTGAAGCCGGTTTGCCGGCAGTATGATTACAACTGCCAGGAGGTATTTTAAATGGTTGAAGCAAATCACGTGCCATAAAAATCATTTTTGTCTTCTCGCCTATCGATCCGGAATCTTCCTCACATCGATGCCGTACTTGCGGATCCGGTTCCAGACCGTGGTGCGCGTGACCCCGAGGAGCGCCGCGGCCCGGGTCTGGTTGCCGCCGGTGGCCCGCAGGGCGTCGATGAGGGCCTGACGTTCGCCTTGGGCGTCCGCCATGGCCGGCGCGGTGGAGGCCGAACGCCCGATGGCCGGCGGCGCCTGCAAACTCGGTAGGTGATGGATATCGATGACGCCGCCGTCGGTGATGATGGCGGCGTATTCGAGCACGCTCTTCAGCTCGCGCACGTTGCCCGGCCAGTGGTGGTTCATCAGCCCCTCCATGGCCTGGCGCGTCATTCCCGAAAGGCTCTTGCCGGCGCGGCGGCGCACCCCGGGCAGAAAATACTCCACCAGCAACGGGATGTCGTCGCGTCGCTGTCGCAGCGGCGGCAGGTGGATGGGGATCACATTGATGCGGTAGAAGAAGTCTTCGCGAAAACGCCCCTCGGCGATGGCCCGGTGCAGGTCCTGGTGGGTGGCGCTGATGATGCGCACGTTGACCTTCACCGGGGCATGGTCGCCGACCCTTTCAAAGCGCCCGGTCTCCAGGACCCGCAGCAGCTTGACCTGCAGGGCGAGGGGCATGTCCCCGATCTCGTCCAGGAAGATGTCCCCGCCGTCGGCGGCCTCGAAGCGCCCGGTGCGATGCCGGTAGGCGCCGGTGAAGGCGCCGCGGATGTGGCCGAAGAGTTCGCTTTCCAGCAGCGCTTCGTTGAGGGCCGCGCAGTTGAGTTGCATGAAGGGGCCCTCGCGCCGCGGCCCGAGGCGGTGAATCGCATTGGCCACCATCTCCTTGCCGGTGCCGCTCTCGCCGAAAATGATCACCGGCGCGCTGCTCGAGGCCGCTCTCCGGATCACGTCGAAAACCCGCTGCATGGCCACCGAGCGGCCCACCAGGCCGTGAAAATCCCCCCCATCGTCGAGCTGGCGTGCCAGCCGGTCCACCTCCTGCCCCAGCCGGTCCACCTCCGACATGTCGGTGAGGGTCTCCACGGCCCCCAGGGGGCGCCCTTCGTCGTCCACGAGCAAGGTGGCGTTCTTGACCACCGCCACCAAGCGGCCGTCCTTGGTGCGCAGGTGACAGTGGCAGCGCACATCCTGGCAGTTGTCAAACAGGGCGCACCAGGCCATGTCGCTGCCGTTGATCATCTTGTCGCAACCGTCGCACTCGAGCACCGTGCACGGCCGGCCCACCATCTCTTCAGCCGAGTAGCCGGTGATGCGCTCAAAGGCGCGGTTGACGGAAATCACCGTGCCATCGGTACCGATGATCATCAGCCCGTCGTTCATCGTGTTGACGATGCGCTTCCAGTAGCGGTTGATCCGCGCTTCGCTCATTGCTTGTACGCCTTATGAGTGTTTAAACGTTTAAACGATCCTTTAACTACAACAGCGGCCGTCCTTTGACAATGGCTGGCCTGAGCATATTTGAATCCGTTATCATTTCAAGCGGTTGATTCGAGGGAAATCCGATCTGAGCGGCGGCACGGAGCTTGCTATGGGCTCTAGATGGACGGCATGCAAGGGAGGCGATTGTTTTGCGTGCATCGCACCAACTCAACCTGGTGGGGGTCGGGTGGCCGATCTGCCTGTTGCAATACCAGCAGCGGCTCTCCCGTCTTGCGCCCGGGGAAGTGCTGAAAGTGCAGCTCGAAGACCCCGAGGTGGCCGCCACCATCCTCCAGTTGGCCCGGCGTCAGCGCAATCGCATCCTCGGCGAGCATCGGGAAGGCAAAGTCATGTGGATCACGGTTCAACGACACAAGGAGTGCCCATGAAGCTGACAAGACGCGGGTTTTTCAAGATCGCGGGGGCTACCGGGGCCGCGGCGGCAACGAATCGATCCGCCCCGGCCGGCGCATCGGCCCCACCGGATGATCCCTACGGCTGCCTGGTGGACCTGACCCGCTGCATCGGCTGCCGCAAATGCGAAGAGGCCTGCAACCGGGTCAACGGTCTGCCGCCGCCCGAGGAGCCCTTCGAGGACCCCACCGTCCTGAACCGCCTGCGCCGGCCCGACGAGAAGGCCTTCACGGTGGTCAACCGCTACTTTCCCGGCCAATTGGACGCCAGCAACCAACTGGTGCCCACCTTCGTCAAGATCCAGTGCATGCACTGCCAGGAGCCGGCCTGCGCATCGGCCTGCATCGTCGGCGCCTTGACCAAGAAGGAAAACGGCACGGTCCACTACGATGTCACCAAGTGCATCGGTTGCCGCTACTGCATGGTGGCCTGCCCCTTCGAGATCCCGGCCTACGAGTACCATGACCCCATCACCCCCCGGGTGATGAAGTGCACCTTCTGCTTCGAGCGCATCAGCAAGGAGGGGGGCCTGCCGGGCTGCGCCGAGATCTGCCCCACCGAGGCCATCACCTTCGGTCGACGCCAGACCCTGCTCAAGGTGGCCAAGGACCGGATACGGGACAACCCGGCACGTTATATCGACCGCATCTACGGTGAGAAGGAGGTGGGGGGAACGAGCTGGATGTACATTTCGGCGGTGCCCTTCGAGAAGCTCGGTTTCATCGACGTGCCCAACGAGCCGACCCCCAAACTGGCCGAGACGATTCAGCACACCCTCTTTTCCTACCTCTGGTCGCCCATCGTGCTCTACGGCCTGCTGGGGGGGATCATGTGGACCTCGCACAAGAACCGGGCCGAGGACGAAGACGAGGAAGGAGACCGCCGATGACCCATCATCCCTATCCGCTCAAGACCCGCTTCTGGACACCCGGGGTCGTGGTACTGGCCGTGCTGATGGCCGCCGGCGCCCTGACCATCCTGGCCCGCTTCATCGGCGGCATCGGCTACGTGTCCAACCTGTCCACGGCCCGCCCCTGGGGGCTGTGGATCGGGGTGGATGTCGCCTCGGGAGTCGCCCTGGCCGCCGGCGGGTTCACCACCGCCTTCCTGGCGCACATCGTGGGCCGGCACTACTACGAGCCAGTGGTGCGCCCGGCCCTGCTCACCGCCATGCTCGGTTACACCTTCGTCGTGCTGGGCCTGCTCATCGACATCGGCCGCTCCTGGGCCATCTGGAAGCCGATGATCTTCTGGAACTTCGACTCGGTGCTCTTCGAAGTGGCCATGTGCGTGATGTTCTACCTCAACGTGCTCTACATCGAGTTCGTGCCGGTGGTGGTGGAACAGTTCAAGGGCCGCGTCAACCTGCCCGGCCCCCTGGCGGGGCTCAACGGCCCGGCGGAATCCCTGCTGGGCCTGGCCGACCGCGTTCTGGGCAAGATCATGTGGGTCTTCGTCATCGCCGGGGTGGTGCTCTCGTGCATGCACCAGTCGAGCCTCGGCTCGCTGATGCTGGTGGCCCCCACCAAGGTTCATCCCCTCTGGTACACCCCGATCCTGCCCCTGCTCTTTCTCACTTCGGCCATCGCGGTGGGCTACCCCATGGTGGTCTTCGAGACCACCATCGCCACCAGTTCGTTCAAGCTCGACGGGGAGATGCGCGTCCTGGGGCCGTTGACCCGCATCACCATCTGGCTGCTGGGCCTCTACATGGCACTGAAGATCGGTGACATGGTGGTGCGCGGCACCTGGGTCTACCTGCTGGACGGCACGGCCCAGACCAACGCCTTCCTGGCCGAGATGATCCTGGGGGTCATCGCCCCCTGGCTGATGCTGCTTTCGGACAAGGTGCGCCACAACCGGCGGGCCCTGTTCGCCGCCTGTGCCATGATCGTGGGCGGCGTGCTGCTCAACCGGATCAACGTCTTCGTGGTGGCCTACAAGCCGCCGGTGAGCGAAGCCAACTATTTTCCAGCCGTGGGCGAAATCCTCATCACCGTGGGGCTGATCGCCACCTTGATGTTCATCTACCGTTTTCTCGTGACTCATCTGCCGGTTCTTTCCGCGCCGGCCCGGGAGGTGTCTTCATGATCAGAGCGTTTTCACCCGGCGCACCGGTGCGCATCCTGGTGGCACTAATGGTGCTGGTATGGGCCGCTCCGGCGTTGGCGGCCGAAACTCCGGACACCGACGAGCTGACGCTCAACCCCGAATGGCGGGCCCCGGACCAGGAAACGGCCCGGGAGCGGGCCAAGGAGGTGGTGCCCTTCATCGAAGCGGTGGTGGACGAGTGCCAGCTCTGCCGCCAGCAACGGCTGCGCGACGTGGGGCTGGGGGTCAAGGACATCACCCACAGCTACTTCCTGCTGGACAGCCCCATCATCAAGCAGCGCGAAGACTACTACGGCCCGGTGCGCTTCATGCACACCAAGCACGCCGCCGCGATCCAGGACTGCGCGGTGTGTCACCACGCCAGGCCGGCGGACAAGGCGGCCAAGGAAACCGTGCGCTGCAGCGCCTGCCACCAGGAATCGTTTCGCGGCGACCACCCGGATCGCCTTGGACTCAAGGCGGCCTATCACCAGCAGTGCATCGATTGTCACCGCAACGAGGCCAAAGGACCGGTGGACTGCGTCGGCTGCCACCCCAAAAACGTGCCGGACCACAAGGAACTGGTGAAACTGCCGGCCGATCCCGAACCCTGGGACGTGACGGCCGAATGCCTCCGCTGCCACCCGGGCGCCGGCGAGGACATGCTTCTCACCGCCCACTGGCTCTGGAAGGGGCATTCCGCCTACACCCTCGACCACCAAAAGAAGGTGATGCACGGCAAGGGGACCACCGCCATCAACAACTTCTGAATGAGCCCCATCAGCAACGAGGCTCGTTGCACAAGCTGCCACGCCGGATACGGATGGAAAGACAACTCCTTCGATTTCACCGATGCCACCCGCATCGACTGCCTGATCTGTCACGACACCACGGGAACCTATAAAAAAGCCCCGCCGGGGGCCGGTATGCCCGATCCCAAGGTGGACCTGGTCCGGGTGGCCCAGAATGTGGGGCACAGCTCCCGCAAGACTTGCGGGGAATGCCACTTCAACGGCGGCGGCGCCGAGGCGGTGAAGCACTCGGACCTCTCCCGCCAGCTCCTGCAGCCCGACCGGGCCTGCGACGTGCACATGGGCGGCTACGACATGCAGTGCAGTGAATGTCATACCACCCGCAACCACCGCATTCCCGGTCGCTCATCGTCGGTGCCGGTGGTGGAGGGCGCCCTGAACTGCGAGGACTGCCACGGCGCAAAGCCCCACTACGGCAACGACATCATGGACCACCATCTCAACAAGCACTGCGAAAACATCGGTTGCAACACCTGCCACTCGCCGGTGTATGCCAAGTGCAAGCCCACCAAGGTCTGGTGGGACTGGTCCAAGGCTGGTGATCTCAAGCGCAAGCCCAAGAAGGACAAGTATGGGATGGGCGATTATGATCCCATGAAGGGAGAATTCATCTGGGCCGAATCGGCCAAGCCGGTCTATCGCTGGCACGGCGGGTTCTACAAACGGGTTTTTCTGGGCGATTCCATCGATATCCACGCACCGGTGACCAATATTGCCGAACCGGTGGGCTCCATCAGGGATCCCAACTCAAGGATTGAGCCGTTCAAGATCATGAAGGGGGTCCAACCGGTGGACGCCAAGTACGGCTACCTACTGGTGCCCCACCTCTTTCCCCGGGACAAGGATGACACCACGGCCTACTGGAAAAACTACGACTGGCAGAAGGCCATCACCGACGGCATGGAAGCCGCTGGTATGCCGTACAGCGGCGACTACAAGTGGGTGGAAACCTGGATGTTCTGGGGCGTCGACCACGAGGTGATGCCCGCCGAGATGGCCCTGTCCTGCGTCCAGTGCCACGATAGCCTGGCCGGCGAGCGCACCTGCGACCGGTGCCACCAGGACAGCCGCGAGGTGGATTTCAAGAAACTGGCCCACAAAGGAACCGACTTTTCCTGGATGGTCGAACAAGGCCGCGACGTGAGTCACCTGATCAACACCACCGACTACATCGACTTCAAGGCCCTGGGCTACGAGGGGGATCCCATCCTCCACGGCGGCCGGTTCAAAAAACTGCCCATGGGGTACAAGCCCGCCGGGCAATAGGTCGAATCTGACACCCGAGAAAAAAGGGGCCGCCTCCGGATGGAGGCGGCCCCTTTTCTTTTCGCTGCCCATCACATGATTGAACTCAACGGGCGCGTCAGCGAGCGGGTGGGGTGCTTTGTCGGACGGGCCGATCTACTTTGAAAAGTATTTTACGCCCTCAATATTTTGAAAATCCGCATCTTGTGTCCAAATGAGGCACTCGTATGCGCGGGCCCAGACCTGTGTATGAACAACACCTTGCAATCCGTCCCGGCATCAGATATGGCGCAGTGCATCGAAGAATGCTCCTTCAAACGCTTCGGCAAACGCACGCCCGACAAGGTGATGCCCTGAAAAGCACCCACACCGGAAATACCCGGATCTGCTTCTGCCTCCTGCTGATCCTTCTCCTCGGCGCCTGCGCCGGGGGCCCGCCCGGAATGATCCGCGACCTGGTGGAGCTGCCCCAGGACGCCGGTCACTACCTGCAAGACACGCCGCCGAGATTCATCGCTCCGGCACAACAGGCCGAGCGGTACAAGGATTTCAGGGGCCATTTTTTCGCCCCCTGGCATCGCGACAGCCCGCGGCACACGGCGCGGCAGGTATTTTCCGGTTTCCAACGCTACGCGGCGCGCCCCCTCTACGGGGAAACCAACCTCCCCCTGCCTTTGGACTGGATCGAGGCCATGGCACGCCGCGCCCACCGATCCGCCTACCCGTGTCTGCACCGGCCCGCCATCGCGGTGGTCCATGCATCCATGCGGGTGTTTCCCACCCACAAGCCGGTGTTTGACAACCCGGCCATGCCGGGCCGGGGCTTTCCCTTCGACCGGATGCAAAACTCCCTGGTGCCCGCCGGAACGCCGCTGCTGGTGACCCATGAAAGCCGAGACGGGCAGTGGGCCCTGGTGGAAACCGACTGGGCCGCCGGTTGGGTCCGGTGGCCGGAGATCGCCTTGGTGGACGAAGAGTTCATCGCCGCCTACACCGCCGCGGCCCTGGCCGGATTTTGGGCCGACGATGTGCCGGTGACGGGCCTGGACGGCCGGTTCCTGGTTTCCGGGCGGGTGGGCATGGCCCTTCCCCTGGCCCCCGAACAGGAAGCGGTGGACGGTTGCAAGCTGCAAGTGCCGGTGCGCGACCATCTGGGCCGTGCCCGCCTCATCAAGGCCACGGCACCGAAAAAGGCCGTCCATCCCCTGCCGTTTCCCGCCACCCGCGAAAACGCTGCGCGCCTTCTCAATGCCTTGATGGGCAAAAACTACGGCTGGGGCGGGCTTTACGAAAACCGCGACTGCTCGGCCCTGATCCAGGACGTGATGGCCGCCTTCGGCCGCTGGCTGCCGCGCAACTCCAGGGATCAGGCCGCCGCGGGCCGGTGGATTTCTTTCCAGGGGCTCAATCGCCGGCAGCGGGAACGGCTGATCCGGGAGACGGGCAAACCGTTGTTGACCCTCTTTTACATGCCCGGCCACGTCATGTTATATATTGGCCAGGATCCGGGCACCGGGCGTTCCGTGGTCTGTCATGCCATGTGGGGGATCAGAACCGTTCGCCTTTTCGAGAAAGGTGCCGGTCGTTGGGTCATCGGCAAAACGGTGGTCACTTCCCTTGGGCCGGGCAGGGAATTTTTCCCCTACGGCTGGCCCGGCCGTCTGCTCATCGACAAGCTCACCGGCATGGCGCGGCTGGACGGAGGGCACGCAGGCGATTGCCACAAGGGAGAAACTTCTTGAAGGAAGGGGCAAATCATGTGGGTATTCACCAAGGACGGCTTTTTTACCGCGGTCTCTAGTCAGTGCCAAAAGGACGAACTCATGATCAAGGCCAACTCCCGGAAGGATCTGGAAAAATTATTGCTGAACATCACCGATCAGCCCCCCATTCAGGAGAGCCGGGAACCGGGCTATCGATTCCACCTCATTCTGCCGAAGACCTCGTGGATTCGATACCTGAGCGACTACGTAGAGCGTCTGGATTATGAAACCGTCCGCGACAACATCGTCACCCGCAACGACACTGCCCGACACGAAGCCTATCAGGCGGTCTGGACCACCATGCACAACTGGATGGGGCGCGAAGCCCTGAGCCGCGACGACATGTAAAGAGCGAAAGAATGGTGGCACTTCACCCTGTTGAACGAGCCCTATCCGGATACCTACCTTGACTTCCCTGTCCGCTAAATCGAAAGAAAGCATCGCCGTTCTGTGCATGATCTGGATGGCATTGGTGGCCACCTCCTTCACTTGGACGTATCACCTGAGAAAGCAGGAACAGCAGGCCATCGGGTTCCATACCGCCAAGAGCTTTTTTGAACAGATCCTCGTCACCCGCGCATGGAGCGCCCGTTTCGGGGGGGTCTATGTTCCCATCACCGATACCACCCAGCCCAACCCCTACCTGGACGATCCCCTGAAGGTCATCCATGCCAGGGAGGGATTTTCTCTGACCAAGATCAATCCTTCCTACATGACCCGTCAGATTTCCGACCTCACCATGCAGCGGGATGAAGTGCGGTTTGACCTGACTGGCTTCAAGCCCCTCCGCCCCCAAAACAGCCCCACGCCGATGCAAAAAGAGGCGCTGGAGCAATTCAAGGCGGGCGTGAAGGAAGTCGGTCGGATCATCCAAAGCCCACAAGGGCAAGACACTTTTTTTTACATGGCGCCCCTGAAGGCGGAAAAAGACTGCCTCACCTGCCATGCCGGGCAGGGCTTCCGGGAAGGAGAGATCATGGGCGGCATCAGCGTGACCCTCCCGCACATGCCCAAAATTTCATCGGTGGCCTTGGCGGTGGGCCACGGCCTCATCGGGGGGCTGGGGCTGGCGGGCATCCTCTTTTTTGGCGCATCCCTCAACAGGGCCTATCAAAAGCTGAGGGACCAAGCCATCATCGATGCCCTGACCGGCATCCCCAACCGGCGCCATCTGGAAGACCGTCTTGCCTCGGAATTCGATCGCAGCAAGAGGGAGAGATCCCCGCTGTCACTGATCATGGTGGATGTGGACCGCTTCAAGGACTTTAACGACTTCTACGGGCACCGGCCGGGGGACGAATGCCTGCAGAGAATCGCCCAGGCCATGCAAGCCGCGATCAATCGCCCCGGGGACTTTTGCGCCCGCTACGGCGGGGAGGAATTCGTCGTCCTGCTGCCCCAGACCGCATCGGTGGGAGCGCTTTCGGTGGCCGAACGGATCCGTTTGGCCATCGCCGGCCTGGAAATTCCCCATGAGGCATCTTCCCACGCAAAAGTGGTCACCGCCAGCCTCGGGGTGGCCACCCGCGATGAAAGCAACGCCGTCCTCTCCTCGGAGGATCTGATCAAAAAAGCCGACGCGGCTTTGTACCGTGCCAAACAGGCGGGGCGAAACCGCGTGGTGGGAGCGGATGACAGGGAGATCGTGCCCCTGCATCCCGCCGGCGTCCCGCGTTAGGATAAACACCGGACCCGCCGGCGCTCAACCTTGGAAACTGGGGGCGCCGGCCGTTGATTCGGCATGTTGGACCATCAGCAGTCGATGCACCGTGTTGGCCAGTACCGGCGCTTCGGCCTCCAGCCGCACCAGGGCCTCGGGGGTCAAAAGACCAAGCACCACCTGGGACCGGGCCACATACAGGCTGCTGGAACGCCAGTTGGCATAAACGGCCATTTCGGCGAAAAGGGTGCCCGGGCCCAGTTCCCTCACACGGGTGCGCCCACCGTCCTTCGCCTCGATTTCCTCGGCCACCACCCCGCCCCGCACCAAGTAGAGTCCTTCGGCCTCACCGCCGCCGGCCCGCACCACCTCGTCCTTGGCATAGCGCCTGTCCTCCAGATAACCGCCGAGACGCTCCATCAGCGCTTCCACCCGGGACTGCCACTCCAGCCGGCGCATCAGTTCGTCCGAAACGTCCTCCAGCAGGGTCTCGCGGGCCGTCTTGCCCGTCATTGAAGCCGAACGCAACAGCTGCTGCTCCTTTTCCAGCAGGCGGTCCTCGGCCCACTGCAGGGCCGATTCCCGGTCCGGGAAAAACCGCAGGCTGCGCGTTGTCTCCGGATCGAGGTGCTGCACCAACAGCTCCTGGAAGCCGGGAGGCGGGCCGCAAAAAGCGAAGATCAGGTCGGGGCGCTGGAAGCGGTGGATCAGGCGCACAAAATTGTTCACCGAAGAGATGTCGAAGCCGTTGACGCCCCTGAAATCCAGCAGGATCGCCTCCACCGGCGCCCGGGCAGGATTCTTGACCGCCGCGGAAATATCCTCGATGAGCCGGGTGACCGATCCGAAAAAAACATACCCCTCCAGCTCGTAGACCGCGATGCGCTCCCCGTGCATGGCCAACAGGCGTTGCTGGGGCAAGGGGCGGCCCTTGCGGCTGTGCAGATGGGCGCCGGATTGCACCTGGCGCAGAATGGGAACACGGCTGATGCGGATGACGAAAAGGGTCATGGTGGCCAGCAGGCCAAAGATCACGCCGTGGAGGTAGCTGAAAACGCAGATCACCAGAAACACCGCCACCACCAACAAGTGATCGCCGGCGGGCATTTTCTTGCGGGTATCCACCAGCCAGTCGGAGAGGAAAAAAAGTCCCAGCAGGAGCAGGAACCCCCCGAGAATCGCCTTGGGGAAAAAGGCCAGCACCTGTGAGCCGAAAAGCAGGGTTGCCACCAGCATCAGGGCCGCGGTAAGTCCCACCAGGCGGGTGTCGGCGCCCACCCGCAAGCCCAGGGCCGAAAGGCTGATGGAGGCGTAACCCGGGTGAGCCCCGGTGGCGCCGATCAGGGCATTGGCGGCGCCGTTGACCACCAGCTCCCGGTTCATGTCGATTTCACGCCGGCTGGCCAGCTCGATACCCCCGGTGTTGAGCAGCAGGCCGAGCAGCGAAATGAAGGGGATGACAGCGATGGCCGGAACCTGGGGCCAAATGGCGGCCCAATCGATGGTGGCCATGTCGGCCAGACCGAAAACCGGCCAGAGGCTTCCGGTGGCAAAAGATTCGAAGATGAACCCGAGCTGCCGGGCCTCGGCGATGGAGATGCCGGCCAACCGCAGCACCCCGTGGTAGCAAAACACCGCCAGAACCAGGGAGCCGGGCAAAACCAGGTAATGCGACCAGCGGCGCAGGATGAAAAACAACGCCACGGCATAGGCGGCCCCCGGCAGCCAGAGCGCCAGGACTTCGGCGGAAGCCAGGGTGGAAAGGGACGACCAGGTGAGCGCCCGACCGGTCATCACCTCCAGGCTCCCCTTGGTGAGAAGCCAGCCCGTACCGGCCAAAAAACCGGATACCACCGGATAAGGCATAAAGCGAAAAAATTCCGCCCAGCGGAAGCGGCCGATGAGAAAGAAAAAAACGCCGGTGATCAGGCAGGCAACCATCAGGGCCGCGGTAATGGTGATGAAGGTCTCCGGCGCTTCGGGGCAATCCATGGCAGCGGCGATGGCGGCCGCCACGCCGGCAAAAAGCGCCGCCGGGGCATCCTGGGGCAGGGCCACGATGGAGCGGATGCGGCTGAACAACGCCGTGCAGAGGGCAAAACCCACCGTTCCGGCCAAGGCCATGCCCATCCCCTTGCGCACATGCACCTCGAGGGGCCCGGAAAAAATCATGGTGGCAAAGGAGACTTCCACCACGATCAGCACCAGACTCACCACCAAACCGATGCTGATCCCGGGGAGGCACCTGGGAGATCGGATATCGGAGACAAGTTCGGCTAAAAAACCGGTCGGTGCCGCCATGGGGGTCTCACGCGGTGGCTGGGTTCATGGGTCACGAAAGAAAACCTTCATCACGTTACAATCGCCTTCGCGGCGGTACTGCTGGGATTGGCTCATCTCGCGCACCAGGAGAATGCCCAGTCCCCCCACCTCCCGTTGGGCCAGGTCCAGCGCCACGTCCGGCCCGGGGCGGGCCAGTGGATTGAAAGGCCGTCCCCAATCCCGGATCTCCAGGCCGAATCCTTGCCCGGGTATCGTTTCGCAGGCCACCTCCACCGCGCCGGGTGCCGCCGCGCCATAGGCATAATCGAAGATGTTCAACAGCAGCTCTTCGACCACCAGGTCGATCTTCATGGTCACGGCCGGAGATAGTCCCTGAGCACATGAAAGGACGAACTCCCGCAGCCGTGGCAGGGATTCCCGCACCGCCGGCAGCCGGAGGCGGCGGTGCGAAACCGCGGGACTACCTGGCGGCAAGGGCCGACTCCAGATTGTCGTAGATGGGAAAGATGGCGGAAAAGCCGGATATTTCGAACACCTCCTTGACCATGGGGCTCATGCCGCCGAAGGCGAGGCTGCCGCCGCGGTTCTTGAGCTTCTTGCCGGTTCCCAGAATCACCCGCAAACCGGCGCTGCTGATGTATTCCAGATTGCTCAGATCCACCATCAGATCGTTTTCTCCCTGGTCGATCCAGCGTCCGCATTCCTGTTCAAAGCCCGGGGCGGTCACCGCATCCATGCGTCCCGTCACCCGGATCGCCACCGTCTGTCCCACTTTCTCACTGACCCATTCCATCCGTTGCTCCATCTGTTTTGTGATGATTATCCGGCATCAAGCTTCAGCCATGCCATAATTTCAAATAACCGATGTCCCCCCGCCCCCGCTTGCATGGGTTCCCTTGTAGGACAGGGCCAGCAGGGTAATGTCGTCGGATTGGGCCGCCCCGGCGGAAAACCGGCGCACCGACGCCATCACCCTCGCCACGAGGGATTCAGCGCTGTCGGCCACCCCCTCCTGAGCCTGCGCCAACAATCTGGCCTCCGAGTAAAAAGCGCCTTCCGGATTCATCGCCTCGGTCACGCCGTCGGTATACAGCAGGAGCTTGTCTCCCGGCGCCATCACCAGTTCGCGGCTCTGGTAGACCGCCTCTTCCATGCCCCCCAGGACCAGCCCCGGGGGCAGCGCCAGCCACTTTTGGCTGCCGTCGCGGTGGAGCACCAGGGGCGGATTGTGCCCGGCGTTGGAGTAGCACAGGCGTCCGCTACGCAAATCCAGCACCGCGCAAAACAGCGTCACGAACATGGAAGATTCATTACCGTGGCACAATTCGCCGTTGACCCGGTCCAACACCTCGGCGGGATCACGGTTTTGTTCGGCAATACCCTTCATCAGGGTCTTGGTCACCGCCATGAACAGGGCCGCCGGCACCCCTTTGTCCGAGACGTCCCCAATGGAAAAAAACAGATGATCTTCATCGAGAAAAAAGAAATCGTAGAGGTCTCCGCCCACCTGCTTGGCCGGTTCCAGTACGGCGAAAATATCGAATTCCCGGCGTTCCGGAAAGGGGGGAAACCGTTTGGGCAAAAAATTCATCTGGATGCTGCGGGCGATTTTCAGCTCGCTTTCGATGCGCTCCCGGGCCTTGGTGGTTTCGGTAAGGTGGCTAATGTACTCCTTGAGCGCCAGGCGCATCTCGTCCACGGATTGCGACAGTTGCCCCACTTCGTCCCGCACGGCAATCTTGGGCAGGGAGATATCCAGGTTCCCGTGGGCGATCTCACTGGTGGCGCCCACCAGGGATTTCAAGGGTCGGGTGATGGAACGGGAGATCCCCACCACCACCACCAGCAACAGGGTGAAGCCGGCGGCACCGATGAGCAGCACCGTGTGGTTCAGGGCCAGGATGTCCGCATACAACGCCTGTTCCGGGATCACGACACCCACCGACCATCCGATGGCCGGCACGGGCGCGAAGCAGAGCCAGACCCGTCCCTCGCCATCCAGCCCATCAATGCGCAGAAAACCTTCCTTTCCCTGGATCATGTCTTTGCCCACCCGCCTGAGCGCAGGCAGGTTCAGGGCCTCGGCAAGGCTGAAGATACTGTCGCGCATGATTCTGTCAGGATCCCGGTGGGCCAGGAACCTGCCGGTGCGGCTGATGAGCACCGTGTAACCGGATTGATACAAGGAGACGGAACCGATGGCCGCCTTCAATTCTTCCAGGGAAACATCGGCGGTGACCACCCCGCGAAAGCTCGGCCGGCCCGATGAAAGATCGTAAAACGGGTGGGAATACGTGGCCATGAGCGCATTGCCGCCCCCTTCGTCAAAGTAAGGCTCGCTCCACACCGGCCGATCCAGATATCGTGGAAGGCGGTACCAGTCCCAGAGAAAATAGTTGTAATGATCACCACCCAAGTGGGTGGCCACCAATCCGCCGATTTCGTTGCGATAGACGTAAGGGGCGAAATAGCGTGCCTCCGGATCCAGGGCGTAGGGCTCGAAGGCCACCGTGGAACCGTAGATGTCCCGGTTTGCCGCCACCATGTTCTCGATCATGACCCCCAGGCTGTGGCGGGTGACGTTGCGGTTGTCAAGGTGCCGGGCCAGGTAGCGGGGCATCTGCTCCACGCTGATTAGCTTGCCCTCGATGCGCCGGACCAGCGCCTGAGTCAGGTGAGTGGCATTCTCCCGGACGTTCTTCAGCATCAGGTCCCGGGAATAGACATAGTTGTACCCGAAGGCGACGCCGAAAATAAGGGTGGTACTGGTGAGAATGAAGAGGGCCATGCGAAAGGCCAGGCCGTTGGCCTTACCGGGCGCTGGGACGGGGGTCATAGAAAATCCTGTACGGTACCGTATCGTTGATGATTTCAGCCTCGAAAAGATCGGCGGCCACGGTCCTGTAGGTGTCTTGCTCCAGAAATCCCGGCGGCGTGTCATCGCCGGGCGGAAAAATCAGGGGGGCCATCTGATCGAGCATCCATTTCTGATGGACCCGGTTGGTGGGCAGGTTGGCGGCGCGCACATGGCCCATGACGATATCCAGGGCCTCCTCGGGATGCCTGAAGACATCGCGCCAACCTTCCAGGGAGGCCTGGACAAAGCCGCGCATGGCCTCCGGGTATTCGGCAAGGGTTTGGGCCAGGCAGTAAATCCCATCTTCGGGAAAATTGAAACCGAGATCGGCCAAGTGAAAGGTGGTCAGCTCCTCGGGATCGAGGCCGGCGTTGAGAAGGGTGTGGTACTCGTTGTAATACATGGCCGAAGCGGCATCCACGCCGTCCATGAGGAAAAGGTTCAGCGTGTATCCCTGGGGGATCACATCCACGTACAACCCGTGACGCCGGAAAAAGGCCCGCGGTTGCACCGCGAAGTCATCCCACAGGCTCACCCGTTTGCCCTCCAGATCCTGCGGGGCAAGGATCCCCTTCGATTTTTTGGCCACCAGCATCAGGGCCGACCGCTGGACCATCTGGGCCACATTGACCACCGGGACCCCGCGGGCGCGCAGTTGCAGGCCGCTACTGAGAAACAGGGTAGCCACATCGGCCTCGCCGCTGGCCAGCGCCTCGCTGGCCGGTGCGTCGGGCCCCCCCTTCAGGATCGTCACGGCCAGGCCATGCTGTTCGTAGTATCCTTTGGCCAGGGCCACGTAGTAACCGGCAAACTGGGACTGGGGAGACCACTGGGGAATAAAGCGCAGCGGCAGGAGATCCGCGGCGAACGCCCCACTGCCGGCCCCGAATAACAGCGCGAGCAAAAGCACGCCTGCGCTGATCAAACGATTTAGCATCTCCGTTACCTGTAGCATCTGGCCCGTTTAGTTCGTGTCCATCCAAAAATGAGGATTTTTTCGTGCGATACGCCGAAGGCCCATTTAAACCGGAAACATAGCAGCGTTGTTTTGAGGATTCAAATCCTGGCCCCAACGCCGAAATCGCGGAAATAAACCATGTTATGGCCCCTGCTCACCCGTCGTTTCTCTGAAACAGGCCCAATTCCCTGCCCCCCCCCACCAGTCGGATGGCCGGTGAGGGCCGAATATGACATGAAAACAGTCCTCATTCCAAGAAAAGTTTGGAGATTTAAACCGATAACGCCTTCTGAGCATCCCGCTCTCCCGTCATTTCCCTTCCGATACCAAACTTTTGGCGGCACCCCTCATCGTTGACCCCAAACAACCGGCATCCCCGCCGCCCATTCCAGGCCATGCCGAATCCCCGGCCAATCACTGGTTGCCGGGAGTCACCGGAGCGGGCCAACCCCCAGGATCGTTACATAACGTTCCAATCGTTACCTACTTTCGAGTAACGCCCCTGCCGCCCGTCCCCGCGATTGATCAAGGGCGCCGATTGGGGCTTCGGCCCGGGCGTTGCTTTTTACCGGATGGGCTTCCATTGTTTCGTCCCGATAAACATGGATTCCGGATCGAGTCCGCAAGGACGGACTGCGGCCGGACGCCAAATCGTGGCGCCTGCATCCGGCATTCTTCAGCAGCTCGTCACCCCGAGGCTTGACCCGGGGGCCATTACGAGAGGAGCTGAAGATTTCCAGACGCAGCTACAGGCAACTGAGTGTTGTCCCATACGAGAATTGTAGGACCGACCCGACGAGGCCCCTCTGGCCGTGGCATGGTTATTGAAGCTTTCCAGGGATAGCCGTTTTAACTTTTCTCGGGCGGTCAAGGCCGCAACGCCACACGAAAATCACCCTTTGGTGCCCAGGGAGGGAGGACATCGGCATGAAAACCGTTTCGATCATTTCATCCAAGGGGGGTGTCGGCAAAACGATGGTTTGTGTCTCATTGATTGATTACGTCGCCCGGAGAGGCAAAAAGGTTGTGGCGGTGGATGCGGATGTGAATGCGCCCAACCTTGCCAAATGGTTTGATAATATTACGGACTGGGATGCCGAGGAAGCCATTGAAATCTTCCCCCTGCCGCGAAAGTATGAAAAGTGCAAGGACATCAAAATCATCTGCGATGGAAAAGTGCTTCCCGTGGAATACGAGAAAAGGGGAAGTGCCTTTTTGGTCAGAGGATACACACCGTCCTTTGCCGATTATAAAATCGATTTTGTTTATGGGGACATCTTTCAGGGGCAAACAGGTTCGGGGAAAGTCGTGGAAGGTACCTTGAAACTTTCCGAAAATGGAAATCACGACTTGAGGGTCATCGATACCGCACCGGGCACCGGGTATCCGGTGCTGACGGCCATCAAACACTCAGACCACGTCATCGCCGTGACGGAGCCGACCCAGCTGGGTTTCCAGGATTTGGTGAAACTCACTGGCGTGATCGGCGCCAAGGACTACGGCATTTTTGTGAACAAAGCGGGCTATAACGATGCCATCCTAAATCAAATCAAGGAATTTGCCGGCCACCGATATCTGGGGCACCTGGACTATGACACGAACATCCTGGCTTCTCTGGAGCTGCATATCCCGCCGCTGTTGCACTACAAAAACAGCGACCTGGAGCATTTTCTGGAACGGGCCCTGAAAAGGATCCTGCCGGATGAATAGCGATACCGACATCGCCACGACATCACTTTGCTGGACCAGAAAAATCTCTTGGCGATGACAAGATTTCTCACGGCATTCGAAATGACAGCCGTATGTGTTCATCACCGAAGGGCCCCGTTGCCGGCCGCTGGTCTGGCCGTTTGGATCAAGCGGGTGACAGGGGCTTGTAAAATTTCCGCATTTTAGACGTCTCGGTTGCAAGGACAGTTGATCAGCCGCTTTTCTTCCGGGTCCCACGAGCCGCCCCGGCAGGTCATCGGTAACCACTGATTGCACATGACCCTTTTAGATTGCCATCAACGTCCGCTGTTTAAATTACATGTCTTTATTTGAATATCGGTTGATGGATACCTTCTACACGTCTCCGGCCTCGCTTCGTATACGCTGCAAAAATAGCCATCATCATTTTTTTCCAGAAAGATGCAATCCCCGTTATCCTGGAATTTCATAAAACGCTTCTCGCCGGATTTATCAACCTTATCGGTGAATTCTTCCGATTTGATTCCCGTGAAAGTTTCAAGCGTCCCGACATCCTTTTGAGATACTGGAATGTACGCGAAATTCCTGCAGCAGGCCCCACAACCGATGCAAAAATGAACAGGTAATACTTTGGTTGTATTCTCGATTTTCAATAGAATCTACTTTCCTTGGGCCGAGGGCAAGGGCACTTGCGCCAGCAAGCTTCTCGGGGTCAAGCGGGCCTTTGATTCGGCACTCCCCTGTCGAAGATATCCGATAGACATGCTGTCTGGATTCATCCCCCAATTTTTAGAATTCCTCGGTGACTTAATTCTGCCTCCGCGCTTATGGCAGGAAATTCTTTTGGCGTACAGCCGTACCCGAAGGCACGGCTGCGCGGAGGCTTGAATTTCTGATAAAGAACCGAAAAAGCTTCTTTTATTAGGATATGGTGGACTTCTTCAACCCTTTACCCGCTTGATGGTCCCGTTGGCCAGCATCTGTTGAAACTGCGCCAACAAGGCCTTTTCCTCACTGTCGATATGACTATCATCGTTGGCACAATCCATGATTTTATTGTACTCCTCCGGTGTAATTTCCATGTCTCGCATCGCATGATTGATGAGTTCTTTGAGATCTGAAGCTGACTGGCTTGGCTTTTTCATAAGTATGGCCTCCTCGATTGAATTTAGATTGACATTCAATTTCTTTATATCATCCTTGACCCACAATATCGAGGCATAAAACCCTGGCGAGGCGCGGTCACGGCATTTTCAACCTCGAATCCTGCCGGGCGGGATGAGTCCGTACCGACGGTGGCGTAGCTTGGTTTTAAGCCAGCGTTCAGTGCGGGGGAGGCCGGGAAGAGGCGCCGAGAAATGCCGGTGCTTCGGCGGTGCCCGCCGGTTGCGCCACCGATGCGTCTATTTGCCTGATCCGAATGTTTTCAGGACATCTTTTACAATCCCTGTGCGTTGGTAAGATTCGATCCGGTTGGCCTTCAGCCGGCTTTGCATTTTTTCGCCGAATTGCCCCGCAATCACGGCATTGCAGGATTCTTTCAGCAGCAGGTCCACCACCGCCGAACTGGAGCCGCGCATGCTGCGCTGGCCCGAATTTTCGATGGATTTCAAAAAAACGCCGTTTTGGTCAAAGATGAGATAATATGGCGCCCTCCCAGCGACCTCGCTGATTTCCGAATTTTCATTCGCCCCAGCGGCCGCGACGGCAATATTGCTGTTTGCTGCCAAGGACAGGGGCGGTTGAACCTGGAGCAACATGGCACCAAAAATGGAGAGCAAACCAAAGGTCTTGAATTTATTTTCCATTTTTCCATCCTCTCCCGATCTTCTTCAATGTTTGGTGGACTTGGATCAGCGGATTCAGGTCATCCCACCTTTCCTTCGCTGAGGGCGCAACATTGACACGTTCGTAAAAAAGCCGAAAACAACCGTTGTCATTCCGAGGAGCTTGCGACGAGGAATCTCAACCATTTGCTATTACTATACATTTCGTTTTACAAAGAGATCCCTCGCTGCGCTCGGGATGACAATTCGGAACTTTCTACGAATGCATCAACATTAATTTTATAAAAGCAAAATATATGCCTGATTTTATACCTGTCCAGAAATGAGGATTTTGTGGGGAGATACAACGGGCGTCGGATTTAAGTCGAAGGCATGGTAGCGCTGACTCCATCGCCGAAATGGCTTTTAAGCGCCCCTATTTTTGATACTGTAGGCGCTCATCACCTTCCGACGGTCATCAACTCAGATCCACTTCAAGTCCACTTTTGTCTCCCTGACTGTCGCCCACAACATCTGCCTTCCTTGTCAAAGCGCTAAAACACCGTATGGCCCCTACAGCCCACCCCCGACTGTCAATGTGCGCCCCCAGCTATTTTGGCAGAAATTGCGTGTCAGCCGGTGATGATGGGTTGGAACCAAGATACAGTGCAGCTTTTTAGCCTCCATTTAAAATTGAAACAATTCTCTTTATCGAAAATGATATATTGATTCACTGATTGATCTTCAGCTTGAGGAGGACTGATGTTAAAGTTCCGGATCGCGTCTATGGTTTTCTTTTTGGCTTTTTCTGTGTTACCCGGAATAGTTCGCCATATTGAAGCCTCTTGTTTTGATCCAGGATTTGTCAGTAACGGGAAAACCATTCAGATTCCTTCAGACTACGCGACCATTTCTCAGGCCGTTGGCCCTGATCGCGCCCCCTCACTCTTTTTTGCAGGTTGCGACGAACGCCGGGTCGCCCGTTAACGGGCGACCCGTTTTAGCCTTATTCGATTTCCAGGTCCAATTCGGGGAAATGCTCCCTGGCGCAATCGGGGCAGATGCCGTGCGACAGGCGGGCATCGGAGTGCTCACGCAAGTATTTTTCAAGCTGGTTCCAATATCCGGCATCATCACGAATTTTTTTGCAGTATGAGCAGATGGGCAAAATTCCTTGTAACTGCTTGACTTCAGCCAAGGTATTTTCCAACTTCTCAATCGTCTGGCGGTGCTGCAAAATTTCCCCTTCGAGTTGTTCGTTGGCGCCCTGCAAGTCTCGGGTGCGTTCCGCCACCTTCTGTTCGAGGCGGCTGCGTTCATCCAACAGCTTGGCGGACATCGCATTGAAGGCCGCGGCGAGCTGCGCCAATTCTCTGCGTTCAACCTTAAATCCGCCGCCAGTTCGCCACGGGCGGCATGAAACTGAATCAAGGATGCTTTGAACCTGTTTGGGTTCGATGGTTAAAAATTTGGATATGTCAAAAACAAATGACCAATCATTACGACAGCGCCTCCCCTACACGGGCCGCCAGCTCTTGGTGGGAGAAGGGTTTCTGGATGAAGTGAACGCCATCTTCCAGCACGCCGTGGTCGGCGATGACATCGGCGGTATAGCCAGACATGTAAAGCACCCGCAGCTCCGGGTTCAGCTTCTGTAACCGCGCCGCAAGGTCCCGGCCGTTCATCTCGGGCATGACCACGTCGGTGATCAGCAGGTGGATCTGGCCCGCGTGGTTTTCGGCCGAGGCGATGGCTTCGGTGGTGCTTGCGGCCGCCAGAACATGGTACCCCAGGCTTTCGAGCATCATCTGACCGAGCCTCAGGATGGCCACCTCATCTTCGACGATTAACACCGTCTGCCCCTCGCTCCGGCGAGGCTCGGTCTTGGCGGCCTCGCTTTGTCCGTCAACCGCTCCGGCGTACTGCGGCAAGTAGACTCTAAAGGTGGTGCCTTGGCCCGGTTCACTGTTTACGTCGATAAGCCCGTTGTTCTGTTTAACGATACCGTAAACCGTGGCCAGACCCAGACCAGTGCCTTTTCCCGTATCCTTGGTAGTGAAAAACGGCTCGAAAACGTGCCCGAAAGTTTCAGTATCCATCCCGCAGCCGTCGTCACTGACGGCCAGCGTCACGAACTGGCCGGGAACAAAACCGGGGTGAAAAGCACAGGATTGATCGTCTAAAACGACCGTTCCTGTCTCGATCGTGATTTTGCCCACCCCATCGATGGCATCTTGTGCATTGACGCACAGATTAACCAACATCTGATCAACCTGCGACGGATCGATTTTCACCGGCCATGTGTGTTTTGCCGGCCGCCAAACCAGATCAATATCTTCACCGATAAGGCGGCGCAGCATATTCAAGGTCCCCTCGACCGTGTCGTTGAGATCGATGACCTTGGGGACCACGGGTTGGCAACGGGCGAAGGCGAGCAGTTGGCGGGTGATGTCGGCCGAGCGGCTGGCGGCGGAGATGATTTCGTTCAGATCCGAGTGCAGCGGATCTTCCAGAGGAACTTTGCTTTGGGCCATTTCCGCATAACCGAGGATAACCACGAGCATATTATTGAAATCGTGAGCCACCCCGCCGGCCAAGCGGCCGATGGATTCCATCTTCTGAGCTTGGGCCAACTGGGCATGAAGTTTCTCGCGCTCCTCCTCGGCCTGCTTGCGTTCCGTGATGTCACGCCCCATGCAGATGAGCTGTCTTTCATGATCGAGCCAGACCACTGAAATCTCAAGTTCCAAAAGGCTGCCGTCCCGGCGTCGGTGGCGGGATTCAAAACGTTCGAAACCCCTTGAACGGATGCGTTCGATCCGGTCGGCGTTTCAATGGCATCCAGGTCGTTAATCCTGAGCTTCAAAAGCTCTTCACGCCGGTATCCGCTCAATCCGCAGTAAGCCGCGTTGACATCCAGAAACCGCCCATTTTCGTCTAGCGCCCAAAAGCCTTCCTGGATGGTCTCCAGAATGGCGCTCAGATAGCGTTCCCGATCCTTCAAAGTGGCCTGGATCCTTCGATTTTCGGTAATATCTTGAAAAATGCAGTGGGTTCGCTGAAAATGGTTTTCTTCGTCGCGTTGAATCTTGCCGTTGAAAAACACCAGGATGGTGGAACCGTCCTTTTTGACCATCTCGAATTCCACGCCCAAGATTTCACCAACCGCCTTGAACCGGGGAAAATTCTCCTTGAAGTGGTCCACCCATTCCGGTTGCAGAATGTCCCCGAAGTTGCGGCCGATAATCTCATTGCGACTGTAGCCGAGTGCGTCCAGGAAAGCCTGGTTGACATCCAGGAAATTGCCCTGCTCGTCCAACGACTGATAGGGCATGGGCGCATTGATGAACATTTGCCGGAAGCGGGTCTCATTTTGCCGGAGTTTATCCTCCATCCGTTTCCTGGCCGTGATATCGTTAAGCATGGAGAACGATCCAGCATACTCCCCTTTTTCGTCGTAAAGCGGTGTGGCCGACACCAAGGCCCACAGAGGTGATCCATCACCGCGCTGAAAGCGCTGCTCATAAGATTTTTCGCCCTGCCGCTGATGCCGGGCCGCCACCCCGTCTCTGTGGTCGCCAAGGTCGTCGGGAAACAAGAATTCATCCACCGACCGGCCGAGCATTTCCGACGGCCTGCGACCCAGCATGTCCACCATCCGAGGATTGACATAAGTGGTACGGAAATGGGCGTCCACGGCCCAGATGCCTTCGTTGGAGGTTTCCGCGAGCCGACGGTACTTCTCTTCGCTGGCCTTCAGGGCGGCCAGCATTTCCCGCTCCCTTTGCACGACACGTCCAGCCTGGATCATGGCGCTGGCGGCTTGGATCAGTGGCTGAATGAAGGCGGCGATCTCTTCGGTGTAATCGTCCGGCCGGTTGGCCACCCCCACCACGCCGATGATTTCACCCCCGTAGTACAACGGCATCCCCATGTAGCGCTGGATGGCGGGGTGCCCCTTGGGAAGGCCTTTGGCGCGTGGGTCATTTGAGGCATCGTTGGCGATGACGGCGCGCTGCTCCAACACGGCGGCGCCGGCGAGATTGTCCAGGGTCATGATCTCGAATTGCCCTGATTTTAAGCCTTCGTACAGGCGCTTGGATTCGGCGTCCCATGAAATATCTGAAATGGCAAGAATACGCTCGACCTTTTTCCCGTCCGGGTTGCGAATGACCTCATCGAGAAAGCCATACTCACTGCCGGTGGACCGCACAAGAATCTGGAGCATTTGCGCATATACGCGATCCGGGGCATGACCGGAAATAAAAAGGGCCTGCGCTTCGCTGATGGCAACAAGCAGTTCGTTTTGCGCCTTCAGCTTGTTTTGGGCGTAATTGGGTTTCGTGATGTCAGGGTCGCAAATAGCCACTCGGCTCACCTGTTTATTTTCGTCTAGAATGGGGGGATGCGCCCGAAGCCGTTCAATTCTTGTAAAGAAAACTTATAATTACTCAACTGTCAATGGAAAAGTCAGGGGCTCCTCCGAGGGGCCGCGCTTTACTTTAATGGACAACCCGTTTCGATCCTCATCCCCTCAACACCTTCATCACCTTACCCTTCAGTTTTCTCGAAATTCACCAAGTGGGCATCGAACTGCTTGTTGTAACGGCTGTCGCCTGAAATATCAGAATAGTGGCAGGGCCCGACCCTGTTCACCCCATTGCGGTTGCAACCGATACTGGTTATGGATCTTCTTCTCGAAGTTGGCTCATCTCACAATCAGCACTGGGCAACGACAATTTCGTGAAACTCTACCGCTGAAACTCCCCAAAATGATTCTCGTGCTGATGCTCAACCCTCTACTACCGATGACCGTCAAATCGAAATTTTCATCCTCAGCTTTCTCGCAATGGTGTCATCTCCCATTGCTTGATGAGAGCGGCCAGACTTTGACCTACGCTATCGGCGTTCACTTCCGGCTGTTAAGCATATCGCCTCGGTTAGGGGGCAGCCATGACACTTGGCCAGGATGCTCCCCTGAGAAAAACGCGAACTAGTGTCAAGAGGGTCGGGGTTACCGGGGCCGATACCGGGTGCGGGCTGCCTTGCCCTGGGGCGCCGCGCCGGCGGCCACCGGGCGGACCTGAACCGGCCGGCCGTCGAGGCGGACCCGGTCTGCGCTTTTTCGGACCTGGTCCGCGGCGCAGGCCTGCACTTCAAAGAAAGCCCGGGTCTGATCGAGGCGGATGGCGCCGATGAGGTTGGAACGGATTCCGGCGGCATCGCAGATGCAGCGCACCACGGCCCCGGCGTTGATGCGCTTTGATTGGCCGACATCGATGCAAAAATGCCTGGCCTCAGCCGGCCGGGCCGGCTGCCGGAAAGGTTGTCGGCCGCGCTGGGGCGAACGCGCCGGCTGGCGCAACGGCGGGCGGGCTGTGGCGACGGGCCGGGCATTGAGGTCGTTTTCCTCGGCCGCGGTTTGCGGCCGGCGGCTGTACTCGACGGCTACCAGACGCTGAATCAATGCATCGCGGTCCAGTCCCTCCAGGGCCGCCACAGCCGTCGGCATCAAGGCGTCCAACTCGGGATCGGTCACCGGCGTGGCGGCAAAATCCTTGAGTCGCGAAGCGAGGCGCTGGCGGCAGACGGTCCGGATGTCGGGCAGACGCTCGCGCTGGAAGTGCAGTTTCAGGCTGCGTTCGATGTTTGTGATCTGCCATTGCTCCCGGGGCGTCGCCAGGACCACCGACAGTCCGCTGCGCCCAGCCCGGGCCGTGCGACCGCTGCGGTGGGTGTAGATTTGGGCATCGTCAGGCAACTGGTAGTGAATCACGTGGGTGATGTCGTCCACATCCAGTCCCCGGGCCGCCACGTCGGTGGCTACGAGCACCTGGAGAGCCCCGCGACGGAAGCGTCCCATGACAGCATCGCGCTGGCTTTGGCCCAGATCGCCGTGAAGCGCTTCGGCCGGGCAACCCTCGGCCGCCAGCCGGTCTGCCAGGGTCTGGGCGTCACTGCGGGTGCGACAAAAGACCAAGGCGCGGATGGCCGGCACGGGATCGATCAGGCGACGCAGGGCGGCATAACGGTGCTTCTCGAGTACACAGTAGCACCGATGCGCCATGCCCTCCGGTCCCCCCGGTGCCCCATCCACGGCCACCCGGGCCGGATTGTTCAGATAAGCCCTGGCCACCGCATTCACCGCCGGGGCCATGGTGGCCGAAAAGAGCCATACATGCCGTTCGGCCGGCAGTTCGGCCAGAATACGGTCCATGTCTTCCTTAAAACCCATGCGCAGCATTTCGTCGGCTTCATCCAAAACCGCCACTTGAATCGCATTCAGGGACAGGGCACCGCGCTGGATCAGGTCCAGTGCCCGGCCGGGGGTGGCCACCACCACCTGTGCCCCGAAGCGCAGTTGCCGGATCTGATCGGCAATACCGGCGCCGCCGTAGACGGTGGCGATGCGCACCGCGGGAAGAAAGGTGGCCAGCTGCCGCAGATCGGCGGCGATCTGCTGACACAGCTCCCGGGTAGGGCAAAGCACCACGGCGCGGGGATGTTTGCCGCCGTCGGCAATCTGCTGCAGCAGGGCCAAACCGTAGGCGGCTGTCTTGCCGGTACCGGTCTGGGCCAGGCCGATAAAATCGGTGTTGCCGGCCAGCAATACGGCAAGGGCACGGGTCTGGATCGGGGTCGGCTGATGGAAGCCCAGTTTTGCCACGGCCAGCTTGAGGGGCTCGATGAGCCCGAAGGCGGAAAAAGTCATCTTCAATCCTGTCTCTTTGCGCTCGCGTTCGAATCGGCGCGAAATCTGAAAATCCAAAAAAAATCCGCCCTGTAACATCGCCGGGGCGGCATCGGATTTTTCGCATTTAAAAAATCAATTCTTTCTATACGGCTTTTTCTGTTTGCACAAGGGATATCCTTCAGATTTTCGCTGGTCGTGTATTTTCGTCCCGAAGGCGCTGCTTGTGATGCGATGGCCGGCGAGGATTTCCCGGGTTTTTTGTGATGCCGTCGGGTCGCCCTTCACCCTTGAGCCCGGCTATCCCCCCAGAATCAAACGGGACAAAAACCGCGTCGCCGGCATGAGTATCGATGTGAAAACACCCGTCTTGGCCACGTAATCCAAAATGACCAGAAGGGTCAACAACAATGCCCCGAATTTTTCAACGGCGGCACCGCGACCCTCCAATGCCGGCAAAAGGGTGCAGACGGATCTGCCCAAGGCCATCGGCGGGATGGGAATCATGAAGTTTGCCATTGCAATCAGTGCGTTGATTTCAACGGCAAACTTTAGAATCGAACCGGAAGAAAAAAAGTAGATGCTGCCTAATACACCCATAAAAACCAGATTGCCCATAGGCGCCGTCAGGTGGATCATCCCCAGGGCCACCCGACTTGAAGGAAAGTACGGTGGAATCTCGACCC
>JAQVTF010000277.1 GCA_028700185.1 Desulfobacteraceae bacterium | reverse complement strand
AGCCGGTTGCATCGCGGGGGGCTTGGGGATATAGTGGGCTTGAAACAAGGCAAAGACCCGTCTTTCGTGATCCTCTCAGCCCCCTTGCCATGATGCTCGAAACGCTAGGTCCCACAAATCCGCCGCCGCACCGGCCGGCACTGCCCGGCCTGGATGGGGTGGCGCCGCAAATCCGGGAGGCGATCCTGGCCCGCGGTCAACGCAACCGCGTTCCAAGCGGCCAGCCCCTCTACCGCCAGGGCAGCCCGGCGCGTCGCTGCTACCTGGTGGCCAGCGGCCGGCTCAAGCTTGTCAAGTTGCACGAACAGGGCAAGGAGGCGGTGTTCCGTTATATCGGGCCGGGGGAAATCACCGCCGTGGTGGCCGTTTTCAAGGAGAAGGCCTACCCGTTGACGGCGGTGGCCATCGGCGACACCCAGGTGGTGGGGTGGGACCGGCCGACCTTCATGGCCCTGCTGCGGGAATACCCCGAGCTGGCATTGCACCTGCTCCAGGTGGCGGTGGAACGCCTGGATGAAGTGCAGACGCGCTACCTCGAACTCAACGCCGAGCAGGTGCAACAGCGCCTGGCCCGGGCCCTGCTGCGCATCATGAAGCACTCGGGGCGCCGCACCCCCGACGGCATCCTCATCGACTTTCCCCTCAGCCGCCAGGAGCTGGCCGACTACACCGGCACCACGCTCTACACGGTGAGCCGCACCCTGAGCGCCTGGGAGAAAAACGGCTGGGTGGCCTCGGGGCGGGAACGCATCACCGTCACCGATCCCCACACCCTGGTGAAATTCTCCGAAACCGGCGAAACGGATTGACCTTTCACCGTCTGGCTGGCCGTCAAGGGCCAATCTGCCACTGCCTTCCGCCGTCTCGTCCCCATGAACATGGATTCCCCCGGACGGTAACGAGGGGCAGGGGAAACCTCTCTCCCGTTTCGGCCTGTTTGCGCCGGCGCAACGACACGTCCGCTGGCCGATCTTAGTTTGAAACCGTTTCGAAGCGACCACCGGAAGGGAAAGAAAGCGACCAATGAGGCACATTTTGAAAAAGCGGACCCTGATTCTCATCGCCGTGCTGGTGCCCATCCTGGCGTTGTTCGCCTACACGGCGCTGCGTTCCGGGCCACTGGCGCCGATTCCGGTCACCGTGGCCACCGTGGAAGACATCCGCATCGCCCCGGCCGTTTTCGGCATCGGCACGGTGGAGGCCCGCTTCGTCCACCGCATCGGCCCCACCATGGCCGGGCGTGTCGAAGGGGTGGAAGTCCACGTGGGCGACCGGGTCGCCGCCGGACAGGTCCTGGGACGGATGGACGGCATCGACCTGGACGAACGGATCCGGGCTCTGGAAGCCGCCATCGCCCGGGCCGGCGCCAACCTCTCGGCCGCCGAAGCCCGCATCGCGGATGCCGAGGCGACCTTGTCCTACGCCACGGCTCGGGCCCGGCGGGAGGAGTCGCTGGTGGAGGCGAGGGCCACCACCCGGGACGTGATGGAAGCCAAGCAGATGGAAAACCGGGTGGCCAAGGCCCGCTTGGCCGCCGTGCGTGCCGACCTGGCCGCCAGCCGGCATGAACTGGCCAGGAATCGGGCCGAACGGGAGGCTTTGATGCGCCAGCGGGAAAACCTCGACCTGGTCTCCCCGGTGGACGGCCTGGTGGCCTTGCGGGCGGTGGACCCGGGGACCACGGTGGTGGCCGGCCAGACGGTGGTGGAGGTCATCGATCCTTCCACCCTGTGGATCGATGTGCGCTTCGACCAGCTCCAGACCGCCGGCCTGGGCCCCGGCCAACCGGCACGCATCGTCCTCCGTTCGCGGCCGGATGCCGTTCTGGCCGGTCGGGTGCTGCGCATCGAACCGTTGGCCGATGCCGTCACCGAAGAGATGCGGGCCAAGGTGACCTTCGACGCCCTGCCCGATCCCCTGCCGCCGGTGGGTGAACTGGCCGAGGTAACGGTGGGCCTGCCGCCTTTGCCGGCCCGGCCGACGGTGGCGGCGGCCAGCGTGCAGCGCTACCAGGGGCGGTTGGGGGTCTGGGCGGTGGAAGACGGCGGACTGGCCTTCGTGCCGGTGAAGACCGGCGCGGCGGACTTGGACGGCCGGATCCAGATCCTCGAGGGCCTGGAGGCCGGGCGACAAGTGGTGGTCTACCGCCACCGCGGCCTGGGTGAAAACAGCCGCATCGAAATCGTCGAGCGGATTCCGGGGACGGCGCCATGATCAGCCTGGCCGGACGCGACATCCAGCACGCCTGGGGCAAGTTCGTCTTCACCGGCGTCGGCCTGGGGCTGCTCATCGGCGTGACCCTTTCCATGGCCGGGATCTACCGGGGGATGGTGGAGGACGCCAAGGTGCTGCTGGACAACAGCGGCGCGGACCTGTGGGTGGTCCAGAAGGACACCCTGGGGCCCTACGCCGAATCGTCCAGCGTCTACGACGACGTCTACCGCGGCATTCTATCCATGGAGGGCATCGCCCGGGCCGCCAACGTCACCTATCTGACCATGCAGGTCCGCCGGGGGGATACCGACGTGCGGGCCATGGTGGTGGGGGTGGTGCCCGGGGGGCCGGGAGAGCCGGGCCAGCCCGGCTACCTCGTGGCCGGACGGCCCATCACCCGGAGTCACTACGAGGCCGTGGCCGACCCGGCCACCGGGTTTGCCATCGGGGACCGGATCCAAATCCGGCGCAACCGGTACAACGTGGTGGGCC
>JAQVTF010000276.1 GCA_028700185.1 Desulfobacteraceae bacterium | reverse complement strand
ACCCGGGTGGGATGCCAGAGCCAGTGGTGGCCGCCGCTGTAGTAAACCCGGCGCCATTGGCCGTAGGCGTCCAGTTCGTGGGCATAGGGACTCAAGGCGGTGGGCAGGTATCTGGAAGATTCGGCACTGCCCCGGCGCGCCGCCCAGATCCGGTTCCGCGCCTGATTCCAGTCGGTCCAGGCAATGGGCGCCGCCGTTGCCACGGACGCCACCCCGCCTTCGGTGAGCGATAGTGACTCGCCGGGCTGGAGGCGATAAGCGGCGCCGTTTTGAGCCAGGGCTTCGACGGTCCCGTCCACCGCCGTCACCGTCACCTGCCGGGCATCGGCGGCAATGTCACCGGCGGCGCCCGACCTCAGCCGAACGCTGGCATGATCCGTCCGGACCTCGATGTCGGCGCCGTCGGCTCGGCTGACGCCCCGCATCCGTCCCTGGGAAAGGTGCAGGTGGGTGAGACCCTCCTGGAGGGAAACGGAAAGGATCTGGGTTTGGTGGTCCAGGCGCAGCAACGTTCCGTTGGGAATAATGATTTCAGCCCGGGCACCTTCATCGGTATACAGGGCATCGTCGATGCCGAAGGGGGCGTCGGCCACCAGGGCCACCCACTCGCCGGCATCCGGATCGTAGCGCAGAAGCTCTCCACCGACGATCTCGGTGATCCGACCCACCACGAGCGCCTCGACGCCGGCAGCCGCCACCGGCGCGGCGAACAGGCTGACGGCCGCGGCCATCAACCAGAAAAATCGTTTCATGGCATCACCTTCCTTCTGTCTTTGACCTGTGATCTTCTCAGTCGCTGTTGGCCAGGAATCGGTTACAGCAGAGGCGGCGGCTGGGCCGGCGGGATTTCGACGGGATGGCGGCCAGGTGAACGGAAAAACGGGGGGTTGCCTTGAAATGGGGCCATCGGGATTCGACGGCCCGCTCCTCCGGGGCAGTACGCCACCGGTGGGCTTCCGCCGTCTTCGTCCGATGCCGCGGCTACCACCGATAGGGGTAGCGCCAAAACCACAGGCGCGGATAAAAAACCGGCCCCGGATCATCCCGGTAGGGATCATAGGGCACGACGGTTTCCTCGGGCCAGAGGTGAATCCGGGTCATCTCGATGTGAAGGTAAGGAAACGGGAACTTGTCCGGCGCCGTCTGGGAACTGCCGATGATCTTGCCGGCCACGGTGATTTTTCGGTCTTTCTGGTACACCTCCGGATCGATGAATCCCGGGGCCTCGATGACGATCCGCCCCCGGGACAGATCCCGCGATCCGGGTTTCTGGTTTCCGTCCATCTCGGTCTGGAGGGCGACGATCCGGCTCTGGTCCGCCTCGTTGGCCACTTCGATGACGTAGCCGCCCACGATGACCGTTTCGCCATGATAACCGCCGGCGTTCCGGATCAGGCTCGAAAAAGGAACGCCGGTGATGGCGTCGCGCATCACCTCCGGCGGCATCACGGCGCAGCCCGCCAAGCTGGCCAGAAAGAAAAGCAATATGACAGCGGATGGACGGATCATGGCAGGGTCCCATCGTTTGAGGTCTTCTCCATCGTAAGTCATCGCCGATAAAATGCAAGCCGCCGAAACGGCAACGATTTCCCGCTGGACCGGCGGCCCGGGACTTGACAGCACGCCCCCCGGTCACTAGACTTCCCTGTGCGTTTTAGTGGATCGATAAGAACGGGAGATCAACATTTCATGGTCGAGGAGAATTTCACAGCATGAAGATTTCTGTTTGCGGAAAAGGCGGAAGCGGCAAAAGCACCGTGGTCACTTTCCTGGCCAAGCAGGCCCTGCGGAAAAACCTTGAGGTCTTGGTCGTTGACGCGGACGATTCCAATGCCGGGTTGGCCAGGATGCTCGGGTTCGACAGCCACCCGCTGCCCCTGATGGAGATGGTGGGCGGCAAGGCGATGATCAAGAAAAAGATGGGCGGTCAGACCCTGCTGAACCAGGCGACCATCCGAACCGGGGAGTTCCAACCGGAGTTCATCCGACGCCAAAACGGCCTGATGCTGGTGGGCATCGGGAAAATTCTCCAGACCATGGAAGGGTGCGCCTGCCCCATGGGCGTACTCAACCGGGAGTTTCTCAAAAAACTCACCCTGGAGCCCAACCAGATCGCCTTGGTGGACATGGAAGCGGGGGTGGAGCATTTCGGCCGCGGCATCGATGAAGCCATCGACAAGGTCCTGGTGGTGGTGGAACCCTCTTTCGATTCCTTGCAGGTGGCCGCCAAGATCAAAAGCATGGCGTCGTCCATGGGCAAAAAAGTGGTGGCCATCATCAACAAGTCGCCTTCTGAAACGATTACGAAAAAAATCGAGCAACAGCTTACCGAGGGGGGCCTGGCGGTGATCGGTGTGCTGCCCCAGGATCCGTCGGTGTTCGAGGCCTGTCTCACCGGCGATGTCCCCCAAAAGGGGGAGGCCTTCGAGGCGGTGCCAACCGTACTGGATCGTCTGCTCTCCGCCTGAGCCGGCGTTACCCGACGCAAAAAGGAGAACCCCATGTGTCTCAGCACCGTTTTCATGCACGTCGATGACACGGATCGCGAAATTATGAGGGATGTCGCCCGGGTCGAAGCGGAAGGCGACGGGGTCTGGCTCATCAGTCTTCTCGGGGAAAAGCGTTTCGTGGAGGGCATCGTCCGCACCATCGACCTCATCGACGAACACCTCGTGGTCCTCGAGCCGCCCCGGGCGGGATAGCCGG
>JAQVTF010000275.1 GCA_028700185.1 Desulfobacteraceae bacterium | reverse complement strand
TGATTTCAGTTCCTCGGGCATACCGCAACCGGTATCCTGGATCCGAATCCGGGCAATGCCGCTGCGATGGGAGGAGACTTCCACGCCGATCTCGCCGTCACCGTCGATGGCGTCGGCGGCATTGAGCAGCAGGTTCCAGAGCACCTGCCGCAGGTGTACCGGGTCCATGGCCACCCAGACATCGGATGCCGGGCCACGCACGACGCCGATGCGCCCCGCACGGACGCTGTCCCGCTGGAAGAGGGCGACGATCTCCCCCACGGCCTCATCGAGCCGCAGCGGCTTTGGCTTTCCGGCGGGCGGGCGGGCAAACGTGAGAAAATTGGTCAGCAAGTCGTTGAGTTGACGGGTCTCGCGCAGGGCGATCTGCAAGAGCCGATCAAAGGCCGCGGTGCCGCTGCGCTCATCGGCGAGCATCTGAATCGAGCCGGCCAGCGCCGCGAGAGGATTCTTCAGTTCATGGGCCATGCCGGCGGCCATCTCGCCCATGTAAGCAAGCTTTTCCATCCGACGCACCCGCTCCTCCATCCTTTGGATCGTCTGGCGCCCCTTGCGGACCTGATCGGCGAGCATGGTGCTGAAAAAGGCCACCGCGAAGCATCCCATGGACGTGGTGAGCGCCTTGAACAGCACCTCGCGCCAGAGATGCACCATGCCGCCGGCCGCGGTTTCGGCCACCCAGGCCGGCAGCAGCCCGAAGTACTCCACGTGCAGCAACAACGCGTACTGAAAACTGCACAGTCCGGCGATGATCATGCTGCCGCGGCGCTCCAGAAACGTGCTCGAGCAGATGATCACCAAGAGGTATAAAAAGGAGAAGACGCTCGCCGCGCTGCCCGTGATCAGGATCACCGCCGTGGCCACCAGGGAGTCGACGCCGATCTGCACGGCGGCAAACCGCTGCAAGCGCTTGATCCGGAGCATGGCGACGGCATAGGCGCCGGTGAGCAGGAAAATCAGCGCAATGAGGCCGTAAATGACCGAGGCGGGGGCGGCCACCGGGACCGCGGCGCCCTGGCCGGCATTCAGCATGGTGGCCGCGCCCAGGAGAATGGTGGCAAACAAGGCCCGAAACAGCATCAGCAGTCTCAGGCGCCTGCGAATCTCCGCCGCGGGATCAGGGGAAAAGGATGACATTGGCGGTCCAGGGGCCGGGGGACGGCTTCAGCCGGTGATGGCACCGGCCATTTTAAAGATCGGCAGGTACATGGACACCACCAAGCCGCCGATGACCACCCCCATGAAGATCATCATCACCGGTTCGATGGCGGCGGTGAGATTTTCCACGGCCTGATCGACTTCTTCATCGTAAAAATCGGCGACCTTGATCAGCATGGTGTCCAGGGCGCCGGTGGATTCCCCCACGGCGACCATCTGGCAGACCATGGCCGGAAAAACGCCGCTTTCCGCCAGGGGCTCACTGATGCTGCGCCCTTCGGCGATCCCCTGACGAACCCGGTATATCGCCGCCTCCACCGTCTTGTTACCGCTGGTCTTGGCCACGATGTCCAGGGCATCGAGAATCGAGACCCCCGAGGTGAGCATGGTCCCCAGGGTCCGGGAAAACTTGGCCACGGCCACCCGGCGCAGCAGAGGGCCGAACACCGGCATCCTCAGCAGGTACCGGTCGGTGGCGGCGCGCCCCTTTTCCGTCTTACGCACCCGGCGCAAGGCAAAGACGGCCAGCACCACCGCCCCGAGGAGGTAAAAGATGTTGGCGCGGATCATTCGGCTCAGGTTCACCACGATCTGGGTGGGGGCGGGGAGCTGGCCGCCGAAATCGGAGAACATCTGCTCGAAGACCGGGATCACGAAGACCATGATCACCCCCACCACGATGATGGCCACCAGGAAAGTGATGGCCGGATAGACCATGGCCCCCTTGATGCGTTTCTTGAGCTTGGCGGCCTTTTCCAGGTAGGTGGACAACCGTTTCAAAATCGTGTCCAGGACCCCGCTGGCCTCCCCGGCGGCCACCATGTTGACAAAGAGGTCGTCGAACTGCCGGGGGTACTTTTTCAGCGCCTCGGCAAAGGTCTGCCCGCCCTCCACCGATTCCTTGATGTCCTTGAGGATTTTTTTGAACCGTTTGTTCTCCTGCTGTTGTTGGAGGATGTCGAGGCATTGAATGATGGGCAGCCCCGCGTCGAGCATGGTGGAAAACTGGCGGCAAAAGAGGATGACATCGGTCTGGGTCACCTTGGGTTGGGCCCAGGAGACGTTTTCAAGAAGGTCCTTGGGCTTTTTTTTGATCTTCACCGGAACGAGCTTCATCCGGGCCAGGTGGGCACGCACCGCCTCTTCGTCGGTGGCCTCGAACTCTCCCTTGATGATCTCGTTCTTGCGATTTTTGCCCTGCCAGATAAACACCGGCATGATCGGTCAACCTTTCCGTCGAGAAGCGCAGATGGCCCAGACTACAATCTTTTCCGCTGGTTGTCCAGGCGCTGCACACCCAAGGCGCCTGGGTCGCGGTTCAGGAAAAGAGCCGAATGGCACCGTCCTTCACCGATCTTCCCAACCGCGGATGCCTCACCGACGTTGGGCATGAGACGGGAAGATTCAAGTGTCAAGTGAACTAAAGTGACTAAAATGAGCTAAAATGACTAAAATGACTAAAGTGAGCTAAAATGACTAAAATGCCTAAAATGAGCTAAAGTGAATGAATTCTACCATTTATATAAAAACCGGAGCGCAGCGACACCACA
>JAQVTF010000274.1 GCA_028700185.1 Desulfobacteraceae bacterium | reverse complement strand
GACCTCCTGGGAGATATCCAGGCGCACCAACCGTTCCTGATTGATCCGGGGGGTGATCTCCAGGGTGGTACCGACGTCCTTGTACTCGTAGGAGCTGTAGTCGATGCTGGTGGTGGCGGTGGTTTCCTGCCGGGTCTGGAAAGGGACGTTCTTGCCGATGTAGATCTTGGCCTCCTGGTTGTCGGTGGTCAGGATTTGCGGCGTGGAGAGGATATGGACATCCTTGTCGTGCTTGTAGGCGTCGATGATGGCCCCCAGGCTCGGGAAGGTCTGGCCGCCGACCGTGATGGCTTCGCCGAAGATGCCGAAGGCGCCGGCGGCATCGAGTTTGGTGAAGCTGACGGGGTCCGGCGCGCCGAAGGCGCCGCCGAAGGCCCCGGCTTTGCCGTCGATGTCGGTTTTGCCGAAGGCGCTCCATTTCACGCCCAGGGTGAAGTCCTTGTTCACGTTGACTTCCATGATCAGGCACTCGATGTAAACCATGCTGCGGGGAATATCGAGCTTGGCGATGATCTCCTCGATGACGTCGTAGTCCTCCTTGGCGGCGATGATGATCAGGCTGTTGGTGGCTTGGTCGGCCGTGATCTGGATCTCGCCGGAGAGCGCCGGCGCCTCGGCGGCCGCGCCGGCAGCCGGTTTTTGGTCCTCCTTGATGGGTACGTCCTTGAGCACCTTGGCCAAATCTTCGGCCACGGCGTTTTCCAGGTAGTAGACCCGGATCTTGCCCTGGCCCCGGGGGGTTTGTCGATCCAACAGGGCAACGAGGTCCCGCACCCGGGCGATGTCGCTCTCCTTGGCCAGCACGATGAGGCTGTTGGTGCGTTCATCGGAAACCACCTGGACCGTGTCGGCGATGGCCGCGGGGCCTTTCTGGGCCCTGGCGGTGGGAGGGTTGAAGACCGTGGCGACGATTTTTTCCAGTTTGAGCGCTTCGGCGTACTCCAGCCGGATCACGGCGATTTCATGCCCGACGCCGGTGACGTCGATGGCCGAGATGATCCGCATCAAGCGTTGGATGTTGGAGTAAACATCGGTGAGAATCATCATCCCCGTGGGCGGGTAGGCCAGCAGCACGCTGTTTTTCGACACCAGCGGGGCCAACAGCTTGCGGGCCTCTTCCGGGTCGGCGTACTTGAGGGTGACGATCTGGGTGACCACCCGGTCCGAGACGCCGCCGGCTTCTTCGTAAAGCCGGGTCTCGATGCTTTTGGCCCGGGCTTCCGGCGCCGGTACCACCTTGGTGACGGTGCCGGAGGGCACGGTGGTAAAACCGTGCACCTCGAGGACCGACTCGAACACCTTGAAGGCTTCGGCCACCGAGATGCGCGAGGGCGAAATGACGGTCACCTTGCCGCGAACCCGTTCATCCACGATGAAATTGCGACCGGTCAGTTCGCTGATGAACTTGATGAAGACCGCAATGTCCACGTTGTTGAAGTCGATGCTCACGAAGCGCTCGTCGCCGGCCGGTGGGGTCTGGTCGGCGGCGATTGCCGTGAGCGGGGACAGAAACACGGCGAGGCAAAGCCCCGCCAGAAGCAGTCGAATGGCCATTCGTGGCAGCATCGGTCGGTGCGTTCCTCTTGGGTTAGAGTTCAAAAGTTTCGACCTGGAGGACGGCCTCGATCCATTTTTCCTCCTTGCCGGTCTGGGTGATGCTCAAGCGCTTGACCGTCATCGCTTCCGGGGCGGTCTCCACGCGGTGCAGGAAGGCGACCAACTCCGGCAGGCTCACGTCCTGAATTTTCATTTCCACCCGCGATAGCCGATACGGGGTATCCTTCACCGGATCGGTCGATGGCTTCATGTAAGCGATGCGATCCTTGAGCTGGGCCTCGCCGGCGGCGCTGTCCAGAAAGGAAAAAAGGGTGAACCCCGCCTGGCGCCGGCCCATGCGCTCTTTTTGAGAGGCGGCCTCGGATCGAAGTCGGTCATAGCGTGCCTTGAGGCGCTGCATTTCCGCCAGGGCGTCCGTTTCCGCGGCCAGGGTGCGATCGAGACGACGGATCCGATCCGCCAGCGGCGAGATCACCAGCTCGATCATGCCCACTGTCAAAAGGATCAAGACCGCCGCCGCGAGGCCGATTCTTTCGCGTCGGTTCAGTTGGAGGGCCATGGGCCTACCTCCAGTCGCCCGATGTTGATGGTGAACCGGACCCGGTTGCTGCGGTTGTCGATGTTGGCCGCGGCAATGGTCACGTCCTTGAACATCGGGAATTTTTCCAGACGGGTCTTGATGTCGTCCACCGCGTTGAAGGCGGCGGTGTTGCCGGTGAGGGTCAGGTTGTCCGTGCCGATGACCAGCCGGGTGACCTCCACATCCAGATCGGCCGGTATTTCCCGACTCAAGGCGGCCAGGATGTCGATGGCGCGCGGTCGGTCCTCTTCACTGCCCGGGATCCGGGTGCCGGTTTCCAGTTCCGCGAGGCTTGCCCGCATCTGACTCACCGGGTCCACCACCCGGGTCGCGTCCGGTTGCACGGCGCGAAACAGGGCAATGGTTTCCTGGGAGATTTGTTCAATGCGGCGCTGTTTGAGATAGATCCCGTGCCCCAGTTGCACCGCGCCCAGCAACAGCACCACCGCCGCCAAAACGGCACTGGTGCGAAGCTGGCTTTTGTAGCGTGTCCAGAATTTCTTGACGGCGAAATCGTCCTGGCGCAGGTTGAATCCCGTTTCGCCGCGGCGGGCCCGCAAGGCCAGGGCCA
>JAQVTF010000273.1 GCA_028700185.1 Desulfobacteraceae bacterium | reverse complement strand
GATGGGACTTTGATCGTATTTTGGACCGGGCCGGGGCGGTTTGCGGGGTAACGCCGGAACAGGTGCTTTCCGGCGGCCGGCAGAGGCCCAGGTCCATGGCCCGGGCGCTGACCTGCTACTGGGCGGTGCGGCGTCTGGGTCTTCCGTCCATTGAAATGGCAAGACGATTCGGCATCAGCACGGCGGCGGTCAGCAAGGCCATTGAGCGGGGCGAGTCTTTGGCCGCGGACAAAAAAATTAATTTAGATAGTTAGAGACGTCCCCTACCGTCTCTCGACACCGCCCTGGAAACCCTCGCGGGCCTGCAGCAGGACGGCAAGCTGATCGGGGTCATATCGCACGTGGCGTCCATCAAGGAGCGCATCAGCACTCAGATTCAGGTTGTGCCGGAAACAGGCGGCCGAAGCGTGATATGCGGTCCAGGGTGCCAATTGCTGTAGGTGCATTGAAGATAGGATCTGCTATGAAGCCAATACAGTCCATCAGGGATATCGAAGCATTGGCCGAGACAATCGAGCTGGAATGCAAGCTGGCTGTCGGCGCGGATGGGAAGGGGCGGCTGCCAAAGGATTTCTGGCCCACCTACAGCGCTTTTGCCAACACCCAGGGGGGCGTGATTTTGCTCGGAGTGAGGGAGAAGGACCGAAAGTTCTCCCTGTTCGGTATCAGTGAACCGCGTCGGGTGGTCCGTGACCTTTTCAACACGATGAACAATTCCCAAAAGGTTTCGATCAGTCTCTTGCGCGACCAGGATGTGACCGTCATCGAAATCGAAGGCAGAAAAATCATACAGATAGAAGTGCCGACGGCGTCGCGCAAACAGAAACCCGTGTATCTCAACGGCAATCCCTTCGGCAACACCTACCGGCGACTGCACGAAGGGGATCGCCGCTGCGACGACGAGAGCGTCAAACGCATGCTGGCCGAACAGGTCGAGGACGAACGGGACAACCGGATCCTTTCCGGCTTCACGCTGGACGATATCGACCTGGAAAGCCTCGAAGTCTACCGGCGTCTCTTGCGGGGAAGCAAGCCGGGGCACCCTTACCTCGATCTTGCGGACCGTGAATTTCTCCAACAGCTCAAAGGCTGGCGCCGGGACCGGCAAAGCGGCGAGGAGGGTCTGACCCTGGCCGGGTTGTTGATGTTCGGGCGCTGGGAAAGCATCCAGGATGCCGTGCCGCATTATTTCGTCGACTATCAGGAGCGGCCTGAGGCCAAAGCGGAGTTACGCTGGGTCGACCGGGTCATTCCGGATGGCACATGGTCCGGCAACATCTTCGACTTTTACCGGCGGGTCTATCGCAAGCTGGTCTCAGATTTGAAAATCCCTTTCCAACTCAAGGCCGGCCAGCGGCAGGAGGATACTCCGGTTCACGTGGCGTTGCGCGAGGCCTTGGTCAACTGTCTGGTACACGCCGACTTCAGCGGTCGGGTTTCGGTCCTGGTCGTAAAGCGTCCCGACATGTTCGGTTTCCGCAACCCCGGCAACATGCGCATTCCCATCGAGGTCGCCATCCGTGGTGGCGAGAGCGATTGCCGCAACCGGTTGATACACCAGATGTTTCTGATGATCGGCCTCGGTGAGCGGGCCGGATCGGGCCTGCCCAAGATCTACAAGGGCTGGGAAAGCCAGCATTGGCGGCCGCCGGCTCTGTACGAAAAGATCGAGCCGGAACAGACCCTTCTCGAACTGCGCATGCTGGACTTGCTGCCGCAGGCGGTGATTGAGGAACTGCGGGCTCGCTTTGGTGAAACTTTCGATCGGCGTTCCAATTTGGATAGGTTAATCCTGGCCACCGCGGCTATCGAGCAGGTGGTGACGCACACACGCATGACCGAGATGACCGCCGACCATCCGCATGATTTAAGTCAGGCGTTGCATACCCTAGTGAAGGACGGCTTGCTTGAGTCCAGCGGGCGCGGCAGAGGGACAGTTTACCATCTGAAAGGGGAGTCCTTGCCAAAGCCGGAGCAGGTATTTGGCGGTAACGGGATCTTTCCGGTGGTCGTCAAACCAAGCCCTGTCGATGGAGATAGCTCCGCACATAAGACCGGGAGCTCCGATCATTTCGCAGAGAGCTCCACACATAACGGCAGGAGCTCCGCACATTTCTCGGAGAGCTCCGCACATTCGGGCCGCAGGGCGGACGGTGCCTTGAACGTCCAAGGGCTCAGCAACCCTCTGATTGACAATCTCGCGCAGTTAACGTTCGAAATTCGCAATGAGCTTCAGGTTCAGGCGAGCGATGCCCGACAGAAAAAACATATTCTGCATTCGGTTATGGAGGAATACATCCTGACGGTTTGCACCGGCAATTATCTCACTTTGCAGGTGCTGTCCGAATTGTTGAACCGAAAGCCTGGCGGGCTGCGGCAGCATTATTTAAAGCCGCTGGTGGAGCAGGGAAAGCTCAAATTGGCGTTTCCGACCACCCCGACACACCCCCAGCAGGCATATATCACGGTTCAGAAAGATCCCCAACAAGGGTAGAGGTCAACGGCGAAAATGGCCGCACGTACTGAAATATTGGAGCAAATGGAATGATCCCCAGGGAAGAAGGGGACGTCTCTAACTAATTAATATAAAGCTTGCTTTTTCCCGCACTGCCTAATAGAAATTGCACTATGCCACGTTCAGCCAGGCTCGATTCGCCTGGACTTTTGCATCATGTGATGATCCGGGGCATCGAGCGACGCAAGATCTTTTGGGACGATGACGACCGCCAGGACCTTTTCGA
>JAQVTF010000272.1 GCA_028700185.1 Desulfobacteraceae bacterium | reverse complement strand
CACCCGGCGTCCCCAAAACAGCACCGACGGCGGCAACACGCGTCGCCGGCAACCGGGCCGTCCGCAGCACAGGCTCAAACGCCAATGCAATGCCTCGCAAAGACCCGGGGGGCCGCCCCGAGGCTTGTAAGCGTCCGGGGAACCGCATCTTCTCAAGCCCATGAAAATTTGTCACAGATGATCTCCGTCGGTCGTGAACGATTTCAACCAAGGAGGCGTCATTGTGACAAGGGATCAGCGAGCCGAGGCATTGGAGGCCAAGCGGCGGTTTTGGCGGCAACACATCGAACGATGGAAGCGAAGCGGTCTGAAGCAGAGCGTTTATTGCCGGCGGCACGAACTGAAGCTGCACTGTTTCACCTACTGGAGAAAAAAGGTTCGGCGCGCTGCCCAGGCGCCGGTTTCTCTGGTCGAGCTTCGGCTGCCCTCGGTGGCCACCACGGAGGCGATCGTCACCACCGGCCACCGGCCGCTGCGGCTTATGGTCTCCTCCAACCATTGCGTGGAGCTGGAGCGTGACTTTGATCCGGTGGCTTTGCGGCAGCTGTTGAAGGTGCTGGAGCGGCCGTGATGTTCCTGCCGTCGCACACCCGCATTTACCTGGCCACCGGTAGCACCGACATGCGAAAAGCCATCAACGGTCTGTCGATTCTGGTCGAGGGCCAGCTTGAGCTCGATCCGTTTTCCGGGCATCTTTTCGCTTTTTGCAACCGGCGCCGGACCATGATCAAGATTTTGTACTGGGATCGAAACGGGTTTTGTCTTTGGCACAAACGCTTGGAGAAGCAATTTTTCATCTGGCCGCAGGGTGCTGAAGAAGTTGTGGAGCTGGATCTGCGCCAATTGAGTTGGCTGTTGGAAGGGCTTGAAATTGGCCAACAGCGTGCGCATAAAAGGCTGCATTACGAAACGCTATTATGAGCGAGTTTTTATTCTTTAAGATGCGAAAAAAGGTTGCCATATTCGTGGTTTTAAGGTATTGTTTCAGCCATGAATTTGGATGTCAAAAGTCTTCCTGAAGATCCCGCTCAGCTCAAAGAAATCATCGTTTCGTTATTCAATGAATCGGCAGAATATCGCCGTAGAATCGATCATCTTGAAGAGATGGTCCAGCTTCTGAAGAACGAAATATTTGGCAGAACATCTGAAAAACGTTCCGTCGTCGATAGTCGGCAGTTTCTTTTATTCGATGAGGATCAAGACGATAAGCCGCAGATCAAGGATCAATCAACGGACAGGCAGCAAGTTGCCGGCCACAGCCGCAAAAAGCCGGTCCGCAAGCCACTGCCTGCCGAGCTGCCCCGGGTGGAGATCATCCACGATCTGGACGAGGCCGAAAAGAGTTGCCCTTGCGGTTGCCAGCTTAGCCGCATCGGCGAAGAGGTCTGCGAAAAACTGCGCTACACGCCGGCCACGCTGGTCGTCGAGCGCCATATCCGCCCCAAGTATGCCTGCAAACAGTGCGAGGGGGTGGAAGATGACGGTCCCACGGTCAAGATCGCGCCGGTGCCGCCCCAGCTCATCCCCAAGTCGTTTGCCACCGGTTCCCTGATCGCGCACATCGTCTGCGCCAAGTTCGAGGATGCCTTGCCGCTGTACCGGCAAGAGAAGATCTTCGCCCGCTTGGGTATCGATTTGTCTCGCCAGACGATGTGCGGTTGGTTGATCAATGTCGCCGATCAAACCCGGCCGCTGATGGATTTGATGGACCAGGAAAACCGATCCGGGCCGTTTGTCAATGTCGATGAGACCACGGTTCAGGTGATGAAGGAGCCGGACAAGGCCAACACCAGCAAATCCTACATGTGGCTGTTTCGAGGAGGGCAGCCGGAGCGACCGGTATTGGTGTTCGAATATCACCCGAGCCGCTCGGGACAGATCCCGCTCGAATATCTGAGAGGATACCGAGGCTATGTGCAGTGCGATGCCTACAGCGGCTATGACGCCCTGGGTCGGCAGGAAGGCATTGTGCTGGTGGGCTGCTGGGCCCATGCGCGGCGCAAGTTCGATGAAGTCATCAAGGCCCGGGGCGGTACCAAACGCCGAGGCAGCGCCGAGGAAGCCCTGGAATACATCGGTCGGCTGTACGCCATGGAAAAGAGGGCGCGTGAAGCCGGACTGGATCCCGATGCCCTCGGCGAGCTACGCCAGCGGGAAGCCAAACCGGTGCTCGACGAGTTCAAGGTGTGGCTGGATGCCAAGGTGCTGGTGACGCCTCCCAAGGGATTGCTCGGCAAGGCCGTGGCTTACACGCTCAACAACTGGCAGCGCCTGATAGTGTATCTGCAAGACGGTCGGCTCCGGCCGGACAACAACCTGGCGGAAAATGCGATCCGGCCGTTTGTGGTCGGAAGAAAGAACTGGCTCTTTGCCGGCAACCCCGATGGCGCCCGTGCGGCCGCCGTGTATTACAGCCTGATCGAGACCGCAAAAGCCAACGGCTGGAAGGCCCACGATTATCTCACCCACCTGTTCGAAAACTTGCCCCTCGCCAAAACCGAAGAAGATTACCGCAAGCTGCTCCCCAACCGCAGTCCTCAGTAGGCATTGCACGCAAGGTGAATCCTACGACCGGCGAGCGAGAAAGTGGGGGGGGGGCGGTTGGCCGAACGCTTACGATTCGGAGATGGTCGCCGGCGAATTGGCGTAGATAGGCCTCCGCGATCTGGCTCCGTCCGATGTTGTGCCGGCAGATGAAAAGGACGCTGATCTTGTCGGACATGGTGTTTTCCTCTCTGTGTCG
>JAQVTF010000009.1 GCA_028700185.1 Desulfobacteraceae bacterium | reverse complement strand
CTTGGAAATATCGGTGCGTTGCCCGATGGAGCGGAACAGGCGCAGACGGCCGTTTCGGAAACAGCCGTCGCCCTCGCCCTGCCGCTGCTCCTGTTTTCCATGGACGTTAAACGCTGGAAACAGTTGACGGGAGCGGCTCTCCTGTCCATGGTGCTGGGGACGATTGACAACCGGCATCATCGGCTTGAAACGTCTTGAAACCGAGGTGGTGCAAATGACGGCGACCCTGTTGCACGGCGACCGGAACGTGGTCGGCGTCGTCACCTCGGGAGGCACCGAGAGTTGCCTGCTGCCGGTAAAGACGTACCGTGATTACGGCAGGCGTGCCCGCGGCATCCGCAGGCCCAACATGGTCATTCCGGAAACGGCCCACGTGGCCTGGGAAAAAGGGGCCGAGTACTTCGGCGTCAAGGCGGTCCACGCGCCGCTCGACGATGACTGGCGCGTCGACGCCGGAGCGGTGAAAAAGCTGGTGAACCGTAACACGGTCATGATCCTCGGCTCGGCGCCCGACTATCCCCACGGCATCGTGGATCCCATCACTGAACTGGGCCGGATCGCTCTCGAAACGGGAACGCCGCTTCACGTCGACGCCTGTCTCGGCGGCGACATCCTCCCCTTCGCGGAAATGCTGGGATACGACATTCCTGCCTGGGATTACCGCGTCCCCGGCGTGACGTCCATTTCCGCCGACACGCATAAGTACGGGTTCAGCGCGAAGGGGGCTTCGGTCCTGACCTACCGGAACATCGAGATGATGAAACACCAGATGTTCGTGTATGAAAACTGGCCAGGCGGGGTTTTCGCCTCCCCGGCGCTCCTGGGAACACGTCCCGGCGGCGCCTACGCAGCGGCCTGGGCCGCCATGCAGGCCATGGGCGTCGAGGGATACAAGGCGATCACGAAAGAAACAATGGAAGCCGCGAAGCGGCTCATCGACGGGATCAACGGAATACCTGAGCTGGAAGTGATCGGCAGGCCCAACGCGAGCGTTTTCTCCTACCGGTCGGTGGACAGGGACGTCAACATCTACGCGGTGGGTGACCTCATGGAAAAGAAGGGGTGGCACATCGACCGCCTGCAGCGGCCCGAAGCGCTGCATGCCATGGTGACGCCGCTTCACGCGGGTGTCGTGGACGCATACCTTGACGACCTGGCCCAGGCCGTCAGCACCGCGCGGGCCAAGCCCGAACTGGCCCTGCGGGGGGGCGCCGCCATGTACGGCATGATCGCCAACATTCCGCTGCGAGGCATGGTTAGAAAGAACATCCTCGAAATGTTCGCCGGCATGTACGGACCGGACGCGAAAATGATCGACCCGGCCAGCGCCGGCATCAACGACGACGAAGCAGGAGAAGTCCCCTTGGCGGAAAAGGCCGCCGCGTTTTACCTGAAGCTTCGTGAGCGTTTCAGGAGATAGCCGTTGCCGTGAGATATGGGATAGGTTTTCCCCCACGATCCCGGCGTTGGGCGCCAAGATTTAAATCCTCGAAACAGCGCTGCGACGGCCCCGGTTGAAATCGGGCCCCCGCCGTATCTCGCGAAAAAAATCCTCATCTCTGGACGGACACCAGGTAACCCAAAAAACCGCGCACACTGTTGCGCAGAAAGCCCAGTTCACGCCGGCGCACGTCCGGCGCAAAATTCCGCAGGCCGACGAGCAGCGGATCGGTTTCCAGCAGGCGGGCCAGACAGGGGGCGAGGGGGTCCGCATCGGCGGCCAAGCCGCCGGTGACCGCTTTGATGGTTTCGGCCCAGTCGAGGAGTTGTCGGCGGTGGGCCGCCAGCAGCCGCCGGCCGTTGCGGGTGGCGCCGAAATGGCCGTAGCACAGGATCGCGTGACCGACGGCGATAAGTCGATCCAGGCTCTCCAGGCTGGTCTCCAGGAAAAATCGCGGCGGCGTGGCCGGCCGCAGGTAAATCTCACCGTCCCGGTCGAGGAACACGCCGCCGGCTTCGCCGGCAAAGAGCCGATCGTCGATGCGGAAGCTGACATGATGCGGGGCGTGGCCGGGGGTCATCAGCACCTCGACGCCGAAATCGTGAAAAGATTCGGCGTCCACCAGACGCTCGGCGGGAACGGCACCGATGGGCCCGTAGGCCCGGGCCGTATCGCCGAGGGTCTCCAGGCTCCCCTGCCAGAGGCGGGCGGGATCGGCGAGGTGACCATGGGCCGACCGGTGACAGACCACCGGCGCATCGGGGAACAGACGGCACAGATCCCCTGCCCCGCCGGCATGATCGATGTGGATATGGGTGAGCAGGATGGCGTCCAGCCGCCCAATCCCCAGAGCGGCCAGAGAATCCGCCAGGGCGGCGACGCTGGCCGCCGGGCCCACGTCCACCAGAATGGTGGGCGGGCCGGTGACGACCCAAGCACCGATGAAATCGTCGAAGCCGGGCAGTTTCGGCTGATGGAGTCCGATGAGAAAAAGTCCGGGTGCCACCTGCCGCACCGTTGTGCCCTTGCCGTTCACGGATCTTCGATCCCCATGGCGATTTCGAGATCCCGAATCCGGGCCTCGATGGTTTCCCGTTCGTCCGGGCGCAGCGTTTTGTCCGCCGCCTGGCGCTTCAGGCTCAGCAGCATCATTTCGATCCGATAATCGGCGCAGGTATACGTCATGGCTCAGGTCTTACCAATACGCGCCAGCCCTTCCTTGAAAGGCCGGTAAAAATTTTCATTGTCCGACAGCCCCCGCTTGAGAATCTTTTCCAGGGCACCGAGGTCCTTGGTGTTGACCACCAGGTTGACGCTCTTGTTGAAGGCCATCATGGGATCCATGGTGCGGAAACGATTGGAGATCAATACCAGGAAGAGGTGGCGCCGGGTGGCCATGGGCATCCGCTCCAGGTAGCGCAACACGCTGTTGCGATCGGGATCCGCGGCATCGAAGTGTTCGTTGAGCACCACCAGGTCGAAAGCATGAAAGCGCATCCGCTTGAGCACGTCCCGTGCCGAAGGCGCCTGGGTGATACCGCATCCCAACGTTTTCAGGGCACCGAGAACCCTTGCCCGGGATTCCGGATCGTTCTCGCAGACAATGGCCGACATAACCCCCTCTTCGAGGAAATCGAAGGGGCGCGCCGTCTCATCGTAGGCACCATCGGCCACTTCCGCCATCAGAGATCCCGAAGCGGCGGTCCGGGTCAGCTTTTTTTGGCACCGGGGGCAGGTGACCGTAAACGCCTTGTCCACGGGAACCTTTTCGTCGGGCACTTTGAACTTGGCCTGGCAATGGTGGCAGATGATATCCATCGGCGCTCCCCCGGTCCAGCATTCAGGATCCCGGCGAATCCTGTTTGCCGTAGTCAAAATCGACAGCGAGATCCTCGATGTCGGTGGTGGCCTCGCCGCGGCTGCTCTTGACCCGGTCGATGCCCCGTCCGGTCACCCCGACCCGTGAAGCGTAGGCCATGGCAGTCTCCTCGGTGATCAGCCCCTTTTCGTATAGCCCGATGATGGACCTGTCAAAGGTCGTCATGCCGAAGGTGGCCCCCTGCTCGATGATTTCGTAGAAGGTTTTCCCCTCGGATTCGCCGTTTAGAATGGCATCCTTGACCCTCAGGTTGGTGCCGAGGATTTCAAAGGCCGCCACCCGGCCCCCGCCGATCTTGGGCAACAATCGCTGACAGACGATCCAACGGACGGTATCGGCCAGACGGATGCGCATCTGGTGTTCCTCCTCGGTGGCGAACATGCCCAGGATGCGGTTGATGGTCTGCCCGGCATCCACCGTGTGCAGGGTGCTGAGCACCAGGTGGCCGGTTTCCGCGGCGGACAACCCGATTTCCACCGTCTCCCGGTCGCGCATCTCACCGACGAGAATCACCTTGGGCGCTTGACGCAGGGCAGCCCGCAGCCCGTTGGCGAACGAGTCGAAGTCGTTGCCCATCTCCCGCTGGTTGAACGTCGACCGCTTTTGGGGATGTTGGTACTCCACCGGGTCCTCCAGGGTGACCACATGCACCGACTGGGTGTCGTTGATGCGGTTGAGCACGGCGGCCAGGGAGGTGGACTTTCCGCTGCCGGTGGCTCCGGTGACCAGCACGATCCCGTTTTTTTCCTCGGCAATTTTCTCGAAGGCCCTGGGTAGCCCCATCTCTTCGATGGTGGGAATCTTGGTTTCCAGGCGACGCAGCACGACGGAATAGTGCCCCTGACGGGAAAAAATATTGACCCGGAACCGGGCCTTTCCCGGCAGTTCGTAGGACAAGTCACAGGAACCTTCCGCCAGCAGCAGATCGATGAGGCGACGGTTGCCATTGATCAGGTTGAGGGCGAAAACTTCCGTCTGAAAGGGAGAAAGCTCATGGAAAGGCGGGTCGAGGTCCACCGGTACCAGTTGGCCGGCGCTCTCCACCTGGAACGGTTTTCCCGCCGTGATGTTCAGATCCGACACGTTGTCGTGGGAATCGAGCATCCGGGCCATGATGTATTCGATTTCCTGCTTGCGCATCACGCTTCCCCCGCCGGCAGGCGTCAGGCTTCGGTGAAATCGGTGGGCGGGCTCTTGAGCAACGGCCGGAATCGGGCCTTGTCGTTGGCCTTCATGTAGGCCTCTTCAGCGCCGATTCGCCCCTTGTTGAGCAGGTCCATGATCGCATCGTCGAGAAGCTGCATCCCGTAGCGCTTGCCGGTCTGGATCATCGAGGGAATCTGGTGGCTCTTTCCCTCGCGGATCAGGTTGCGCACCGCCGGGGTGCCGATGAGAATCTCCAGCGCCGCGCAGCGTCCTTTGGTATCGATACGCTTGAAGAGGACCTGGGCCACCACGGCCCGCAGGCCGTCGGAGAGGGTGGATCGGATCTGGGGCTGCTCGTTGGACGGAAAGACTTCGATGACCCGGTCCACCGTCTTGGCGGCGCTGGAGGTGTGCAGGGTGCCGAAGACCAGATGCCCTGTGGAGGCGGCCTCGATGGCGAGACTGATGGTTTCCAGATCCCGCATCTCGCCCACGAGGATGATGTCCGGGTCCTCGCGCAGAGCACCGCGCAAGGCGGCACTGAAGGTTCGGGTGTGAAGCCCCACTTCCCGGTGATTGACCACGCAGCCCCGGCTTTCATGGACGAACTCGATGGGATCTTCGATGGTCAGGATGTGGTCCTTGCGGGTCCGGTTGGCCTGGTCGATGATGGCCGCCAGGGTGGTGGACTTGCCGCTTCCGGTGGGGCCGGTCACCAGGACCAGTCCCCGGGGCAGGTTGGCCAGTTTGGCGATGACCGGGGGCAGGCCGAGCTGTTCGGCGGTGAGGATCTTGGTGGGAATCTGGCGAAAGACGGCGCCGACACCGTATTTCTGTCGGAAAAAGTTGGCCCGGTAACGGGCCAGCCCCTGGATCTCATAGCCGAAATCGACGTCGCCGGTCTCCTCGAAAACCTTGACCTTGTCCTCCGGGGCGATCTCGTAGAGCATGGCCCGCAGGGTGTCGTCGTCAAGCACCTTGTACTTGACACGCTCCAGGTCCCCGGTGATCCGCAGCACCGGCGCCTGACCGGCCACCAGGTGCAGGTCCGAAGCCCCCTGGTCGTTCATCAACTTGAAAAACGCGTCGATTTTGGCCATCTGCCTTTTTCCTGTGGTCCTGGAGGGATGTCAACGGGATGCGCGCAGAACTTTCGCGCGCCGGCGGTCACCGCAGGGAAAGCGCCAATCCCTGGAGACTGCCCACGAGAAACTGCTGGAGAAAGATGATCGCCAGAAAAATGATGATCGGCGAAAAATCCACCGGACCGAAATTCAGCGGCACTTTTCGCCGCACCCAGCCCAGCACCGGCTCGGTGATGTTGTAGATAAACCGCACAATGGGATTGTACGGATCCGGATTAACCCAGGAAAGTACGGCGCGGGCAATGACGATCCACAGATAGAAGGTGAGCACGTAGTGGATGATCGTTGCCAGGGCGGCAATGAAATTGGCGATGACGAACATAGGCTTTCACTTTGTTGAAGGTGAACGGATCGAAACGGGCGGATATCCCAGAGATTGAATCACTAACCTATTTTTCCCCTCACCTCAAGTCCGGCGCCACCGGCCGGTCACCCCCCCACGATCATCGGCACCAGGTACACCTGGGCCCCGTCGGGCACCGGGGTCCGGTGGAAGTTGGGCCGGGCCACGATGCGGCCGTTGACCCGCACCGCGGCACAGTCGCGGCCCCCGGGGACCCGATCCACCAGGTCGCCCACCGTCATCCCCTCGGTCCAGGAAATCTCCAGCTCATCGCCGATGCGCACCATGGGAACCTGAAATTTAAAATCTGAGGTTTACTCGGTCACCCCGTGTTGTTCCAGCACCGCCACCACTTCGGGAAAATCGATGCCGAGGCGCCGGGCCGTGGCCAGGGTCGGGATCCCGTCGGCGGTCCAGCCGCGGCGCTGATAAACGGCATCCTTGAGCTTCTCGTACTGCGCCTCCCGGTGCCGCCGCAGCAGCGCCACCTTCTCGGCGGTGGACAGGCCCTCGATGGATTCCTGCCACACCGCCACCAACTGGCCGTCGTAGCGCTCCTGGCGCGAGAGGTACTCCGCCTCGGTCACCGGTCCCATGGCCCGGTAGGGAATCGTATCATCGGCACGCCGGCCGCCGCCCATGCGCAGGTTGAAAATCCGTTGAAAATTGTAGACCTTCTCGCTCATGACGATCAGGTCATCGGCACCGACCTGCCGGCCGGTGACGGCCGAGAAGTATTCGGCGTACCACTGCACGTGCTTGACGACCTTGGCCGGCTCCGGCGTTTCCCGGTTGTCCGCGGGCACGATGTCGTTCCAGGGCAGCTTGCAGAGACCGCAGAGGGAAAACCAGGTGCGGAACATGGGAAACCAGTGCAGGGCTTCGGCCTTCTGATCGAAGGTGGGCATGAAGTTGTGCACCATGTCCAGGAAAATCAGCCACGCCTCGTCGTGCTGAGGCCCTTTTAGCGTCAGGCCATAGCCGCCCTGCTGGGCCAGCGACTCCTTGGTCATGTACTCGGAAAACTCCAGGCCTTTGGATTCCATGCCGATGTCGGCCAGAAACGCCGGATCGGCCCCGAAGCGCTCGGCGAAGATCTGCTTCATGCGCCGGATACCTTGCCCCACGATCCGTCCGAAGCCTTCCCCCCGACCCATCTGGTGCAACAGTTCCAGGGCCGCCAGGCGGTTGCCGAAATGCAGCTCCAGCCCCTCGGTGTGGCTTGTGTCGATGACGCCGGCCTCGTAGCACTCCATGACAAAGGCGATTCCCGTGCCCACCGAGATGGTGTCCAGTCCGTAGGCGTCACAGTAGAAATTGAGCTCCAGCACCGTGTACGGATCGAAAATCCCCAGGTTGGAACCGCAGCCGGCGATGGTTTCGTACTCCGGGCCGTCGACGAACACCCGCTGCCCCTGGTAGGGGCCGGTCATGGGGACAAAATCGCGCACCCCGTGGGCACAGGCCACCGTACAGCCGCGCCAGCAGCCGTCAAAACCGGGATCGAAGATGTGCTCGTAGGTTTCTTCGCCGAGGTTGTTGCCCCCCGGGTGGCTGCCGTAGCGGAAATTGTGGACCGGCAGGCAGTCGTGGGCGTTCATGATCGGCACCAGGTGAGTCGTGCCGACTTTGGCCATGCGGTTCTGTTTGGGATCCAGCTCCACGATCTCCTTGGAGTGCAGCTTGGCCACCGACCGCAGGGCGTCCTTGTCCGCCGGGTGGTTGGTGTCCAGGGACACGTGCCCCCAGCGAACCACCAGGGCCTTGATCCCCTTTTGGGCAAAGACGGTACCGATGCCGCCGCGGCCGGCCTGCTTGTAGCGAGCCCGCCGGCGCTTGGTGTCATACCAGGTAAAATTCAGGCACCCCCATCGGGTATGACGCGCGCCGCTGCCGGTGGAAACCACCGAGATATCCACCGGTTTGCCCTGTCCGAAATGCTCGGTCAGGGCCGCTGAAAGCGCGTAAGCATCGTCGGCCAGCCCGGGGGCGTCGAAGATCTCGATCTTCTCGTCGATGCCGTCGATGAAGACCACCTTTTCGCCTTCCGCGTCCCCGGTGACGCACAAGGCATCGAAACCGGCAAACTTCAGGTAGGGGCCGAAGTAGCCGCCCACGTTGGAGTCCACGGGAATTCCCGTCAGCGGTGAAATGGTCGTCACGATGCTCTTGCCCGAACCGGGGTAGCCCGGGGTGCCGCCCATGGGGCCCGAAGAGACGCAGACCCCGTTTTCCGGGGAATCCCAACGTGTTTTTTCGTTGACCGCAAGCCAAAGGAGCCACAAATCGAACCCCTTGCCGCCCACAAACACGTCTTTCATGCGCTGGTCCACCGGTCGGATCTCGACGGCATCGGTGCCGATATCGATGTGCAGGCTCTGGTTGGCGTATCCCTTGTCGATGGCCGGGCGCCGGTACGGATGGACTTTCAGCGATTTGAGTTGTAATTCGGTCATGGTGTTCCTCCCGGAAGGTTGTCCGAATGCGGGTCTCTGGCTTGACGGGCTTCCATGTAACGGTGAAAACGATGCACGTGACTCTGGGCCATTACCCTGGCCTCATCGGGCCGACGGTTGGCCACGGCACGCAGAATGTCCTGGAGATCCTGGAAGTTTTCCCGCAGTTCTCTGCCATCCATGGACAGGTACTGGTCATAGTAACGGTGAATGTTGTCATGAATCGAGTGAAAAACGTAATTGTACACCGGGTTGCCGGTAATGCCGGACAAGGCGAGGTGAAAGCGCTTGTCGGCATCGAGAAATTCATCACGCCGCCCTTCGGTCATGTGGCGGCCGGCCTCTTCCACCAGTGCCCGCAAGGACTGGATATCCTCAGCGGTGGCGCGCTGGGTGGCCAGTGAGGCCACATTGCCCTCCATCCCCTCGCGAAATTCGGCCAGGTGCTTGAGGGCCACCTTGCGCGAGCGCACCAGCAACGCCAGGGACTCCGAGGCCTGGCGGCTGCTGATCGTCCTCACCACCGCCCCTCCCCGCATGCCGAGACGAATTTCCAACAACCCGCGCTCTTCCAGCACCCGCAACGCCTCGCGCAGGGTGCCGCGGCTGGTGTTGAACATTTTTTTCAGTTCCCGCTCCGGCGGCAGTACGTCACCGGCCTTCAGGCGCCCTTCGAGGATGGCATCCTGGACCTGGTTCACCACATCCTGAAAGATGCGATTGCGCGAGGCCTCGCGAAAGGGGGGAGCTTCGTTGTTCACCGGGACACCTCAATTCTGGGCAAATGGTTTAACCTTTTCTATCCAAACACCCCAAACAAGTCAAGGGATACAGAAAAATTCTAACCAATAACGATGACAAATGACCATTCAGACAATCCCGTCGCAACCGCTCCCATGCGCCGAAAAAGCACTTTTATAAAATAAAACCAGTTGGTTAATATTCATATAGGCCGATCTCAGGTGCCTGCCGGACTCAAAAAATATTTTGACAAGTCGCGCTTGTAAGGGGTAAATGGTTTAACCCTTTTGGACCGCCTCGCTTTCCTCCAAACGGAAACCGGCGGCGGGTCTGAACAAAACGCCCCTTTCGGCCGGCGCGGCCTTCCGCTTCAGGCCTGCATCATCAGGAGGCTGTAATGAACGAACACCGGATTCACCACCACCCGGTCCTCACCGTGCCAGACCGGCAGATGGTGCCTTTCACCTGGAACGGAGAGCCGCTGCAAGGCTACGCCGGCGAACCCATCGCCTCGGCCCTCGTGGCCAACGGCGTCCAGATCTTCGGCCACCATCCCAAGGACGGCAGCCCCCAGGGAATTTTCTGCGCCAACGGCCAGTGCAGCCAATGCCTGGTGATGGCTGACGGCCGGCCGGTAAAGGCTTGCATGACCCCCCTTTGCGCCGGGATGCAAGTCGAAAGCGTCGAGGGGCTGCCCCGCCTGCCCGCCGACGATGCCCCGGCCTCCCGCCAGCCCATCGACACCGTCGACATCGAGGTGCTGATCATCGGCGCCGGCCCGGCCGGTCTTTCCGCCGCCATCGAGCTGGGCAAGTGCCACGTGCCCACCCTTCTCATCGACGACAAGGACCGCCTCGGCGGCAAGCTGGTGCTTCAGACCCACAAATTCTTCGGATCGGTGGCCGATTCCCATGCCGGCACCCGTGGCTACCGCATCGGCGAGCTGCTGGCCGAGGAAGTGGGGGCCCTGCCGTCGGTGCAGATCTGGCTCAACACCACGGCGGTGGGCGTCTTTGCAGACCAGGTCGTCGGCGTGGTCACCGGCAACCGCTACCGCCTCATCCGTCCCAGGAAGCTGATGATCGCCACCGGCGCCCGGGAAAAAATGCTCTCCTTCCCCGGCAACACCCTCCCGGGGGTCTACGGCGCCGGGGCGTTCCAGACCCTGGTGAACCGGGATCTGGTGCGCTCCAGCAACCGTGTGCTGATCGTGGGCGGCGGCAACGTGGGCCTCATCGCCGGCTATCACGCCATTCAGGCCGGTATCGAGGTGGCGGCTCTCATCGAAGCCCTACCGGAAGTGGGCGGATACAGAGTGCATGCCGACAAGCTGCACCGCCTGGGGGTACCGATCTTCACCCGTCACACCATCGTGGCCGCCCAGGGCGACCAGCGGGTGGAATCGGCCACCATCGCCCGGCTGGACGAACACTGGCAGGTGGTACCCGGCACCCATCGCAACTATGCGGTGGATACGGTGCTGGTGGCGGTGGGGCTCTCCGAGGTGAACGAATTCGCCATCAAGGCCCGTCAGTTCGGCATGGAGGTCTTCACCGCCGGCGACGCCCGGGAAATCGCCGAGGCCTCGGCGGCCATGTTCGCCGGCCGCATCGAGGGTTTCAAGATCGCCCGCGCCCTGGGGGTGGATTTGGGGGAGATGCCCGCCGACTGGGAAGCCAAGGCGGCCATCCTCAAGTCGAAACCGGGCAAGACGGTGTCCGAGTGTCCCCCCGAGGCGGAAACGGGCGTCTTTCCGGTCTTTCACTGCACCCAGGAAGTCCCTTGCAACCCCTGCACTTCGGTTTGTCCCGTCGAGGCCATCCACACCGAGGGCGACCTTCTCACCGGCCTGCCTTACCGCGATGACGCCAAAACGTGCACCGGTTGTCTCGCCTGCGCCGCGGTGTGCCCGGGGCTGGCCATCACCATCGTCGACTACCGCAAGGATGCCGACCACCCCCTGGTGAGCCTCCCCTACGAGGTGTGGCGGGAGCGGGTGGAGACGGGCAAGCTGGTGACGGTCACCGATCGCGAGGGTCAGGTTCTGGGGAATTTTCCCGTGGTGCGCGTCCGCAGCAAAAAGGATTACCCCGGAACGCTTCTCGTCCAGGTCCAGTTGGACAAGGCCATCGCCAAGCGGGCGGCGGGAATTCGCCTCCAGGAACCGGCCATTGAACCATCCTTTCTGTATGAAAACGCTCCGCTGCCCGATGAGGCGATGGTCTGCCGCTGTGAGCGGGTGACCGCCGGCGAGATCCGTGCCGCCATCCGCGCCGGGGTTCGCGATATCAATCAACTCAAGGCGATGACCCGCGCCGGAATGGGCGCCTGCGGTGCCAAGACCTGTCGTCCCATGATCTGGCGCATCTTCCAGGAGGAGGGGATCGACCTGGGGGAAGTGACGGATCGCGTGGATCGCCCCCTGTTCGTCGAGGTCCCCATGGGGACCCTGGCCGGGGTCGAGGGAGGTGAATGCCAATGAACCCATACGATGTGATCGTTGTCGGCGCCGGCAGTATCGGCGTTCCCACCGCCATGGCCCTGGGCGCGGCCGGCTTGCGGACCCTGGTCCTGGATATGCGTCCCAGCCCCGGTCAGGGGGACAACAAGCACGCCATCGGCGGGATCCGGGCCACCCACTCCGCCCCGGCCAAAATCGTCACCTGCGAGCGAAGCCTGCAAATTTTCTCCACCTGGCGGGAAAATTACGGGGACGATATCGAGTGGCAAAAGGGCGGCTACATCTTTCCCGTCTACCGCGAAACCGAGGAGACGGTCCTCAAGGGGTATCTGCCCGTCCAACAGCAGTACGGGCTCAACATCGCCTGGGTGGGCCCTGCGCAAATGGCCGACGCGGTGCCGGGAATCAACCGTGACGGTCTGCGCGGCGGCACCATCGCACCGGACGACGGTTCCGCCTCGCCGCTTTTGGCGGTCAACGCCTTCTACCGCCGGGCCTGCGCCCTGGGGGTGACATTCCGCTTCAAGGAAAAGGTGTCCCACCTCATGGTGCAAGGGGATCGGGTCGCGGGGGCCGCCACCGATCGGGGGGAATACCGGGCCCCGATGGTCATCGATGCCGCCGGCGCCTTCTCCGGCGAGTTGGCCCGCGCCACGGGGTGCCAGATCCCGGTACTGCCCGAATCCCACGAGGCCGGGATCACCGAGCCGGTGGCGATGTTCTGCCCTGCCATGATCGTCGACCTCAGGCCGGCCCCGGGCTCCAACAACTACTACTTTTACCAGAACCCCCACGGCCAGCTCGTCTTTTGCATCACCCCCGATCCACCCATCTCCGGCACGGACACCCGTTCGACATCGGTCTTCCTGCCCCAGTGTTGCGGCCGGATGATCGATCTGATGCCACGGCTCAAAAACATCCGGGTGCGCCGGGTGTGGCGCGGCATCTACCCGATGACCAGCGACGGGTCGCCGCTGGTGGGCGCCAACCGGGACATCCAGGGGCTGGTTCATGTCACCGGCATGTGCGGCCAAGGCTTCATGCTCGGCCCGGGCATCGGCGAGGTGGTGGCCCGCCTGGTGACCGAGCGCCTCACCGACGACGACCAGATGATTCTGGCCGCCTTTTCTCCCTACCGCGACCTCACCTGTCAGGTGGAAGCCCTCAAGTAGCCGAATTCCCGGCCGCTAGCGCCGCCGTGGCAACCCAGGCCACGGCGGACGCCTCGGCCGGAAAATCTCCTTCCGGTTGCAATAAGCTCCTTTTTGGTTTAGAGCTTGACGGGAATAAGAACCTTTCTCTCCAGATGAGATCGGAACATCCACGCCAACCCCTCTTTCCCCAAGGGAGACTTCCTGCCGATGAAACATCTTCTGCTCGCGGGTATTGCACTGTTTTTTTCCGCCGGCAGCGCTTGGGCCCAACCGGATAGCGCCGGCTATATCAAAACCCTCAGCGGCCAGGCCCGGGTGATCCGTGGCGAAAACGTTCTGCCAGCCGAAATCGGCCAGCTTCTCTATCCCGGCGATGCGGTGCGCACCGACGAAAACGGCAGCGTCGGCATCCTTCTGGAAGATGACACCCTGCTGTCGCTGGGGCCCAACAGCCATCTGAACCTTGAGGACTATGCTTTCAACCCCCGGGAAGGGCTGCTTTCCATCGCCGCCAGACTGATCAAGGGATCTCTGGCCTACGTTTCCGGTGCCATCGGGCGGCTGGCGCCGGACAAGGTCCGGGTGGCAACTCCTGACGCGGTCATCTCCAGCTATGGGACCCGTTTCCTCGTCAAAGTGGAAGGAAACCGATGAGAGTGTGGCATATCTTTCTGGCCCTTGGGTTGATGGCCCTTTCGGGCTGCGCCGCCCAGGGAACCCGCGTCGTTTTGCTGGAAGACGCCGATGGCAGCGTGGGTCGCATCGAAGTGAAATCCGCGGCCGGATCGCAATCCTTGCAAACCGCTCGCCAGGAGACACAGGTAAAAGACCCCGAGGCCAGCCCCACCCCCCCTCGGACGCTGGCGCCGGAAGAAATCACCCGCCAATACGGTGAGGCCCTGGCCGCCCTTCCCCAGCCGCCGGAAACCTTCCGGCTCTATTTTGAAGCGGATACCACCGTCCTCACGACCAAATCGACGGCGGACCTCCAATCCATCCTGTCGGCCATCCAGCGCCGAAAATCGGTCGATGTGCGCATCAGTGGCCACACCGACCGGGTGGGAAGCGAAGCCTACAACCTGCGCCTATCTCTCGAACGGGCCGAGGCGATCCGGGACCATCTGGTCGAAGCCGGCGTGGATCCTGCCACGATTCGGTTATATTCACATGGATTCAGCCTGCCACTGGTCCCCACCGCCGACCAAGTCCCGGAACCGCGCAACCGGCGGGTGGAGGTCATCGTTCGCTGATGGCTCCCAAGAGGAGGTCTCCCCGGAGATCGCCCCACCTTCAGCGCCGGGCAGCCCCTTATCTCATCTGCACCGGATTGACGGTGACCCTTCTGGTGCTGGCGATTCATATCTTTCGCCCGGCGCTGTTTTCCCATATTGAACACAAGACCTTCGATGTCCTGCTGGCGCAAACGCGGCTACGCCCCCCCTCTCCGATTCCGGTGCTCATTGCCGCTGACGATCGGGCCCTGGATCGCTACGGGCAGTGGCCTTGGCCCCGGCACCACCTGGCCCGACTGATCTCGCGTCTCTCGGAAGCGGGAGTCGCCATTGTCGCCCTGGACCTCGTTTTGGTCGGCCAGGACCGTTCCTCCCCCCTGTCGGTTCAAAAAAATCTGCAAACCGATTTCCATCTTCACCTGCCGCTGGACACGCTTCCGCCGGACAAACGCGACTATGACCGGATGCTGGCCAAGGCCATGGCCCACCAGCATACAGTCCTCGGATACAAGTTTCTCTTCAACGGTTCTTCTTCCTCCGAAACCGCCGAAACGTGTCGCATTCAACCCGTTTTTTCCGCTTCCGCCGTGTCGCCCCTTCCTGAATTCTCCCTCTATCACGCCAGCGCGGTGACTTGCAGCTTGTCACCACTGACCGCGGCCGCCAGGGGATCCGGATTCATCAACGCGTTGTCCGATGGCGACGGCGTCCTGCGGCGCGTACCGCTGCTGGCCATCTACGACCAGTCCGTTTATCCGAGCTTGATGCTGGCCACCGCCATGGCCCACCGCTCGTCACCGGCCATCGGTGTGGGGTGCAGCGGGGACGGCGGATTTGTTCAACTGGATCGGCAGCGGATCCATCTCGACCCTCAGGGGCGTCTGCTCTTGCGATACCGGGGCCCCCGAAAGACCTTTCCCACCTACTCCGTGGCGGAAATCATGGAAGGCTCCCTACCCGACCTGAACGGTTGCATCGCCATCGTGGGAACGGCGGCGCCGGGGCTCGGTGATCTCCATGTGACACCGCTGGGACAGGTTTTCCCCGGCATCGAGGTCCACGCCACGGCGCTGGACAACATCTTGCAGGACGACTTCCTCGTGCGTCCCCCCTGGGCTTCGGGTGCCGAGGCGGTGGCCGTGGTGGCCGCCGGCCTTCTGGTGACCTGGCTGATCGTCACCGCCGGTCCGATTCCTTGCATTGTTGTCATCGGCGGGGCCGTCCTGGCCGCCGTCTGCACCAGTTGGCGACTCCTGGATGGACCGGGCATCTGGCTTTCCCCCCTCGCCCTGGAAATGGCCCTGGTGTTAACCTCCGCGGTGGTCAGCTTCCTGGAATACGGCCTCTCGCGGCGGGAACTACGCGTACGCAACCAGCAGCTGGTCAAATCCCAGGATGCCACCATTTCAAGCCTCATGGCCCTGGCGGAAACCCGTGACAACGAAACGGGCGGTCATATCCGACGGACCCGCGAATACGTGCGAATCCTCGCCCGGGGGCTGGCCCAAAACCCTAAGTACCGTCGCACATTGGATCCGGAAACCATCGAGCTGCTCTACAAAACCGCGCCGCTGCATGACATCGGCAAGGTGGGCATCGCCGATCATATCCTGCTGAAGGCGGGGCGCCTCACCGACGCGGAGCGCAAGGAGATGGAAAACCACACCCTCCTTGGCGCCGAAGCCCTGGCCGTGGCGGAAGAGCAGTCATTCGGAGAGGGGGACCGAACCTTTCTGTCGCTGGCCCGGGAAATCACCATCTCCCACCACGAAAAGTGGGACGGCTCCGGATACCCCCACGGGCTGAAGGGCGAACAGATCCCCCTTGGCGGCCGGTTGATGGCCCTGGCGGACGTCTACGATGCGTTGATCAGCAAACGCGTTTACAAGGGGCCCCTGCCCCACGAAAAAGCCGCCCAGATCATCGTTGAAGGACGCGGGACCCATTTCGATCCGGATGTGGTGGACGTCTTTGTTGAAAACCAGGAGCGTTTCAGGGAGATCGCGTCCCGATATGCCTGAAACGGGGCCTCGCCGGCCGCCTTTCCACATCCGCCTTTTCGCTTGACCCGAGAGAGGCCTTCAACTAATTTTTAGAGTTTAGGCCAGATCTCAATTCCGGGATTCTGGATTCGGACAATGGCGGCGTGATGCTGCGGGGGAACCATCAAAATGCTTTCGGACAAAACCATCGCCTTCATCGGCACCGGCAACATGGGCGAAGCGCTGGTCAGCGGTCTGCTCGGCAACCGTTCGGCCCGCCCTGAACAGATCATCTGCACCGATGCCAACTCGGTCAAGCTGGAAACCATCGGCACCAAGTACGGTGTACAGACCATGACGGACAACGTCGCTGCCGTGCGCGCCGCCGACATCGTGGTCTATGCCGTCAAGCCCCAAATCCTGGCCAAGGTGCTCAGAGAGACCGCCGATCACCTGGACATGACCAAGCTGGTGATTTCCATCGCCGCCGGTGTGCCGCTGGCCGCCATCGAATCGTGCCTGGCGAAAAAGCTGCGCCTGATTCGGGTCATGCCCAATATCTGCGCCTTTGTCGGCGAAAGCGCCAGCGCCGTGGCGGGAGGCGACAACGCCAGCAGAGAGGATATTCGGGTGGCCATGGCGATTTTCGACGCGGTGGGCAAGACGGTCTTCATCGGCGAAAACTACCTCATGGACGCCATTACCGGTCTTTCAGGCAGTGGCCCGGCCTATATCTTCATGATCATCGACGCCATGGCCGACGCCGGCGTCAAGATGGGCCTGGCCCGCCAGGATGCCCTGTTTCTTTCCGCCCAGACCGTCCTGGGAGCCGCCAAGCTCCTCCTGGAATCCAAGGAACACCCCGGCCAGCTCAAGGACCGGGTCACCTCTCCGGGCGGCACGGCCATCGCCGGGATCCACACCCTGGAAAAAGGGGGGTTGCGCACCACCCTCATCAACGCCGTGGAAGCGGCCACGGCACGATCCCGGGAACTCGGTGAGATCTGCATCGAGAACTTTGCCAACGGTGGGTCGCGCTGACCTTCAGTACCCCAGAGGAATTCCATGTCCATCGACAACATTTCCTATGGCGCCGCCCTCGTGGCCGGCTTGTTGAGCTTTTTCTCGCCGTGCATTCTCCCCTTGGTGCCGGCTTATTTTACCTTCATCACTGGCTTTTCCCTGGAGGAACTCACCGGCGAGGCACGTGCCGGCCTGCGGGGCGCGGTGGTACGCGCCACCCTGGCTTACGTGCTGGGCTTTTCCCTCGTTTTCATCCTCCTGGGCGCCTCGGCTTCTCTTTTCGGCTCCCTGGCTTTTGCCTACCGGGACACGATCCGGATCTTGGGCGGCGCATTGATCGTGATCTTCGGCATCCATCTCACGGGCATTTGGCGGATCGGATGGCTTGATTTTGAAAAGCGCGTTCACATGAACCGCAAGCCGATGCACCTGCTGGGCACCTTTCTGGTGGGCATGGCGTTCGGAGCCGGCTGGAGTCCGTGCATCGGACCACTGCTGGGCTCGATTCTCATCGTTGCCGGCAACCAGGAAACCGTGGGCCAGGGAGTGTTGCTGTTGTCGCTGTATGCCGCCGGACTGGCCATCCCTTTTCTGACCCTGTCGGTGTTCATCAACCTGCTGCTCGTCTTCGTGCGCAAGGCCGCCCCGGCGATCCGCTACCTCAACATGGCCGCCGGCATTCTGCTGATTGCCATCGGCTTGTTGCTGCTCACCAATCGGCTCTATTGGATCAGTGGGGCGATGGGGGGCGTGTGAGGCATACGGCCTCAGAACAAAGCGCGCCTGATGCCCGTCGGCGCCGCAACCGGAGGACGGCATGAAGAGACCCCTTGATCTCCGGGTCCTGGAAAGGCTTGTTGCCCGCGAGCAGTTGGTTTCGCCCACCCCGGGGTTTCGGCCGGCCAGCGTCAGCCTGCTGGTCTTCGAGAAAACCGAGCCTCATCTGCTGGCCATTCAGAAAACCGACACCGAAGGTTATCCCTGGCGTAACCAGGTGGCCCTTCCCGGCGGGCATCAGGACGATCAGGATCCAACGGCGTTGGCCACGGCACTGAGAGAACTGGAGGAGGAGCTGGGCATTCCACCGGTCCAGGTGGAGATGCTCGGGTCCCTCGGACGCTTTCAGACCATTGCCATGCGGGAGGTGGAAGCCTTCGTGGGGATCTGGGACGGCAAGGGGCCGGTGCGCCACGAGGCCGCCGAGGTGGCGCGGGTCCTGGAGATTCCCCTCGCCGTCATCATCTCCACCCATCTCGAGCGTCGCTACCGCGGCCGAATGCCAAACGCTCGTGAGCTGGTCTATCCCTACCGAGACGTGGTGATTTGGGGACTGACCGCCAAGATTGTGCATCGCTTCATCGAACGGTTGCTACCGGCGATGGAAGCCGACCATTGAGTCGGCTTCCAAGCCTCAGGACGGCCGCCGCCGGAACCGCCTTCGCTTGATCAGGCGCACCGAAGAACCGATCAACACGAACAGACTACCAACCGCCAGCACAGCCGGCACCCATGCCACAACAACCCGGTGGAAAGGCGCTTCGAAGGAAACCACGAGGCCCACCGCCGCGAACAGGCACACCGGCACCATGGCAACGATCACGGCGATGATGATTCCGTCGGAATCATACCATGGCACAATCACCTTACCGTACAGCGAACTTTCCTCCAGACGCATCCGCCCCCTCCTGCCCGCCCATCATTCGGTACCTGTCTCTTTGCGCCAGGGACCGGCTCTTCCATTCTTGCGTCTTGCGCAAAAAGACTGTTATTATCAATATATAGACAATAATGTTTGACAGCCACAACATGTTGTGCTAATCGTCCTTACCCATGAGTTCGCGTCAACGTCGATTCGAACCCTTCGATTTTACCCTGGATACCGCTTTTTCGGACCCGCGTCCGAAACCATCCCCAACCATGATGCGGTCGTCGATGCACCGATTGAAGCCATGACGGGTTTCAGCGACGGCCGGTTTTTGTCCACAGGAGAACGCCGTGTTCGAGCAGATCAAAAAACGTGACGGCCGTATCGTCGAGTTCGATTCCACCAAGATCACCGCCGCCCTCGCCAAGGCCGGTGCCGTAACGGGCGAGTTCACCGAACGGGAAGCGCGCAAGCTCACGCTGCGGGTGTTGACGTTGAGCCACGAACTGCGCCTGGGGCCGACGCCCGAGGTCGAGGAGGTCCAGGACATCGTGGAACGGGTGTTGCTGGATTCCCCGTACTACAAAACGGCCAAGGCCTACATCCTCTACCGGGAGCAGCATGCGCAGATCCGCAGTATCACCAGCCGCGCCAATGCCAGCCTCGTGGAACACTACATCGACAAGCTGGATTGGAAAATAAAAGAAAACAGCAACATGTGTTACTCGTTGCAGGGGCTCAACAACTACATCTCCTCCGATGTCACCGCCGAGTACTGGCTCAACTGCATCTATCCCCCGGAGATTCGCACCGCCCACAAGGACGGGGACCTTCACCTGCACGACCTGAGCCTGCTGTCGGTGTACTGCGTCGGCTGGGACCTGCAGGATCTGCTCCTCCAGGGATTCACCGGGGTGGAAGGCAAGGTGGCCAGCGCACCGCCGCGGCATTTGCGATCAGCCCTGGGGCAGGTGGTCAATTTTTTCTACACCCTCCAGGGGGAAGCGGCCGGGGCCCAGGCCTTCTCCAACTTCGACACCCTGCTGGCCCCCTTCATCCGCTACGACGGACTCGACTACACCGAAGTGCGCCAGGCGATCCAGGAATTCATCTTCAACATCAACATCCCCACCCGGGTGGGATTCCAGACCCCGTTCACCAACATCACCATGGACCTGCAGCCCCCGAAGATTCTGCGGGATCAGCCAGTAATCATCGGCGGTGGCTACCAGGAAGACACCTACGGGGATTTTCAACCGGAGATGGACCTGTTCAACCAGGCCTTCGCCGAGGTGATGATGGCCGGCGACGCCAACGGCCGTGTCTTCACCTTTCCCATTCCCACTTACAACATCACCGCCGATTTCGACTGGGACAATCCAAACCTGGATCCGGTCTGGCGAATGACCGCCAAGTACGGCATCCCCTATTTTTCAAATTTTATCAACTCCGACATGTCTCCCGACGACGCCCGCTCCATGTGCTGCCGGCTGCGCCTGGACAACCGCGAGCTGCGCCGCCGGGGCGGCGGGCTCTTTGGTGCCAACCCCCTCACCGGTTCCATCGGCGTGGTGACCATCAACCTGCCGCGCATCGGCTACCTGGCCGACAGCGAAGCGGACTTTTTCAACCGCCTCGGCCGGCAGGTCACCCTGGCGGCGGAAAGTCTCGCCGTCAAACGTAAAGTCCTCGAAAATTTTACCGAAAAGAACCTTTACCCCTACAGTCGGTTTTACCTTCGCCAGGTCAAGAGCCGCGCCGGGGATTTCTGGAAGAACCACTTTTCCACCATCGGCATCATCGGAATGAACGAGGCCTGCCTCAATTTCATCCACCAGGATCTCACCACCGATGCCGGTCAGGCCTTCGCCCTGAAGGTGATGGCGAATCTGCGCGCCCGCATCGGAGAGTTGCAGGATCACACCGGCGAAATCTTCAACCTGGAGGCCACTCCCGGGGAGGGCACCGCCTATCGCCTGGCGATGCTGGACAAACGCAAGCATCCGCAGATCGTCTGCGCCAACGAGAATCAGTACCAACAGGGGGCCAGCCCTTACTACACCAACTCGAGTCAACTGCCCGTCAACTTCACCGACGACCTCTTCGAAACCCTGCGCCTCCAGGACGATCTGCAAAGCCAGTACACCGGCGGCACGGTCCTGCACATTTTCCTCGGCGAGCAAATTCAGGACATCTCAGCCCTCAAGCGCCTGGTCCGCAAGGTGGCGTCCAATTATCGGCTGCCCTATTTCACGTTGACCCCCACTTTCAGCGTCTGTCCGCATCACGGCTACCTGGCGGGCCAGCATACCTGTTGCGACCGGTGCACCAGCAGGACCGAAGTCTGCTCCGGGGTGGTGAAATACCAGAGACCCATTCCCCAGTCGGCGGCGGCAACGGTGGATGTCGATCCGCCCCGAACCTTCAACCTTGGTTGAAATGCCGGCGACCGACAATGGGCCCCGCAGTTTGTCGGTCGCCCCCCCGTGAGCCTCTGCGCTCGGCGGCGAATAGGTACGTGCCATGTCCATTGCCGGCCTTCAAAAAACATCCCTGATCGATTATCCAGGCCTGGTGAGCTGTGTCGTTTTTCTCACCGGCTGCAACTTCGCCTGCCCCTATTGCCATAATCCGGATCTGGCCCGGGGGGACCTGCCAGCCGGCGGCGCCATGGCCCTGGATGATTTCGTGGCGTTTCTGGAACAGCGACGCGGCTTCCTCGATGCAGTGGTCATCACCGGCGGCGAGCCCACCCTCTCGGGGGATCTGGTGGAGATCTGTCGTGCCATTAAATCATTGGGTTTCCTGCTGAAACTCGACACCAACGGCAGCCGACCCCAGGTGGTGGCCCGTCTTCTGGAAGCCGGCTTGGTCGACTACCTGGCCATGGATCTGAAAACCTTGCCGGAAGAATATGCCCCCCACCTGAGCCCCCGTCCCTGCGCCGAGGCGCTGACCGACAGCATCCGTATCATCCAGGCCAGCGGATTGGCCCATGAATTTCGCACCACTTGCGTGCGCCCCTTCGTGGACCAGGATCGCATCGCCGCCATGGCCCGCCGCATCTCCGGTGCCCCCCTCTACGCACTGCAAGCCTTGCAAACCGAAAGCCTTTTGAATCCGGATTTTTTTCAACCCCTCCCCGCGCCTTTCAGCCCTTTGGAAATGGAGCAGCTCCGCGCCGCCGCCGCCCCTTACGTGCAACGCTGCATCCTGCGGTAACGCCTCTTCTTCGACAACACGGCGACCAGGGGCGGGAAACCGCTTTCGTCGTTGGTACTCTCTATCCTTGTCCGTCCTTTTCATGGAACTGGTTACGTTAGGTTTTATTGCTTCAGCAACTATATTTCGTTCATATTCTGCTTGACACCCTGCCACCGTCTTTCTTATGCTGGATTCGCTTTTCACGACCAACCTACAGAAAAAAAGGAGAGTACGATGAGCGACCCGTATGTCGAAGCCTGGGAACGATCGATCAAGGATCCCAATGGATTCTGGGGCGAGGCGGCGGAAGCGATCCACTGGTACAAGCGGTGGGACAAGGTCCTGGATGACAGCAACCCGCCCTTTTATCGCTGGTTTGTCGGCGGGGAGCTCAACACCTGCTACAATGCGTTGGATCGCCACGTGGAGGGCGGGAGGGCCGATCAGGCGGCCATGATCTACGACAGTCCGGTAACCGACACCATCAAAAAGTACACCTACCGTCAGCTCCGGGACGAAGTGGCGCTGTTCGCCGGCGCGCTGGCCGATCGCGGCGTGGTCAAGGGCGACCGGGTGCTGATCTACATGCCGATGATCCCGCAGGCGGCCATCGCCATGCTGGCCTGCGCCCGCATCGGCGCCATCCATTCGGTGGTCTTCGGCGGGTTCGCCTCCAACGAGCTGGCGACACGAATCAACGATGCCAAACCAAAGGTGATCGTGTCGGCCTCCTGCGGCATCGAAGTCAAGCGGATCATTCCCTACAAGCCGTTGCTGGACGAGGCGATCCGCATGTCCAACAGCGACGCCCAGCCGAAAAGCTGCATCATCTACCAGCGGCCCATGGAAACCGCTCCCCTGGTGCCCGGCCGCGACATGGGCTGGCAGGAAGCCGTGGCGGCGGCCAAACCGGCCGACTGCGTACCGGTGGCGGCCACCGATCCCCTTTACATCCTCTACACCTCGGGCACCACCGGCCAACCCAAGGGAGTGGTGCGGGACAATGGCGGACACGCCGTCGCCCTCAACTGGAGCATGAAAGCGATCTATAACGTGGATGCCGGCGATGTCTACTGGGCCGCCTCGGATGTCGGCTGGGTGGTGGGACACTCCTACATCGTCTATGCACCGCTGCTGCGCGGCTGCACCACCATCCTCTTCGAGGGCAAACCGGTGGGCACGCCGGATGCCGGGGTCTTCTGGCGCGTTATCGGGGAGCACAAGGTGCGCGCCATGTTCACCGCGCCCACCGCCTTCCGGGCCATCAAGCGCGAGGACCCCAGGGCCGAACTGATGCAAAAATACGATCTCTCCAATTTTGACACCCTTTTTCTTGCCGGTGAGCGGCTGGATCCCGACACCCTCAAATGGGCCCAAAACGCCCTCCATGTACCGGTGATCGACCACTGGTGGCAGACCGAAACCGGCTGGGCCATCTGCGCCAACTGCATGGGCCTGCACCAATACCCGGTGAAGGAAGGCTCCCCCACCAAGCCGGCGCCGGGATGGAACCTCCAGGTGGTGGACCCGGACAACAAACAGCTGCCGGCCGGACAAATCGGCGCCCTGGTGGTCAAGCTCCCGCTGCCTCCGGGCACCCTGCCCACCCTGTACAAAAATGACCAGGGCTACATCAAAAGCTATCTGGAAGAATTCCCCGGCTACTACAAAACGGCCGACGCCGGCTTCATCGACCAAGACGGCTACGTGTTCGTCATGGCCCGTACCGACGATATCATCAACGTTGCCGGTCACCGTCTGAGCACCGGCGGCATGGAAGAGGTCTTGAGCGATCATCCCGATGTGGCCGAATGCGCCGTGGTGGGCGTTGAAGACAATCTCAAGGGCCAGGTACCGGTGGGATTCGTGGTGTTGAAAGCCGGCGTCACCCGTCCCCACGAAGAAATCATCAACGAACTGGTCAAGATGGTGCGTGACCGTATCGGCGCGGTGGCCAGTTTCAAAAAGGCCACGGTGGTCAAACGCCTGCCCAAGACCCGATCGGGCAAGATTCTGCGCGGTACCATCCAGAAAATCGCCGACAACAAGGTCTACAAGACCCCGGCCACCATCGATGATCCGGCAATCCTCGACGAGATGAAGGACGCCCTGGTGGGCATCGGCTACGCCCAGGCGCGTCAGTAGACAGCCCCTCCGGCGAAGGCCGTCCGGTCTCCGCCCCTCTTTGGCGGCGCCGCCCCTCGGGCGACGCCGCCTTTTTCTTCCCTGACCACTCTCCACCGGCGCAATCGGCGATTGAGATCGGCTCCCGGAACGGTTATCATAATGATCCGTGCGCGTTGGCACGGACTGGAAAAAATCCTTTTGCCTGGATGGGGAAACGCCATGACACACAAACGCAATATCTACCTGAAAAAAAAATCCCTCGCCGAAGCCCGCGATCTTGTCATCAGCCGTTTCGGCGCCTTCCCGAACTGGCCGGTGGAAACCGTTCCCACCCCGGAAGCCGTGGGGCGGGTGTTGGCGGAACCCATTTTCGCCCGCCTGTCGTCCCCCGGCTTCCACGCCGCCGCTATGGATGGGATGGCGGTGCGGGCCGCGGCCACCTTTGGCGCCAGCGAAACCCACCCGAAACGGCTCACCCTGGGCACCGACGCCGTTCCCGTCAACACCGGCCACGTGATGCCCGAGGGCTTTGACGCGGTGATCATGATCGAGCAGATCCACCAGGTGGATGAAACGACGCTGCAGATCGAGGCCCCGGCCTTTCCCTGGCAGTACGTCCGTAAAATGGGGGAGGACATTGTGGCCACCGAGCTGCTGTTTCCCCGTCATCATCGGGTCACGCCGTACTGTATCGGAGCTCTCCTCTCCGGGGGAATTTTCGAGGTGCCGGTGCGCCGGCGGCCCCGGGTAGCCATCGTTCCCACCGGTTCCGAGCTGGTGGACTGGCACGACCTGAACATCGACCGCCTCAAACCGGGCCAGGTGATCGAGTCCAACGCCTACGTGCTGGCGGCCCTGGTGCGCCACTGCGGTGCCGATCCGGTGATCCGCCCCACGGTGAGCGACGATCCCCGGAAGGTGGAGGCCGCCCTGGCCGCGGCCCTGGCGCCGGAAACCGATTGCGACATTGCACTGACCGTGGGCGGTTCCTCGGCCGGATCGGCCGATTACACCAAGCCGGCGGTGGACGCCCTCGGCGAGGTGTTGGTTCACGGGGTGACGATCATGCCGGGCAAACCGGTGCTCATCGGCACCGCGGCCGGCAAACCGGTGGTGGGTATTCCCGGCTACCCCGTTTCGGCCATCATCTCCTTCGAGCAGTTCGTTCAACCGATGCTCCTGGCCATGCTGGCGCTGCCGGAAAGGCCGCGCCCCACCGTGATGGTAACCCCCACGCGCAAGATTTCCTCCAAGCTGGGGGTGGAGGAATTCGTCCGGGTCAAACTGGGCCAGGTAGGCGACCGGATCGTGGCCACGGCACTGCCCCGGGGGGCCGGGGCCATCACCTCCATCACCGAGGCCCACGGCATCATCCGCATCCCCAACAACAGCGAGGGCATCGACGCCGACGAGACCGTGAGCGCTGATCTGCTCCAACCCCTGGAAGCGGTGCGCGACACCATCGTAGTCGTGGGCAGTCACGACAACACGCTGGACCTCCTGGCGGACCAGATCCGCATCGACCACGGCGATGTCACCGTCAGCTCGAGCCACATGGGCTCCATGGGCGGGCTGATGGCCGTCAAGCGGGGGGTCTGCCACGTGGCCGGCACCCACCTGCTCGACACGGAAACCGGCGGTTACAACGTCAGCTATATCCGCCGCTACCTGCCCGGAATCCCGGTACGTCTGATCCATCTGGTGATGCGCGACCAGGGACTCATCGTGCCCAAGGGCAATCCGAAGAAAATCTCCGGCATCGAAGACCTGGGGCGCAGCGATGTGCGTTTCATCAACCGCCAGGGCGGTTCCGGCACCCGAATTCTCCTCGACTACCGTTTGGGTCAGCTCGGCATCGATCCCCGGTCGATCCGCGGTTACGAGACCGAGGAGTTTACCCACATGGCCGTGGCGGTGGCGGTTCTCGGCGGCACGGCCGACGTGGGTCTGGGTATCCATGCGGCGGCCCGGGCCCTGGACCTTGACTTTGTTCCGGTGGTCACGGAACAGTACGACCTGTTGATTCCGGAGGCCCACTTCGACACCCGGCCCTTGCGGATCCTGCGCGAAACCATCGTTTCAGAGGCCTTCAAACGACGGGTCGAAGCACTGGGCGGCTACAGCACCCGGCGCACCGGGGAGGAGATCGTCCTTTCTTGACGCCCTATCGGCTCATCGAACATACCGCCGACGGCGGCATGGTGGTGGAGGCCGCCACCCTGGAGGCGCTTTTTACCGAGGCCGCGATGGCCCTGATGGATCAGATCGTCGAGCCGGCCGGCATCCAGATCCGTCGATGGCGGGAGGTGGCCGTCAGCGGCAGCGATTGGACCGACCTGATGGTCAACTGGCTGCGCGAACTGCTCTACCTGTTCAACGGGGAACTCTGGCTGACCGGACAGGTGGACATGGGGCGCCTGGCGTCCACCGGCCTGGAAGCCCGGCTCGGTGGCGAGACCTTTGAAGCCACGCGCCACCACGTGAAAGCCGAGGTCAAGGCGGTGACGTATCACCAGGCCAAGGTAACGGGCGAAGGCGGCGGCTGGCGGGCGCAGGTGATCTTCGATCTGTGAAGGAAAACCAACCCATGGAAATTCGAAGAATCGATGCCTATCGCTGCGAGATCCCCCGCACCGGCGCCATGCGGGTGCCGGGCCGGGTGTATCTCAGTGAAGCGCTCATGGCGGACCCCAAGCAGGTGGAGGCGTTTCAGCAAGTGGCCAACGTGGCCGCTCTGCCGGGCATCGTTTCCGCCTCCCTGGCCATGCCGGATATGCATTGGGGATACGGGTTTCCCATCGGCGGGGTGGCGGCCTTCGACTGGCAGGAAGGGGTGATTTCCCCCGGCGGGGTGGGCTACGACATCAATTGCGGGGTGCGCCTGGCCACCACGGCGCTGATGGAGGCCGATGTGCGCCCCCGGCTCAAAAATCTGGTGGATGCCCTCTACCAGCACATTCCCTGCGGGGTGGGATCCACCGGGGCCATTCAGCTCTCGCCCAAGGAGGAAAAGCGGGTTCTGGGAAAGGGAAGCCGCTGGGCCGTGGAGGAGGGACTGGGGGAGCCCGAGGATCTGGCCCACACCGAGGACCGGGGCTGCCTGCCGGGGGCCGATCCGGACACGGTGAGCGACCGTGCCATGGAGCGGGGGCGCCGCCAACTGGGCACCCTGGGGGCGGGAAACCACTTCGTGGAAGTGGGGGTGGTGGAAGAGATCTACGATCCGGTGGTGGCCGCTGCCTTTGGCCTGGTGGCGTCCCAGGTCACCGTGATGCTCCACACGGGATCCCGGGGCTTCGGCTACCAGGTCTGCGATGATTTTCTCGCCGAGATGGGCCGCCACGTCCATGAATTCGGTATCGTGCTGCCGGACCGGCAACTGGCCTGCGCACCGATCCAGTCCGAAACAGGCCAACGCTACCGCGGCGCTATGGCCTGCGCCGCCAACTACGCCTGGGCCAATCGCCAGATTTTGATGCACCGCTGCCGGGAGGTCTTTCAGCGGGTCTTTGCCATGGGACCGGCGGCCCTGTCCCTGCGGCTCCTCTACGATGTGTGCCACAACATGGCCAAGGAGGAGGTCCATCTGGTGGACGGCCAGCCGCGCCGGGTCTGCGTACACCGCAAAGGCGCCACCCGAGCCTTCGGTCCGGGGCACGAGGCCCTCGACGCCGATTTCCAGGCCACGGGCCAGCCGGTGATCATCCCCGGCGACATGGGCACCGCCTCCTACGTGCTGGTGGGCACGTCCCGGGCCATGGCGGAAACCTTCGGCTCTACCTGCCACGGGGCCGGGCGGCGGCTCAGTCGCACGGCGGCCAAGAAGCAGAGTCGGGGGCGCGCCGTCTACCGGGAACTGGAGGACCGGGGGATCCTGGTCCGCTGGACCGGCCGAGACACCCTGGCCGAGGAAATTCCCGAGGCTTACAAGGATGTTTCCGAGGTGGTGGCGGTGGTCCACGGCGCCGGCATTTCGCGGCGAGTGGCCCGGTTGCGGCCCATGGCGGTGGTGAAGGGATGAAACAGCGATGAAAATCGTGGGGCTCACCGGGGGCATCGCCAGCGGCAAGTCCACCGTATCCCGATGGCTGGCCGAAGCCGGGGCCCACATCATCGATGCCGACCTTTTGGCCCGGGAGGTGGTGGCGCCGGGACAGCCGGCCTTCGCGGCCGTGGTGGATCATTTCGGTTCCGGTATCCTGAAAAACGACGGGACCATCGATCGGGACCGACTGGCGGCCGAGGTTTTTGCCGATCCGAAACAGAAGGCGGTTCTGGAACGCATCATCCACCCGGCGGTGGCCGAGGCCATGGCGGCGCGGTTGGCTCAAATCAAGGCCACGGCCCCCGAGAGCATCGTGGTGCTGGACGTGCCGCTGCTCTTTGAAGCCGGAATGGATGCGGGGCTGGATCTGGTGGTGATGGTCGATGCCCCAAACGTCGTGCAGCTCCACCGGCTCATGAAGCGAAACAATTTGTCCCGGACAGAGGCCCTGGCGCGCATCGGCGCCCAGATGCCCATGGCAGAAAAACGGCGCCGGGCCGACGTGGTCATCGACAACAGTGGCTCCCTGGCGTCCACGCGGACCCAGGTCGAGGCCCTGTGGCAGCGGCTCACCTCGTCTTGACCGCAATTCAGGCCGCGTCGTCGTCCGGCGCTTCGGGTTCCATCGCCGGGATATCCTCGGGCTGGGTTCGGCGCAACAGGACGGGAAAACGGCTGTGGCGCACCACCTTGTCGGCCACACTGCCCATGAGCCAGCGCCCCAGACCGCTGCGGCCGTGGGTGCTCATGGCGATGAGGTCATAATTGTAAAGTTCGCAAATTTCGAGGATCTTGGCCGCCGGATCACCATAGGGGACATGGTGATCCACCGTCATGCCCTTGGATTCGAGTTGTTGTTTGACCTTCTCGATGTAGTCCTCGGCGCGACGGATCATACGGGCCTGCCACTCGACGGCGTCCTGACCCGGAATGTGGTGGGCCGGCACCACCCGGATCAACACCACCCGTGGCTTGGCGGCGCCGGCGGTGAGCTTTTCGATCTCGGGCAAAATGGCTTCGGCCAAAGGGGAGCCGTCCAGGGGAACCAGAATGCTGCGATACATGGCGCCTCCTTTCGGTAAGCCGTCCACCGGGGCGCGTCCACCGCCGGTCGGACGGAACCCGCTGAAAACCGCGACCCTGCGGCGACCATCGCCACCCGTGTCGCTAAAACAAACAAAGCATATCCCGATTTGATCGAGCTGGCAAATTTTCAGGGCAACGGCTTCAAATTCACAACGAGGAAAACCACATGTGTTTCCGGCGGTTCTCAATGACACTCTTGGGCGCTTTGCTTCTTTGCGCAACGCCCTGCATCGGCCAGGATGCGCCCCGCATCGCCTACTGGAGCCTGCAAGCGGAAAACGACCTCTGGGGCAGCGGGGCCGACCGCCACTACACCCACGGCACCAAGTTTTCCCTCGCCCCCGCCAGGGAGGCGCCCGAGTGGCTCAAACGCATCGGTGATCATGTTCCCTTCTTTCGACCGGGCTATGATCGGGGGGTCGAATTTTCCATCGGGCAAAACATTTACACTCCCGACGACATCGAAACCCCGAACCTTATCATGGACGACCGCCCCTATGCCGGATGGCTGTATGCCAGTTTCAAAATTCTGGGGATTCTTGAGGAAAGCCCCGACTACCGGGAGAGCAACGGCTTCGACCTCACCATCGGCGTGGTGGGGCCCAGCAGCCTGGCCGATGACGTCCAGCGGCGCTGGCACAAACTCATCGACACCCGAACCCCCAGGGGGTGGGACCACCAGCTCCATGACGAGCCGGGCATCAACCTCACCTATACGCGGATCTGGGAGCGGTTCGGACGAATGGGGGCACCCTGGCTGGAATACTCGGTGGCACCGCATGTGGTGGGGGCCCTGGGAAACATTTACACCTATGCCGGCGGCGGGCTCATGCTGCGGGTCGGGCGCCACCTGCGCAACGACATCGGCCCCCCTTCCATCAGCCCCGGCTTTGCCGGCACAGCCTACTTTCGCTCCAATGAAGCCTTCAGTGCCTACCTGTTCGCCGGCGTTGAGGGGCGGGCCATGCTGCGCAACATCTTTCTGGACGGCAACACCTTCGAGGACAGCCACAGCGTGAACCGCAAGACGGCGGTGGGCGACTTCCAGGTGGGCGCCGCGCTGCGCTGGCGCCATGTGCGCCTCTCGTTCACCAACGTCTTTCGCTCCAAGGAGTTCGACGGCCAGCGCAAGCCGAGCGAGTACGGGGCCATCAATTTGACGGTGCTCTACTGAGCCGGGGTTCGGCAAAAACGGATTCGGATGTGATCCTTCATTTTTCATGCAGCAGCGCAGGCCTCATAGTAGGGTGATGGCACCGTGGGGTATACCCGGTACACATGGCGATACACCTCATCGGCACGCGCATGCACATCATCCTCCGTGTACCGGTCCACCGGCAGACCGGTGGATTCGCTCCACAGGAAATCGCGGATGGCCAGTCGAACGGCATCACGGGTGGCTTCCTTGAGATTCTGCACGCGGGTGCGCTTGGCCTGGCTGCGTTCAAATTCGCGTCGCAGCCGGTCGAAGTCGATCCTGCTGATATCAAATGGTTTCTGCTCTTCTGCGGCGCGTTCCGGCTCGACGGCGATCGCTTCGTCAACGACCTGGTGCAGTTGCCGAATGATATCGGTAATGTCCGCCTTCTCCCGATCCTCCTGGAGGCTTCTGTAGATGATGGAAATTGCTTCATAATCCTTCCGGTGGGCGTTGACCCCCGCCACCGTGACGCAGGCCTTGAACTTGGTGAAGACCGCCCGGCACATCACTTCGAAGCGTTTCCGCGTCTCATCGTTCTCGTTGGCCGCCTCCTTGGCGGCGACAATGGCCGCGTTGCGCGCAAAACCGGTCTGCGCGATGATATCGTCCAGCAAGGCGCCGCGCTCAGCCAGAAACAACTTTACAAACGCTATGGCCTCGTCCAGATCGGCCAGCAGCTCTTCTTCGGGCTTGGCGGGATCTGTTTCTCCGCCTTCGCTGCCTCGACCGCCATCCCTTGTCCCCGCAAATGTCGCCAAGGCCCTGCGCAAATTCTTGAGAATGCCGCAGTAGTCCACAATCATCCCGTTGTTCTTGCCCTCATGGACACGGTTGGCCCGCGCAATGGCCTGCATCAGCGTGTGGGCCTTCAGCGGTTTGTCGAGATAGAGCGTGGCCAGACTCGGCACATCGAAGCCCGTCAGCCACATCGCACAGACAATGGCAATCCGGAACGGGTGCTGCGCTTCCTTGAAGGCGTCATCGAGAGCCAATCGCTGCATGTTGCGAAACTGCGGTTGCCGCCGCATGGCTTCCGGCAAGTCCATGCCTTCCTTGATCAGACGGCGATGGGGGGGGTGATGTCCAGATCCCATTTGCGGAACTTCTCCACCTCACCCTGCTCTTCGCTGACAACCACGGCCATGCGGGTCTGGCGCAGCCATTCGATCTGTCGACGGCGATACTGTTCTCACCTGTTCATCGACGGCCGACGAAAGGTCTTTTTCCAATTTCCGAATGTGCCGGTCCCAATAGAATTCGATCAAGCGGTGCATCCGCACGCAGGTGATCTTGTCGATGCAGACCAACATGGCCTTGCCGGTTTCCCAGGCCTTGGCGTAATGCGCGACGAAATCCCGCGCGATCTGGTCTAGTCGCTTGCCGGCCGTGATGATGTGGTAATCGCGCTTCAGCTCCTGTTCGAGCCGCTGCTGTACATCAAGCGGATGCTCCCTCACCCCTGCCCCCTCTCCCAAGGGGAGAGGAGAGTTCTACAGCTCCTCCAGCTTATCGGCGATCCGTTCGTTCACGTCATCGACCGCCCGCTGGAAGTCATAGGTGGAAACATAGTTTCCGAATACCCGCCGCGTAATCTCGTCATCCGTAAACAGCGGCGTACCGGTAAATCCGATGTAGCCGGCGTTGGGCAGTGCATTGTGCAAGTTCAGGGCCAGGGTGCCGTACTGGGTGCGGTGCGCCTCGTCGGTGATGACGATGATGTCATCGCGCTCGGTGTAAGGCTGGTTGGGTTCCACATTACGGTTGAACTTCTGGATCAGCGAAAAGATATGCGACTTGTGCTGCGCCAGTAGGCTGCCGAGGTGCTCACCGCTGGCCGCTCGACAGGGATCGCGGTCATTGTCCACCACGCCGCACCCGGCAAAAGTCTTGTAGATCTGGGTGTCCAGGTCATCACGGTCCGTCAACACCAGGAACGTAAAGTTGCCGCCGATTTTGCGGTGGACCTTGCGGGTGAACATCACCATCGAGTAGCTTTTGCCCGCCCCCTGGGTATGCCAGAACACGCCTAGCTTGCCGTCCCGGCCCTTGCGGTCCCGGACCGCCTCGATGGCCCGGTTGACCCCCAGAAACTGGTGGTTGCGCGCCAGAATTTTCTTGGGTTCGCCTGCCGAATCGTCAAAGACGATGAAATTTTCCAGCAGGTCCATGAACAGCAGCGGCAGGCCGTTGACAAATCCCACGATGTCGGCCCGGCGGCGGTACAGATCGCCGCGCACCCACAGCTCCCGCACGCAAAGAAAGTCGTTGTTGGTCGGTTCGGCAAAATCGAACACCCGCAACCGCCGGCGCTCCCTATCGCCCTTTGCGTTGCGGAAAGCGACCTGCACGCCGTCGCGGATGAAATTGTATTTTTCGCGGTTCGTGACAATGAGCGATTGGGTGGCGACCGTCGCGACGATTTGCCGCGCAGCGTCATCATAGGCGGCATCCGGCAAGCCCGGATTCAACGCCACCAGCTTGGCCCGAAGGGGTCGGCTCAAGACGACATCGCGATCCGATGCCCGGCCCAAGCAGGCTATCCGGCCCGAAGTTCTCGGTATTGTAAGCGTACACCGACTCCCAGCCCAGTTCCTGTTCCAGGTACTCAGCAGTTGTCTGCTGGACGAGGGTGTCTTCGGTGTAGGCGCTGGGAGTCATTCCATCACCTCCCAGTGACCTTCCTTCCTCCCGCCGATCCGTTGCAGCAATCCATCCTTTTGCAGGTTCTGAATGTTTCGCTGCACCGATCGCTCGGTAATACCGATCAATTCAGCCAGCTCAGGGATGGTGACGGAAGGTCTTTTCTTACAGGCTTCGAGAATTTTACCCGACGTTTTCCCGACGCTTACCCGACGCTTTCCCGACGCTGCTTTGGCTTTTGGTGAACCTTTCGGAGAAATATTCACCAAATCCAGCTCTTCCACCGGTTTGCGGTGAACCATGGCGGTGAAAAGGCAGCCGTCGTGGTCGTCGATAAAGTCGACGGCCGGCCACTTTTCCAGCGCCCGCTTGATCCCCGAACCCAGGCCGTGGTAGGGCAGCAGCCCCTTGGCCACATAGGAAACGAGGATCGGGTTGCGGATGTTTGAGTTCCCGGCGCGGATCTTCTCCACGGTCAGGTTGTTGGGCAGATGGCCGGGGCTGATGATCTCGATGCGGTTGTCGAAAACAAACAGACGGATCGGGGCGCTGACCAGATAATCCCGGTGCACAAGGGCATTGACCAGCAATTCCTCGAACACCGCCTCGGGAATCTCCGGCGTACCGGGCGCGTTCACCCCGCGCCCGGCCTGCACCTTGTGGAGGTTACGCATGACAAAGGCCAGTGCCCCCTCGAAGAGTTTCGGCAATGGGCCAAAAAAGTCCTCGGTGTCCAGGTAGTCGGTGACGTGGATTTTGTTGCCCGGATAGCGGATCGCCTTGACCACGAATTGCGGCACGATCCATTCCGGTTGCTCGGCGAACAGCAGCACCCCGGCCAGGTTCAACCTGCCGTCATCGGTGGCCAGGTTCATGTTCTGCAACAGCCGGGTCAGCTCGTCAGGGGAATCAGGATAGTCCTGTTTGTGGGCGTCCCGCAGAAAATCGCGGAAGCGCAGCTTGTCCAGCTTGTCGATGCCCGCCTTGGTGGGCAGCTCGTCGGCATGGAACTGGTTGGTGAACTGAAAAAGACGGCGCAGCTCTTCCTTGGAGTTCACCCGCCGCTTGTCGGCCCCGGCCTTGAGCCAGATTACCCCGTTCTTGTCGAAATAGGGCTTGTCGATCCCCTTGGGTACGGTCAGCACGATGACAATGCGACCGTTTTCCAGTGCCACGTTTTCGGTCTGCACCGCCAGCGGGCTGCACACCAGTTGACTGGCACCATTGCTGATGAGCTGATTGATGCGGGCCACATCCTTCTGCGACAACCCCGGCATTGAACCGTCATCGGCTACGCCAATGAAAATCGTGCCGCCATTGGTATTGGCAAAGGCCGCCATCTCCGATGCCAGCGACTCGGCATTCTTCACATCCGCCTTGAACTGACGGGTGGAGTCTTCGCCGAGGGCGATTTGGGAAAGGAGGGATCGGTTGGTCATGCCGGTCATGGTGCATTCCTCCGTTTGGCGATGCGGATTTTGTACAGGCGCTCGGTGAATCCGCCTTCCTTCTCGAAATCTTGCGCCAGCCGCTCGACTTGTCGGTCAAGGAGAGAACAGGCCACTGCCAGCAGAACGAGCGCGGCATTGGCGGAAAGCTCGGGATAGGTTTTGGTGGACAGAGTGGACCTTGTGGACTCGGTGGACTGGGAGCCTGGATCAGAAGTTTGTCCACTCCGTCCACTATGTCCAGTTTGTCCACCTCTCTTCGCCACCTCAAGCACCCAGGCCGCCACTTCGTCGGCGGTTTGACAGCGCCGGTCGATCAGCGCCTGCCGGAGCGGGTTCTCCCGCTCCCATTGGGCCAGTCCCCGCTGTCGCAGGAAATCCTCGTAGTCAAGTTTCAGCTCCTCCAGGCTGGCGCGGGCCACCTGGGTGAGCTTGAGCTCGGTCTTCTTCGAGGTCGCCGACGCCTGCGAACCTTCGGCAATATTCTGTACGCCCGACCGCGCCGCCTGCACCATCTGGTCTTTGGTTCGGCTGAATCGGTCAATATATTTATCGCAAAACCGCACCGTCACGTCATACACTAGTTGGGCCACCTGAAAGCTTTTAAGCTTCCGGTAACCGCCATGCTTTGGAATCAGCTCAGACATGATCCCACCCGGTTTTACAACGTCCACACCGTCCAACTTGTCCACAAAGCTCCATCTGCCTATTGCGACAGCTCATTTCCGGCCTCCTGATAAATCGGCGATGGCTGCCTTGAGTACTTGCAGGCAGATCTCGGCCGTATGCTTGTCGGGTGTGAATTTGTATGCGAGCTGCGTTCTCCTTACCCTTCGGCGAGTTGGCGGCCTGGTTGAACTCTTTGGGCTTTTGCAAGGCGACGCCAAGCAGGATGCCTTCCAGGATGCTTCCGCACAGAAAGACGGTCGCCAGCGGAGCGGACGCCAGACAATTCTGCGCTTCCGCCAAACGGGACTCTATCACCGGCACCAAATTGGGGTCGTCGGCAAAGGTGTTGTCTGAGAAGTCGAGCACATAACCGCTCGCCATCCCGAACAGGTCTTCAAAGACCCTTTTCTCGATTGCCTTGAGACAGCTCATACCGCCACCTCTCCGTTCATCAGTTTGGGCAGGAGGAGGTCACGGGCTTTGGCAAGCGCGTTTGTCTCCTTTTCAAGGACTTGAATCATTCGAAATGCAGGCTCCATCTTTTCATGGAAGATTTTGAGCACGCTCTGAGCTGGCAAAAGGATCTCCGCCCTTTCGAAGTCGTCTGGTCTTACCGCTGGGTAACTTGCGCCCGTTGTCTGATTTACCAAATGACCAACAAATTCATCTGTGGTTGCGAACAAATACAGATAAGAAAAGGGGATAACCATAGGTGACAGAATCGTGAATCCTGTTGAAAATACATCATTTTCGTCTGGCTCAAGAACAAGGGCATACGCTCGTAAATTGGGGCGGACATTTGACCAAATAACGTCTCCGTCAGCTCCTATACGACGTGCCCGGCCCGGAGCTTCTGGCGATGGCATTTTGTTCTTCGAAAGTATTCGTCCCCGCTTTAACGATGAGATGTCTATATAGTTGATCTCATTGGGCAGATTGTTCGCTTTGTAGCTTTCTGCGTTTGTAGCTGCAACATCTCCCAACATCTTCTTCTCCCACCCCTCCGGCACGCCATCGACGATTTTGGTATGTTCGTGGCCGGGGAAGCGGAGGTGGACAAACCATTCCTTGTAGAGCAGCCGCGCCGCCTGCTCCAGCAACTGAATCCGCCGCCGGTTGTTTTCGATCAGGTCGTCGTAGGCGGAGAGAACACCAGCAATCTGCTTCTGCTCTGTGATTGCCGGTATCGGAAATTTCAATGATAGGAGCTTGGCTTGACTCAGGTTGTCCTGCGCAGCCCCCTGTGTGAACTGCTTGTACTTACGTTGTAATAATGCGCCAAAAAGATACTTGATGAAACGTGCGTCTGCCTTTTTGTCATCAGGGATAAAGCCAATCACGCTATCCGGGAAACACGCCTCAAAACCAAGGATTGCAGTATCAGCGATGTTGGCTGCAATAGTGATACAAAGCGTACCAGCTGGCCACATACGGCTTTGGGCCAGCCCCGCTTCGCTGTAAGTCTGTGAGTATTCGGAGAGATACAATCCTGCGTGCTTCACATCTCCCGTTTGCACGAATGGATACGGTCCACCATAGAGGTGCGCGGCATCTCGGGGTCTGTGCCGAGATCGCCCACGACTGACATAGCCCAATTCATCGAGGCTCTTTTGTTTCCATTTCATGCCACCAGCCTCTCGAAAGTCCTCCTGATCCTCGTTGTCAGTCTCGCCGCCTTCTCGTTTAGGACCTCCAGTCCGGCAATTGCGCAAAGGGTCGCTGCACAAATAGCGTAGCAGGCTGTTCCATAACTGTTCATTTCCCGCCCTCCAACAGTTTCTTCCCCTTTTCGGTCAGGCGGTATTTCTGGGTCGGACTTGTCGGAGAATCCGGCTGGGTCATTTCGACAAAGCCTTTGGCGAGAGCCGGTTCCAGATAGTTCCTGGCGAAAGTGACCCTGTCTTTCAAGCCGATGGATTTCATAAGCTCTGCCCGGCTCCATTCTCCGACACAGACGGCCAACAGCCTTTTTACTTGCTGGGTTACTTGCTGGGTTGTTGCCTCTACTTTTTCTTCAGTCATCGCCTTGCGCGTATCCGCCGGTATGCGATGCGGCTTCGCCAGATAGACGGTGAAACGCAGGCGCAAGGCGATTTCCTCGATTTTCGGTTCCGGCAGCCCCAGCTCCCTGGCCTCAGCAAATATGCGGCGCACACCGGTGCCCCATTGTTCGATCAGGTGAAGTTCCTTGAAAACGCGGGCGATGACCGGGTTGCGAATCCGGGAGGTGCCTTGTTTCATCTCTTCGATGGTCAGGCCGGGCAGGAGAATGCCCATGCTTTCCAGGGTTTTGCCTTCGTCGGACTGGAGCAGTTTGGAAATGGTCATATCCCCAGCTCCTCGAAATTCTTCTTGATCGTCGCCGCGAGCTGCACGGCTTCAGCGTTCAGATCCTCCAACTCCACATGGATTTCCCGCAAGGCCTCTTCGAAGTCGAAGTTTTCGTCTTCTTCCTCGGGGGCAACACCGACGTAACGACCTGGGGTAAGAGACCAATCGTTGGCCGCGATCTCGGACCGGTCCACCAGTTTGACCAGCCCAGTGTTTCCAGAAACGGCGTGATCGCCCGGAGCAAAGCTGCCAGAGCGGCCTGAAAAGAAGGCAAGGGTTCGCTCGCCTCACCACCGCCGCTTTGAAGCAGGAAACATCCCTCGCCCTCTGCCAACATGCGCCGGCAGTAGGTAGCCACGGTATCGAGGTACTTTTCGGGCTGCCCCCGATAAAGACGGACGATGGCCAGAATGTTCTGCTCCTGCTCAGGCGAAAAATCATAGATTTTCCGTGTGACTTTTCGATAGATGTTTCTGGCATCTATCATCAGCACGTGATCTTTTCGGTTGAGCGGCTCGAAAAATCTACCCTCGCCCTCTGGGAGAGGGGCCGGGGGTGAGGGTTGATCGGGCTTGCCCCGATCAATAAACCACAGCTCGCAGGGGACGGTGCGGGTGTAGAAAAAGTTTGAGCGGATGGCGATCATGATATCCACATCGCCGGTTTCCACTAGCTTCTGCCGGACCTTGGCCTCGTCGCGCCCGGCGCTGGAAGCCTGGGACGACATGACAAACCCCGCCCGGCCATGCTCATTCAGATAACTGTAAAAATAGCTGATCCAGACGTAATTGCCATTGGAGACCTTGCCCTTCTTGTTGACACCGGGCAGGCCGAAGGCCAGGCGCGGGTCGCTCTTGACCTTGTCCGCATCGATCTCATCGACGTTGAAAGGGGGATTGGCCATCACGAAGTCGGCCTTTCCCACCATATCGTGAGGATCATCGTAGTAGGTGATGGCCTTCTGGATATCGCCTTCCAGGCCGTGAACGGCCAGGTTCATCTTGGCCAGGCGGATGGTCGTGGCGTTCTTCTCAAGGCCGTAAAAAGTGAGTCGCTCGGTTGGACTTTGGCCGCGCTCTTCCACGGTTCTGGCGCTCTGCACGAACATGCCGCCGGAGCCGCAGGCCGGGTCGAGCACCGTCCCGCCCTGGGGGTCGATGACATGGGCAATCAGAGAAACCAGCGAGACCGGCGTGAAGAATTCACCGCCGTCATGGGCTTTCTGGTCGGCGAACTGGGTCAGAAAATACTCGTAGATGCGGCCGAAGACATCTCCGGAGACGCGCTTGAGCTCATCGGGGTTGAGGATGCGCAAAAGCTGGCCGATGACCTCGTTGTCGAGTTCCTGATATTCGCTTTTGGGCAGGACGCCGCGCAGGCTTTCGTAGTCGGCCTCGATGGACTCCATGGCATCGATGATGGCCCTGGCACGGTCGTCGCTGCCGGTCAACGCGACCAAGTGGTCGAACTGTGCCTTGGGCTGCAAGAAAATGGCGCTCTTCCGGGAAAAGTCCTCCTTGCTCAGCGCTCGCGTTTTGCCGCCCCGCTGGGGGAGGTCGGCTTCGATGGTATTCTTGACCGCCAAAAAACGGCTATAGGCATGTCGCAGAAAAATCAGGCCCATGACGGGCAAAAAATACTCGTTGCTGGCGTAGTTGGAATTCGCCCGCATCGTGTCCGCTGCGTTCCAGAGTCTTTTTTCAATGGCCTCAATGTGTTCCAGTTGTGCCAATGGATTCTCCATTTCTCAAACACAAAACCCCACCGACTCTTTCATCCGGCAGGGTCTCAGGATTCACCGTTCATGGCGCCATCTCTTTTCGGTTTACTCAAAACGGCATGTTCATACTCAAATAATCCAACAAAGTCAATTTATTACCTTTGTTGACCCACGATGGGAAAGGTCGCCCCGCCCTCGGCAAACACCGCCACCCGGGCCTTGGCCCCCAGGGCTTTTCGGCCGGCGGCGATCACCTGCCCGGGTTCGGCGCAGGGTCTGAAGAACCCCAGGCGCTTCACCTCCTCGTCGCTGAGACGCGGCACGTGAAAGAACAGGTCGTACTGACGCACCAGCTGCATGGAATAGTAGAGCAGGAACTTCTCCTCCACGTTGAGTCCCGGCCGGATCTTTTCGAGAAACCCCATCACCCGCCCCGGCCCCAGCAGGCGCAGGATGGCCTTGGTCAGCCAGAGGGGTTTCCCCTTTTCCGGCACCACGATGTCGTCGATGCCGCGCTCGGCCCGCAAAAACCCCATCACCACCCCCCGGGGCCTCAGGGCCGGCAGGGAGTTGCCCACGCATTTCATGCTCTGCTTGAAATTGATGTCCATCGGGTGGCTGTTGACGATGATTCCGTCCACCGGGGCGTCCAGGTGCCGACCGGCCACCTGCTGGTTGAAGGCCACCCCGGCCCGGTGGGCGGCGACGGGATCACCGGCGAAGGCCCCGATGATGCCGCCGGCGGGATTCAGGGCCACATTGAGGCAGAAGATGTCGGCGGCAATCATCGGGCGGATCGCCTCCAGGTCGAGGCGAAAGGAATTGGCCTCCGGCGCCATGCCCACCCGGTTGAAAAGGTAGGGCGGCTCGGCGATGACGCTGTGATGGGCGCCGATGCAAGCGGCCGAGGCCAACCCGGGCAGGATGTTTTTCAGCCCGCCGCCGAACCCGGCCCACAGATGCGGCTCGATGAGCCCGAGGGAAACGATGACATCGGCCTCGGCCACGGCCCGGTTGAGCACCACCGGGGTGCCCCGGGGCGTGACGCCGAATTCCCGGCATACCGCGGCGTCGAAGGCATCATGGTTGCGCCAGGCCACGCGGCCGAGGTGCTCGGAACCGATCTTGGCCGCCATTTCCGCTTCGCTCATGGCGGTGTGAATGCCCAGGGCCGGCATGACCAGGATATCGGCCGGCCGTGCCCCGGCTTCTTCCAGGGCCGCCAGGACCAGATGAAAAAAACGGGCCACCGGCGTGGGGCGCGTGTTGTCGTCGGTGACCACCAACACCCGTTTGCCCGCCAGGTCCCGTTGGGCCAGTGGGGCGGCGCCCACCGGATCGGCCAGAGCACGGGAGACGATGGCCGCCTCGTCGGGGGCGTCGGGGGGCGGCGCCCCTTCGGCTTGCGGGGTGATTACGGTCCAGGTCTCGGGTAGGTCCAGTTCGATGGCCTCTTGTCCCCAGGGCAGTCGAATCTTCATGGCGTTTTCCCTCCGGCGAACTTCGCCTTCCAGGCTTTCATTTTTTCCGTCGGCCAGCTCACGCAAAGCGCCGGCCGGCCCTTCATCACCATCTGCATACAGGCGTCGCCGCAGTCGGGGTTGCAGTGAACGATCTCCTCCTCGCGGCCTTCGGCCACCTTCCGCGGCCAGTCCGGATCGGCCCATAGGACCCGGGCCAGTCCAATGAGGTCCGTCTTCTTTTCGGCGATGGCGTTCTCGCAAACGGCGCCGGTGGCCAGGCGACCGGCGGCGATCACCGGCACCTGGACGCCCTCCTTGACGGCGGCGGACAGCGCCAGCATGTACCCGGGCTGGCGGCTGCGCTCGATGATCTCGGGCCGCCCGAAGGACTCGTAGGTGCCCCCCATGGCCGAGATGTAGGCGATGCCGGCGGCTTCCAGGTTCCGGGCAAAGCGCGTCGATTCTTCGGGCTTCAGCCCGTCGTCCATCCACTCGTCCACCAGCAGGCGGCAGCCCACCGGAAACCGGCCCACCGTCTCTTTCACCGCGGCCAACACCGCCAGGGGAAAGCGTTGCCTGTTCTCCAGATTGCCGCCGTAAGCGTCATCGCGCCGGTTGGTGTGCGGGGAGAGAAACTCGGCCAGCAGGTAGCCGGTGCCGGCGTGGAGCTCCACCATGTCGAAACCGGCTTTTTCAACACGACCCGCCGCTTCGGCGAAGCGCTCCACGATCCGGGCGATCTGGTCTGTCGTCAAAGCCGAAGGCGTGCGCCCGAAGGTGTCCACCACCGAGGGGGCCACCGGTTCGGCCGCATGGGCGAA
>JAQVTF010000271.1 GCA_028700185.1 Desulfobacteraceae bacterium | reverse complement strand
CTTGATCGTTCCTTCCGGCGCTTGCTTCAGGGGGATCTGCTCGATGCGGCCGTTGGCGTCATGGACCAGTTGCGCCAGGATCCCGAAGAAACCATCCGGGTGCCGCTGACGGTCACCGTCGCTGGACAGCCCCGCAGTCTTCTGGTCCATGCCAGTGCCCTCACCGATGATCTGGGTCGCAACATGGGGGCGGTGTGCGTGTTTGATGATCTCACCGAGCTGGAAAAGGCCCAGCGCATGGCGGCCTGGCGCGAGGTGGCCCGGCGCATCGCCCATGAGGTGAAAAATCCGCTGACCCCCATCGCCCTGTCGGCCCAGCGCCTCAAGCGTCGTTACGCCGCCCGGCTCAACGAGCCGGTGTTCGAGGAATGCGTCCGCATGATCATCGATCACGTGGAATTGATCCGCAACCTGGTCAACGCTTTTTCCGCCTTCGCCCGATTTCCCACCGCGGTGCCTGAGCCCTGTGAACTGCTCCCCATCATCGAAGAGACGGTGGCCCTGTACCGCGAGGGCCATGAGCGGGTGCAGTTCTCCATCGAAACCTTGACTCCGATTCCCGTGCTGAATCTTGATCGGCAGCAGATCAAGCAAGCCATGATCAATCTGGTGGACAACGCCGTCACCGCCGTGCGCCAGGAAGGGACGATTACCATCCGCCTGCGCCATGACACTGAAACCAACCAAGTCGAGATCACCGTGGCCGACGATGGCCGGGGCATCGCCCTCAAGGATCGCACGCGATTGTTCGAACCGGATTTTTCCACCAAGAAATCCGGCATGGGCCTGGGGTTGACCATCGTGCACACCATCATCTCCGATCACGGCGGCAGTATCCGGGCGGAGCACAACCAGCCCCGAGGGGCCAAATTTATCGTTGAACTTCCCGTGTGATGTGGTTAACAATCGAGGCCTTTTATTGATCTTCAACGGTTTTTGTATTTAAGAAGGGGCTTCTCGTTATTCGTTTCAGAGATTCCTCGTCGCCTTGTTCCTCGCAATGACAAGGTGGACAGGGTTGCTCTGAAAGCCAGGCGAGGGGCGCGCCTTTGAATGACAGCGCCATAAGCTCAAGGAGATTTGGATGTATCCATCGATTCTGATCGTTGACGACGAACCCTTTATTCTTCAGTCCCTGGGCGGATTGCTCAGCGATGAAGGCTACGAGGTGATCACCGCTTCCAACGGGTACGAAGCGTTGAAAATCATCGACGCCCAGTCCCCGGACCTGGTGGTGCTGGACATCTGGATGCCGGGCATCGACGGCATCGAGACCCTGCGTGAAATCAAAAAAAACCATCCTTTTCTGCCGGTGGTGATCATCACGGGGCACGGTAACATCGAAACCGCGGTGACGGCAACGAAGCTGGGGGCCTTCGACATGATCGAAAAGCCCCTGTCCATTGAAAAAGTGATCGTGACCATCAACAATGCCCTGAATTTCAAGCGGCTGGAGGAAGAGAACCGCTATCTGCGCAAAAAGACCATCGAAAAGCACGCCATCAGCGGCGACAGCCCCGCCAGCCAGGAGCTGCGCAAGCTCATCGCCGCCGCGGCGCCCCGGGACGCCTGGGTATTGATTACGGGTGAAAACGGTACCGGCAAGGAGTTGGTGGCCCGCACGATCCATTACTTGAGTCCTCGGGCCGACCAGCCACTGGTGGTGGTCAATTGCGGTGCGCTGCCGGAAAATCTCATCGAAAGCGAACTCTTCGGCCAGGAGAAGGGCGCTTTTGACGGTGCCACGGCACGAAAGCGCGGCAATTTCGAGCGGGCCAACGGGGGGACCCTGTTTCTTGACGAGATCGGCGATCTGCCCCTCAAGACCCAGGGAAAAATTCTCAGTGCACTGGAAAAATTGGAGTTTCAACGCGTCGGCGGCAGCCGGACCCTATCGGTGGACCTGCGTGTCATCGCCGCCACCAACAAGGACCTGGCAAAGGAAATCGCCGCCGGCCATTTTCGCGAGGACCTCTACTACCGCCTCAACGTCATCCCCATCTCCATCACACCGCTGCGCCAGCGCCCGGAGGACATTCCGGTCCTGGTGAAAATCTTTTTTCAGGAAATCGCCACGGCCAACCGCAGTCGGGTCAAGACCGCCAGCCCGGAGGCGTTGACCGCGCTTCAGCGCTACCGTTGGCCGGGCAACGTGCGCGAGCTGCGCAACCTGGTGGAACGGCTGGACATCCTGGTGGAAGGCGACATCATCCAGTTGGAGGATATCCCCGCGACCTATCGCGGTGAGGCCACCGAAACCGGGAGCCCCGGCGCCGATTTTTTCGAGGCGGGATCCCTCAAAGAGGCGAGCCTGAGATTCGAGGAGGCCTTCATCCAGCACAAGGTCGATATGGAAAGCGGTGATATCGCCCGGGTGGCCGAGGCCATCGGGGTGTCCAAGTCCTACCTGCAAAAACGGCTCAAGGGGAGCGAAAAGTGAGCTGGTGCCCGTCCAAAAATGAAGATTTTTCCATGAGATCACGGAAAGAGACCATTTGCGAGGGGGCACGAGTTAAAGTGACGCGTGGCTAAACTCACCAAAGTGCTTCGCGCCGGTGTTTTTTGAAAGTTGCACCGGCGGGTAACGCTTTACGTCAGTTTATGGGTCACTTGGTGGCCGGTAGTTTTTTTTCATCATTTCGGAGCTGCACAAGATTGCGCATCATCGCCGGACAGCGTCGTGGCAAGCGGCTGATCACCCCGAAGAACCGGACTATTCGGCCCACGGCGGATCGTATCCGGGAAAGCATC
>JAQVTF010000102.1 GCA_028700185.1 Desulfobacteraceae bacterium | reverse complement strand
CCTTCGCGGTCCAGCTTGTTGATGAAGGTGACGATGGGGGTATTGCGGCGACGGCACACCGCCATGAGCTTTTCGGTCTGGGACTCCACCCCCTTGGCGCTGTCGATGACCATCAGGGCACTGTCCACGGCGGTGAGCACCCGGTAGGTGTCCTCGGAAAAGTCCTGGTGGCCGGGGGTGTCCAGGAGGTTGATCTCGTAGTTGCGATAGTTGAACTTCATCACCGAGCTGGTGACCGAGATCCCCCGCTCACGCTCGATGCTCAGCCAGTCGCTGGTGGCGTGCCTGGCCGCCTTGCGCGCCCGCACGGCGCCGGCCTGCTGGATGGCCCCCCCGAAAAGCAACAGCTTTTCCGTGAGGGTGGTCTTGCCGGCGTCCGGGTGGCTGATGATGCCGAAGGTGCGTCGGCGCTCGATTTCCTGTTGCTGATGACGGTCCATAGAGTCGACAAAAACGCCGCCCGGATCCGGCGGCGTTTCCCATTCATGTTTTCCTTGTAAAATTGCACAGAAACGTTTTTTGTTAGGCCATGGCGGATGGAATGTCAACAGCAATTCGTCAGTGTCCATCCACAAATGGTCTTTTTCCGTGATCTCGGCGTTGGGCGCCAGGATTAGAATCCTCGAAACAGCGCTGCCCTTGCGCCGGTTCAAATCGGGCCCCTGCCGTATCTCACAAAAAATCCTCATTTCTGGGCGGACCATGGCCAATTGCCCTGGCACGGAGGGGCAAGCGTCGGTTCGTTTACGCCGGCGGGGAGGCCGCCAACAGGTGGGTGACTTCCCGGATGAGGGTATCGCTGCTGTTCGCCCCCTTTTCCACCGCGGCGGCGGGCCAGCTCGGGGAGGCGGCAGGGACATTGATCTCGTAGAGAAAGGTGTGCAGAACGACCAGAAGGGCCGGAAAGGAAAATTTGAGACGAGCGAGCAGATCGGCACTGTCGGCATCCGGCAGGTCCGGGTCCAGGACCAGCAGATCGGGCCCGTTGCCCTCGCCCAAGGATTTCATCAAGTGCGCGGCGCTCTCCGCGGCGGTTACCTCGAACCCGGCAGCACTCAGCTCCCGGGCCAAAAACCGCCGCACGTGGGGATTGCGGTCAGCCACGAGAATTTTATGGGGTCGCGACACGTCAAACCATCCTTTCGGCCTCCGGTGCCACCTCGGTCACATCAATGGTCAACTCGTATTCGGCCCCTCCGGCGCGTTGAATGGCGAATCCCAGCTTGCGGCCCAGGGCCAACATCTGAGTGTTTTCAGCCAGCACCAGTCCCCAGATTTTCTCGATTCCTCGGCTTGCCGCCCCGTCGATGCAGCGTTGCAGCAAGACCGCCCCGATTCCCCGTCCCTGAAAGGCGTCGGCGACCACGATGGAAAATTCGCCGTGGCGGGGATCCGCCTGGGCAATCACCCGTCCAATCCCCAGTATCGGATGACCGGAAACCTCTCGCCCCAGGGCCACCAGGGCGATATGCCGCAGGGGATCCACGTGGGTGAACCGTTCCACCAGATCGTCGGAAAGGTACTTCATGGGGGCAAAAAAGCGCATGTAGATACTGCGGGGCGACAGGCCGCTGAAAAACGCCACCAGCCGCCGGCTGTCCCCGGGACCGATGGGACGAATCCAAAGGACGACGCCGGCCACCTTTACCTCCTCGGCCGTCGTCACGGGAGACGCCCCCGTCTCGTTTGATGTCATCGCTTCTGTCTCCAATCCCTTGCCCCCGGTTAATTTACAATCCAGACGCTGTGTTGGCGGGCCGCATAGATCACCTTGTGAGAAACCCGCCCCATGAAAAAGTCTTTGACCCCCGAAAGCCCCCGCCGGCCCAGGACGATGGTGGCGTAGTCCCCCGTCTTGGCCTCCTCGGCGATGGCCGCCGCCCGGCTCAGGGCCCCCCGGACCACCCGGGTGGTGATGTGGGTCGGATCGACGCCCCCGGCTTCCAGAATGCGGCGCCCCTCGTCAAAGACTTTCTCCATGGCCGCTTCGGCCTTGGCGGCGCATTCGGCATCCGTGTCCGAGGCCACGCCGAAGCCCCCCCGACCCCGAGCCCGGATCACGTGGAGCAGATGGACATGAAAATCGCCGCAGCCGAGGCGACGGGCCACGAATTCCAGTGCCCGCATGGCACAGGCGGACCCGTCCATGCACACCAGAATCCGGTTGTTGCACGGATGCCGCCCGATGATGAGAACCGGAACGAAATCGAGTTTTTCAAGGAGCTTGGTGGCCACGGAGCCCATGACCAGGGCACGCATCGCCCCCACTCCGCGGCGCCGGATGATCACGGCGTCGTAGCCGCTTTCCGCCTCGCGCACGATGTCCCGAGCGACGCCGATCTGCCGTTTCCGGATCACGATGTGCACATGGCCTTCGTCGATCCCGTGCGCCACCAGAATGTCCTTGGCCTTTTCCATTTGGGCCTTGATCTGCTTGCGCTGCTCCACCTCCCAGGCACGTACCGCCGTCACCACCTTCACGGCCTTGGGCTCCTTTTCCAGATCGTAGTAGCACTCCGGAACGTTGGAAAAGACGTGAAACAACACAATGTCCATGTGCTGAAAGGGGCAGGATCGGGCCACGTGGCGCACCGCTTCCAGGCTGCGCTGGGATCCGTCCAGGGCCATCAGGACGCGTTGGTGCTGGTTTCTGGGCATGGGGGGTCTCCTTGGTCAAAAATTTCCCGACGGTTGTAACGGTGATCCACCAGGTAGAGCAGCTTGGCCTTGGTGCGCATCTTGGCCAGCAGCTCGGGCAACCGGTCGCGTTCCAGATTGTAGGCGCGGATATAGATCTTGCGGGAACCCTCCGGAACGCGGTCGTAGGAGGACAAAATGCTGAGCAGGCGTCCATCGTAGGCGCGGATCTCGTCGGTGAGCTGTTTGATGGAGCCTGGCTGATCGGGCGCCAGAAATGCCAGTTGGAGCCCCTGCTTCTGGTGACCCAGGCCGGTCAGGGCCACCAGCAGACGGTTGACTTCCGCCTGGGTGATGACGCCCACGATGCGGCCCTCTTCCACCACCGGCACCCCGGAAATCCGGTGGCGCAGCAACACCGCCGCCGTCTCCTCCACGGTGAAGTCGGGCGGAACGCTGATGGCCGGTGAACTCATGATGCTGGCCACCTTGATCTTTGAAAGCAGGTATAAAAGCTCGTGCACCTCGAGGCTGGTCGCCTCCGAGGCAGAGGCCCGCTTGATATCGCGGTCGGTGACCACCCCCACCAGACGCCCCTGCCGGGTCACCGGTAGCAGGCGCCTATCGTTTTGCTTCATCAACTTGATGGCATTTTCCATCGAATCTTCGGCTTCGATGGTCTCAACCTTTGGGTGCATCCAGTATTTGACCAGCATGGCTTCCCCCTTGGCGCGACAACGGCATGGGTTCGGGTTTTCTTTCACGATCGCTCCGGTCGCTTTCCCGTTGCCGCGCCAACACGGCCAGCAGCCGGTCGATCTGTGCCAGGGTGACGACCCCCATCAGGCAGCCGGTACCGTCGACCACGGGCACGGCCCCCAAGCGGTGACGATGGAGCACCGACAAGGTTTCGGCCACCGAAAAATCCGGCGGCACGGTGACATTCGACGGCATCATGATCCGGCGCACTTTGATCCGGTGCAAATCCCAGATACCGCTCTTTTCCTGCCCGGTTTCCATCCTGATCGCGAATCTTTCCATCGTCTTGTCCCCTTGCCTTTCCGATCACCAGGGCGGCTTCCCAAGTGTCTCAACTTTTCTTGTTCTCCGGTCTCAGGCTCAACAACGGCACGGGACAGCGACGGTACATCTTCTGAGCGCAGGAACCGATGACGGCATCGGCGAGGTTGCTTCGTCCCTTGGTGTTCATGATGAGCAGATCGGCTCGCTTCTCCCGGATCTGATCGAGCAATCCCTGGTAGGGGATATCGACGACGACGGCCATTTCCACCGCCAAATCCTTGCCGCCGGCGTGATCCAGCAAGGCTTCCATGCTGCGGGTCCGCTCCCGGGTCTGTTGCTCGATGTAGTCCACCACCGAAAAGTCGGTCTGACCGTAGAGCACCCTTTCGATGGTGTTGACATCCCGCTGGTTGATCACGTTGACCAGAATCAAAGTCGCCCCCAGTGGACGCGCCAGGGCGACCCCGTGGTCCACCCCGGTTTGGCTGTAAGATGAAAAATCGACGGCCACCATGATCCGTTGGTAGAGTGCCATAAAAGCCTCCTTTGCTTGGATGGTTGCGACATCGGGACGCTACAAACCGCCCCTGCCGTAAATCAAAGCAAGCCCCATGCCACCGAATCCGGGCGGCAATCCACAAAAGTGCTTGATATCAGTAGGGATAAAAAAAGCTGAAAGATCTATGACGGCGGGGAGGTGTCGGCTGGGTTGACAGACTGTAAACCATCAGTCCTCTTTGACGGCGGATTCGATCCGCAGGCCGTACTTGTCGATCTTGGCGTGGAGGGTGGGTCGGGAGAGCCCGAGAAGCTTGGCGGCTTTGGACCGGTTGCCGCCGCACAGGTCGATGGCCTCACGCACCAGAATGCTGGCCACCACATCCATGCAGCGCTCGAACCGGTTTTCGTCCTTGCCGGTGGTGAGCATTTCCACTGCCCAACCCCGCAGATGCGTCCCTTGCTGTTGCGACGTTGCCGCGCTGATCACGGTGCCTTCGGCCGCCTGGGCGATGTCCTCGATGCCCAGGGGCGCCCCCCGGCTGAAAATCAGCGCCTTTTGCAGGGTGTTGGACAGTTCACGCACGTTGCCCGGCCAGGGGGCGCTTTGCAGCAGAGCGGCGGCCTCGGGGCTCAGACCGGGATTTTCGATGCCGGCTTCGGCGGCGTGGCGGGCCAGAAAATAGTCGGCCAGGGTGGGGATGTCGTCCCGGCGTTGGGCCAGGGGCGGCAACCAGATGGTGACCACTTTGAGACGGTAGTAGAGATCCTCCCGGAAACGGCCTTCGGTCATGGCCGTTTCCAGGTTTCGGTTGGTGGCGGCGATGATGCGCACATCCACCGGAATGGTTTGGCGCCCCCCGAGTCGCTCCAGGCTGCGTTCCTGGAGCAGACGCAGGATCTTGGCCTGCAAACCGAAGGGCATGTCGCCGATCTCGTCGAGAAACACCGTACCGCCGTTGGCCTGCTCCAGCTTGCCGATACGCCGGTGTACCGCCCCGGTGAAGGCGCCTTTTTCGTAGCCGAACAGCTCGCTTTCCAGCAGTGTCTCGGGAATCGCCACGCAGTTGATCACCAGAAACGGCTTGTCGGCCCGGTCGCTGTGCTGGTAGATGGCCCGGGCCACCAGCTCTTTGCCCGTTCCCGATTCGCCGCGGATCAACACGGTGGCACTGGTGGCCGATACCCGCCCGATGGCCTTGTAGACCGCCTGCATGGCCGGGCTGCGCCCCACGATGGCCTCTCGGGACGCCTCGCCGGACACGGCGTCCACCTCCACCGGGGAACGCATGAAGCGGCCGGCTTCCAGGGCCTTTGCAATCAAGACCAGCATCTCGGGAATGTCGAAGGGTTTGAGCACGTAATCAAAGGCCCCGCACTTGGTGGCTTCGATGGCTGTTTCCGTGGTCCCGTAAGCCGTCATGATGATCACCGGCAGCTTCGGCTCCAGGGCGTGGATCTCGCGAAAGGTTTCCAGCCCTCCCATCCCGGGTAGGCGCATGTCGAGAATCACCAGGTCCGGGACCTCGACGCGCACCGCCTGCAAACCGGCTTCCCCCGATACGGCGGTACGCACCCGGTAGCCTTCTTCGATCATCAGTTTCTCGAAACTCTTGCGCAACTGGTCGTCGTCATCGATGATCAGGATCGTGTCCACCCTCGACCTCCTTGATCGGCAGGGAAATGGTAAACGCGGCACCGCCCCCCGGTCCGGCCGCCACGTCGAGCCAGCCGCCGTGCTCGGCGATGATCCGCACCGCGATGCTCAGTCCCAACCCTGTTCCCTCTTCCCGGGTGGTGAAAAAGGGCTGAAGTATCTTTTCGCGCAATCCCTCGGGAATCCCCGGCCCGTTGTCCACCACCCGCAATTGGGCCACCGGTCCCCGGGACGGCACCGCCGCCGTCTGCTCGTGGATGTCGATGCGCCCCTCGCGCCCGATGGCCTCGCAGGCGTTGATGATCAGGTTCACCAGCACTTCCTTGAGTTGTTCAGGATCACCGCTGATTTCCGGCAGCGGCGCCCTGCGGTGCACGGTGACGGTCACCTCGTAGGCTTTGAGCCGGTGCTCAAGGAGTTGCAAGGCCATGTCCACCACCGTCGAGGGACTCACCGGCTGCATCTTGAGCTTCGGGGGCCGGGAGAACTCGAGAAAGTTCTGCACGATGGTGTCCACGTGGCGGATCTCCTGGCCGATGACCTCGAAGTCTTCCTTCTGGGCCGGGGTCAGATCCAGGGTCCGGTTGAGGGAGAACAGGCGCATCTTGATGGAAGTGAACGGGTTGCGGATGCTGTGGGCCATGCCGGCGGCCAGTTTGCCCACCATGGCCATCTTCTCGCTTTGGAGCAGGTGCTCGCGACTCTTGGCCAGCTCGATCTGGGTCTGGTCCACGTCGGCGATCAGCCCCCGCACGCTGCGGTTGAGTGCCGCCACCACGTCCAGCCCGGCAACGTGGTCCGCCTGATGCCGTCCGGTGGCTTGACTGAGCCGCTGCAAGGGGCGCAGGACCTGGACCCCCAGGATGAAGGATAGCACGGCGGCACAACCGATGCTTACCAGGATTGTCACGCCGGCAATGATCCGCAACCGGAAGGCTTCCCGGCCGGCGGCGGCGGTCAGCGCGGCGATCTTCTCGCCGTGCTGGCGCTTGTAGTCCTCGCACAGGTCGATGATGGCGAAAAAGTGCTGGCGCACTTCCCGGTGCAGCTGGGCGCCGGCCTCCTGCCGCCCGTCGCGGTAGTGAGCGATCACCTGATCCTTGGATGCCACGTAGCGTCGGTACTCGTCCTCGATGCGGTCAATGCCTTCCCGCAGGGACGGGCTCTGGGCCAGGCGCCGGGCTTCGACGAGCCGGTCGATGAAAATCTGCCGGTGCTGACCAAGCTGACGGAGCCAGTTGGGATCGTCATCGAGGAGGTAATAGGTCACGAAGCCCTTCTGGTTGACCAGCGCCGTCTCCAGATCGCCGGCCGCCTTGAAGGCCGCCAGCCCCTCATCGGTGATTCCGGTGAGCAGGCCTTCCATCCGGTACGTGTAGCCGATCATCACCAGGGCGCCGAGGAGACTGAACCCCGTCAAGGCGGTCAGGGTCAAGTAGAATCGTTGTTTCAAGGCCATGGCATACCTTTTCCATCAGGCTGCCGGGGACGGTTGCACCCCGGTGAGCTGGCGGATCTGATCATCGATCTTGCGTCGGTAATGGGCCACCGTGCCGCTGCTGGCCATCACCATGTCCAACTGACGGGTGTGGATGATGAGGTAGCCGAGGATCTTCAGGGCCCGGCAGATCGGTTCCGGTCGTTCATCCTCGATGCGCGCCGCCAGGGCGTCTTGGCGGATCGACACCGAAAACCCGTACACTTCCAGGATCTCCCCCACGAAGGCCACCCGCTGGATCCGCCGGCTTTCGTCCGCCGCGCCCCCCTTGAAGCGGAAGGTGGCGTAGTTTTCCCCGGGCCGCTCACCCACCAGGGCCTCGACGGTACAGAAATGGAACCCCAGGCGCGACTGGAGACTGCAAAAATGCCGTGAAATCATAAAATAATTGCGATTGGCAAGCCGAGAACGCACTGTGGGCACCAGGGCCCGGTTGGTGGTGGCCTCGAACATCACCGCCATCATCCCCCGGCTGTCCACCGGTGGCGGCCCCTCCCAGGCAAAGGCGGTGATCCCTTCCCAAAGTGCCAGCATGGGAATGGAGACGATGTCTTCCAGTCGGGCGTAGGGCCCCGGGGCCTGTCGGGCCAGCCCGTCGTCCAGGTCCAGCACCCACCACTGCATCGGTATGCGGGTAAAGAGCTGCTTGCTGGAGCGCTCGGGAAAATCGTGGTGTTTGCCGAAGGAGAACATCTCGTGCACCGCCTTCTCATGGCAGAAACGCGTGATGTCATGCAACGTGCGGCAGTGCCGGGGATCAAAGGCCGGGGCGTCGGGATCGAGAAGGTTCAGGGGAATGATGACATCGGCCGCCTGGCGCAAGGCCTCGTAGACCGGGCTGCCGGCCATGGGATGGGGCGCCCGGGGAACCGCCGCCAGCAGGGACGCCACCCGGCCGCCATAGACGGCCTGGCCGTCGGCGTCCACCGTGACCACCCCGGCGCCGGCCAAGGCCGTCACGGCCCCTTGGAGGCCCATCAGCGCCGGCACGCCGAACTCCCGGGCCACGTTGGCCAGGTGCCCGACGATGCTCCCCTGCTCGGTCACCACCGCCGCGGCCCGATCCAGTAGCGAAGCCCAGCGGGGCAGCGCCTGGGAGGCCACCAGCACCGCTCCGGCGGGAAAGGCCAGGGCATCGGCGTCCCGTTGCACCACGAACACGGGCCCGGCGCCGGCACCGGCACTGGCGGTTTGCCCCCCGCGCAGCAGCAGCTCGGCTTCCACCGGCACCTCGCCGGGCGATGTTGCCGGTGTGGGATGAGGTTCCAGGGGGCGGCATTGCAGCAGGTGAATCCGCCCCCGGGGATCCAGCGCCCATTCCAGATCCCGGGGTCCCTCCTGATCCGCCTCGACGGCGGCGGCCAGGCGAGCCAGGGCCAGCACCTGTTCCGGGCGCAGAGACGAGCGCTGCCGGTCGGCGGGATCGGTCTCCAGGCGAATGAGTCCCTCGTCGGAATGACGGACGAATCGCATCTGTTTGTCCCCGATCCGCTCCGTCACAACCACCGGTTCGGGGTGCCGACGCACCACGAACCGGTCGGCGGCCACCCCGCCATCCACCACCGACTTGGGCAATCCCCAGGCGCTGTGGATCAGGATCTCGTCTTCGTCCGGTTTCAACGGGTTGCGGGTGTACACCACCCCGCCGGCCACCGCGTCGATCATCGGCATGCAGCCCACACACATGGCCACGTCCTCGTCACGAATGCCCCGGGCCAGGCGGTATCCCATGGCGGTGACGCCGTACTTGCTCGCCACCACCTCCTTGTAGGCCTGGAGCAGATGCTCCGGACTCACGTTGAGCTGACTGCGGTACTGTCCGGCAAAGGAGGTGCCGGCGGCATCCTCTCCCAGGGCGCTGGATCGCACCGCCAGGGCCGGAGGGCTCGCGCCGGCCGGGGTCATGCCGTCGAGGGCTTCCTGGATGGCCGCTTGCAGGTCCCCGGGCACATCGGCCCGAATGATCAACTGCTGCACGTCGGCGCTGAGGGCGTACAGCGCGTCCGGCCGCTGGACATCGGCGGCTTGCAGGCGGCGATTGATCTCGGTCTGAAGGTCCGAATGCGCCATGAAACGGGCAAAACCGGCCGCGGTGACCACGAACCCGCCGGGCGGCGCCAACCCCAGCCGTTTGGCCAGGTCCGCCAGATTGGCCATCTTGGCGCCCACCAGATGGGCCTGGGCCGGCCGGACATCGGCCAGGGGCAACACCAGGGGCCCCTCCCAGGCCGCGGCCGGGGGGGCGACGTAGCGGTTGATTTCGGTCTCGATCTGCCGGAAGCGTTCAAACAGTGCCGTGTATTGCCCCGGCGCCAGTTCGTTGAGGTGACGCACGATGGCGAACACCGTGGCCGACAGACGGGTACACCGCGATCGGACGAAGGTCATGCCGAAAGCCGTCTGGCCGGCCAGGGCCGCCTGGATCTCGCTCATGATCTCCAGGGCTTTGTTGTTGGCGCTCAGCAGCAGCTTGAACTGGTGGTAGCGGGTCTGGAAGGCGATCCGCAGGGCTTCGACGTCCGGTGGCGCAGCCGGGGAGACCGGACGTCGAAACCAGCGGTTGAGGATGTGACGGATCGAGGGCATAGAGAAATGACTAAAATTTAAAATGAGCTGAAACGACCCAAACGGGCCACGCTTTTTGCTCCGACGGTTTTATCCATCGGGACGGCCTCATTTTAGTCATTTCAGTCATTTTAGTCATTTCAAATTTCCCCTAGTGCTCCAGTTTCATCCCGGAGCCTTCGAACATGAACATGATACCGAAGCCGTACCAGAGGGTATAGACCACGTAGAAGACCAGGGAAAAAGTCACCACGCCGTAGCGGTCGGAAATCCGTTGGGCCTCTATCCCGTAGTAATTGTAGGCTGTCTCCACCGCCTTGGACCGCACGGTATCGAGGATCTTGGCGGCCTTGAATTGTTTTTGGCGTTTGAGCGCCTTGTCCATCCCCGCGATGGCCTGCCACCAGTTGTACAAGGCCTGGCGGCCGTCGATGCCGTAGTGGGTTTCCAGTGCCTGGCCATCGTTGCGGTACATCGTGTCGGCATCCACCAGAATGGTCCCCATGATACGGCCCAGGTCCCCGGAAACCTTCAGCTCCGTGTCGTTGACGTTCACCAGGGCCCCCGCGGCGTTGAACTGCCGGGCCACCTGGGTCGCCCGGTCGGCCGTGGGCATGGTGAAGGTCATTTCGATGGTTTCCCCTTCCAGGGGAGCGACTTCCTCCTGGACCTTGGGAATGTAGTAGGCTGATCCCTTGGAAATCGAGTTGTAGAGCGCATCGAGGTACTCGAGTCCGTTGTGCCCCTTGAAAATCGGGAAAAACATGGCCACCAGCACCGCAATGAAGGCAACCATCATCCCCAGCCCCAGCCTGAATTCGTTTTTTTTGGCTGCCATCAGTACACCTCCTTGCCTCGCAGGACCCCGATGTTTTTAAAGAAGGTCCCGATCACCCAGACCCCGAAGCCGCCGATGACGATGAAAAAGGCCCAGATCCCGATGCCATCCAGGACCTTGATCATACCGGGGCTCAACGAAATGATCTCCATGGACGCCAACTTGCCCGGCAGGGCGAAGAAGCGGTTGACGAAACCGGCCATCACCGCCATGGCATAAAAGCCGCGGATGGTGATGCCCGGCACCACCTTGGTGACCATGGCCCCCACCTGGATGCCCACCAGCGAACCGAGCAGCATGCCCATGGCCAGGGTGTAGAAGATGAACCCGAAGATGGCGTACTGGCTGATGGCGGCATAGCCGGCGGTAAAG
>JAQVTF010000101.1 GCA_028700185.1 Desulfobacteraceae bacterium | reverse complement strand
CGAAACGCCCGAATTGCAGAATCTGAAGCGGTCTTTTCCCCAGATTGACATTCGAACCGAACTCAACCGGGAACTGCTCAACATCAAAGGCTCCCCGGTGCATCTGACCAAGGCCGTCATGAACCTCGTGTTCAACGCCGTGGAGGCCATCGAAGGACCGGGGCGGGTGACGGTGAGAACCGATAACCGGTACCTGGATCGTCCCGTGGGCGGGTACGACGCCATGAAGGAAGGCGACTATGTCGTGCTTGGGGTGAGCGATACCGGTTTAGGGATTGACGAAAAGGATTTGGCGAAGATCTTCGAGCCGTTTTACACCAAGAAAGTCATGGGGCGCAGCGGAACCGGTCTCGGCCTGGCCGTGGTTTGGGGAACCGTCAAGGACCACGAGGGCTACGTGGACGTGCAAAGCCGGATCAGCGGCGGCACGACCTTCACCCTGTATTTTCCGGCCACCCGGGAAAGCGTGCCGCAGCCCGAACAGGCGATTCCGGCTGAGGCCTACGCCGGCAGGGGCGAGTCGATCCTCGTGGTCGACGACGTGGCCTCCCAACGGGAGCTGGCCCGGCAGATGCTGGAAAAGATCGGCTACGTGATCGAGACCGCTTCCGGCGGCCAGGCGGCGGTGGATCTTCTGGCCGCCGGCCGGCGGTTCGATCTCGTGGTGCTGGACATGATCATGGATCCGGGTATCGACGGATTGGAAACCTACCGGCGCCTCCACCGTCTTCGCCCCGAGCAGAAGACCATCATCGTCAGCGGTTTCTCCGAAAGCGACCGGGTCAAGCAAGCCCAGGCCCTGGGGGCCGGGCCCTACCTGCGCAAGCCGTATCGCCTTGAGCAGCTCGGCACGCTCATCCGGGAGGTCCTCGACCGCCGTTGATCCCGGCACTTGGTCAAGCAGCGCGTTTCCGTCTCGCAAGTCGCCCTCTGGCGGAAAACCCCGTTGGGGAAAAATTCCCCGGTGGGGCATTTTTCCCCATTTCTTTGTCCGCATTTTCGTTTACCTTGACTTTTCAGATACCCGGATAATTTTCGTCCTCTGATTTGTCAGATCGATAACCGTACAGTTTCATGCGGCATCTTTTGTCACCCACGTTTACGGGGGGGGTACCAAACGGCACCTATTCTGCATAATGCCGTGACGCAATGATCCAAAATTTTCATCCCCCACTGGACTCGATCCGTTGCACCCCAACGGCGTTGGAAAGAAAAATTGTCATGACACTGCGCCTCAAGCAAAAAAACATCGACCGGCTCTTACCCACGGACATCCTTTTTCAGACCCGCTACTGGGCCCGGGTCAAGGCACGCCTCGGCTGGAAGCCGCATGCCTTCGATATCGTCCCTTGCCAATCGGACCAGGACCTGTTGATCCTCTCCCGATCCATCGGACCGGATACCGCCACCGCCTACGTGCCCCAGGGACCGGAATTTTCCCCCGATCCCGAAGACTACGGCACCTACCTGGAATCGTTGTCCGAATCCATCGCCGCCCAGATGGGTCGCGAGGTGGCCTTCATCCGCTACGATCTGCCCTGGGAGTCCCCCTATGCCGCCGACGTGGCGCATCAGGGCGACCGGGGCTTTCCCGAGGCCCGGATCCGCGAGCTGCGGATGAATTTCAGCACCCGCAACTGGAATCTCAAGAAGGCTCCGGTGGACATGACGGTGGCCGACACCTATGTGGTGGACATCGACTGTGACGAGGACACCCTGCTGAGCCGCATGAAAGCCAAGACGCGCTACAACATTCGCCTGGCGCAGCGCAAGGGGGTCCGCGTGACGGCGGTTTCGGCCTCCCGGCTTCCCCTTTTTTACCGCCTCTATCGTGAGACGGCGCGCCGCAACGGCTTTTTCGCAAGCGACTACCGCTATTTCGAGGCCCTTTTCGCGCCCCATGAACACTCGCCGGCGTCTTCCGAGATCGTCTTGTTGCTGGCCACCCACGGCGAGGACCTGCTGGCCGGGGCCATCATCACCATCACCGAAAAAGGCGCCTTTTTCCTCCACGGCGGCTCTTCGGCGCGCAAGCGCGACCACATGGGGTCCTACGCCCTGCAGTGGGAGGCGATCCGCCAGGCCCGCACCCGTCAATGCCGGACCTATGACATGGGAGCCGTGTCTCCGGGGAAGATTCCCGATCATGCCTTTTTCGGACTGTATCGTTTCAAATCCGGTTTCGGCGGCCGAATCGTACACCGTTGCGGATCCTGGGACTACCCCCTCAAGGAGGAGGTCTACACCCAGTTTCGCAACTGGGAAAACCTGCAAGGGGGATATGAAATCGGGTGCCGGTTGATTCCGGACCGGTGAGGCGATGCCGGCGGGCCCCGGTGCCGTGCCGGCCCGGCGAGGGGATTGTCTCTTGCCCCTGAAGGCTAGGCGGGATTGAGTTTTCCACGCAGGGTCTTGCGATCGATCTTGAGGATGGCGGCCGCCCGGGTTTTGTTTCCTCCGACGCTGGCCAGTACCTCGCGGATATAGGCCGCTTCGTTTTCGGCCAGACTGCGATCCAGGCGTGGCGGCGCGCCAACGCTGAAGCGCATGGCCGGTGGCAGATCCGGCGCTTCGATCCGCCGGCCCTCGGTCATCAGCACCATCTTTTGCACCAGGTTTTCCAGTTCACGGACATTTCCCGGCCAGGGATATTTCATCATCCGCCCCAGTGCCTCGTCGCTGAAGGTCGGGATTTCACGGCCCAGCTCCTTGGCGAATTTGGCATGAAAATGGCTGACCAGCAGCAGGATATCCTCCCCGCGGTCCCGCAAAGGGGGTAAGGCGATGTCGATGACATTGATCCGGTAGTAAAGATCCTCCCGAAACATTGTTTTCCCGATCAATTGCGGCAGGTCCTTGTTGGTGGCGCAAATCAGACGGGTGTCCACCCGGATCGGGTGGCTGGAGCCGACCTTGTATATGGTTTTTTCCTGAATTGCCCTCAAAAGTTTGGCCTGCATGGCCAAGCTCGCATCGCCGATTTCATCCAAAAAGAGGGTGCCGCCATCGGCGATCTGAAAAAAGCCGCCGCGGCTTTGGCCGGCGCCGGTGAAGGCACCCTTGGCATGGCCGAAAAGTTCGCTTTCGATCAGGTTTTCCGGAATGGCCGTGCAGTTCACCGAAACGAAGGGTGCCGAGCCACGGGGGCCGGCGTAATGAATCGCCCGGGCCACCAGTTCCTTGCCGGTACCGCTTTCACCGCAAATCAACACGTTGGCGTTGCTGCCCGCCGCCCTGCGGATCATCCTGAAGACGGCTCCCATGGTCGCCGAGGCACCGACGATGCCATAGGTTTTTTCCCCCTTCGGCTCGCGCCGGGCCAGCCGTTTGCGCGCCAATTTGTCCAGGATGGTTTCCACCGCCGTCAGCAGTTCTTTTTCGGTGAAAGGTTTGGCCAGGTAGTGCTCGGCGCCGGTTTTGACGGCGGCAACGGCCCCCTCGATGGAGGGATAGCCGGTGATCATCATGACCTCTGCCTCCGGGACGTTCTGGCGCACGTGGCGAACCAGTTCCAGGCCACTGATTTTCGGCATCCGCAGATCCGTGATCACCACGTCGAAGGTGGAATGGGCCAGTGTCCGCAGGGCCTCTTCGACGTTTTGACAGGTGTGCACCGCGTAGCCGGCTTCCGTCAGCAGGGTCTGGATCACTTCCCGGGCATCCTCGGCGTCGTCCACCACCAGGATCCTGTACGGGTTGGCCTTATCGGGTTTCGTCATTGATACGCGCCTCCGGGCCGGCCACCGGAAAGGTCAGGGTAAAGGTAGTGCCCCGGCCCTCGCGGCTGGTGACGGCGATGGTTCCGCCATGGGCCGACACGATACCGTGCACCACCGATAGTCCCAGACCGGTTCCCGAATTCACATCCTTGGTGGTGAAAAACGGCAGGAAAATCTGATCAATGGTCTCCGGTGCCATGCCGATGCCGGTATCCCTGACCGTCATGGTGATCCCCGCGGCGGTTTTGCCGGTTTCCACGGTCAAGGTGCCCTCCTCGGGCATGGCGTGAATGGCGTTGATCACCAGGTTGACCAGGACTTGGGTCATTTGGGAGGCATCGGCGTCGATGGGCGGTAGAAAAGGATCGAGAAGATAAATGAACCGGATGCCGGGATGATCGAATCGGGGGACGATGAAGCCCATGGCGTCCTCGACGAGCCGGTTCAGATCGACCCTTTCCCGGCGTGAGGGCACCGGAGCGCCGAAGAGCATCATTTTCTTGATGATTTCCCGGGCGTGGAGGCACGACTGAATGATCCGGTCCAGGTAACGCGTGGCGGTTTGGGGCGATTCAATTTTCTTGATGGCCAACTGGGCGAACCCGAGAATGCCGACCAGGGGCTCGTTGATTTCATGGGCCATCCCGGCCGTCAACTGACCGATCTTGGCCAGGCGATCCGCATGCCTCAGCTGGTTTTCCAATTCGGCCTTCTTTTCATTGACGAGTTTGGTTTCGATCAGCAGGGCGCTCTGGCGGGCGATGGTCTGGAGCAGTTTCTGCTCCTCGGGCAAAAAAGGCGTGCCGGATCCACTGTCGCAGCCATCGTTCTGGCGGTAAAAGACCTCGATCACGCCGCGTCGTCGGCCTTCGATGGTGAGACTTTCCTGCATCCCGTGCCTCGATTCGAAAAAGGGTGTGCTCATAAACCCCAAATCGTCGAGCATGATCCGGGCACAGACATTCTCCGGATAGTGAAAGGCCGGCGGCAGGACGCCCACCACCGCCTGCAGCACCTGTTCGATGGTCATTTCCGAATGGGCAACAATCTTGGCAATCTCGTAGAGGCAGGTGAGCTCCTTGTTGCGCTCGATGAGGTTCTTGCGCTCTTGGGTGTCATCTCTGTCGGCCCCATCCACCCTAGCCTGGTGTGGTTTTCTCGTCATCTGCTTGCCCGCCGCCTGTTGAAAATAAAACAATCTATCATATGAAGGGGTTAAGATCAAAGCGGGTTAATCGGACCGGAGCGGGGCGGAACCATTTTCTCCGGTGAGATCCGGGATGCGAAAGAAGCAGTACCAATCGCTGGAACGATTGCTGAAACGTGCCGCGAGCCATTGGATCGGTACCTTTGACGCCGTGTGACGGCCAGCCAGGGCGCCGAGGCGCATGACCATGGCGACCGCGCAAAAAATCAGAATGCCGACGGAAAAGTACCATTGCAATGTCATTTTGATGGCAAACCTCCCTTGTTGCCGGTGGGCCTGTTTCAAGGCCTGCCCGATGCGATGTGATAGCCAAGGAGACCCGCCTGAACCAACGGGTTCAGGCGGCGCTGAGATTCATCAGGTGGTTGTGGAGGGTGTGCTTTATTGATCCCACCAGGGCGTTGGGAAAATTAAAGCTGCCGATGGCCCAGGGGGAGCCTTCGGTTCCGTGGCAACCTGAAAAAAGAGTTAAGCGGCCGGTGGCAGGGGGGCCGTCGTCATGGTTTCCTTGATTTTCCGGTAGACATCCGAAAATAGAAGCAATCCGATGATTTCCGACTTTTCCAGCACGAAGAGGGAGCCGTGGCGCGAAACGACAAAAACATGGAAGGCCAGATCCATTTTGTCGTCCGCCGCCACCATCTGATCGGCGGCCGGCATCTTGATAAAATCACGAATCTTTATCTGATTGGCCCTGCGCCAGAGTTCTCTCAGGGGTTCGTGCCACAGACGATAATCTTTTCTTATTTCTTCGAACGAAGATCGAATCAAGAAGTAGTATGGGTAGGATTTCAGTCCATCGATGGATTCGTAGTTGGGCTCCAGCCCTTTTACGACATCCATCGGAGATAATTTTCCGATGATTTTCCAAGGTTCCTTATAAACAAGAAGAATTCGTTCTGGCGCATTGCCTGATTTGTATTGCCAATCCGCATTCTCCAGTGCTTCCACGGCCTCGTAGAAAGTCGCCTCGCTCGATATGCGGGGAAATTCCGCAATGGGCCGCATCAGTTCGCTTACGCTCATTTTTTCCATATTCGGCTGCCCTCCTTTTACCCGCCGGGATGCCCCAACCGTCCGCTGTCTTCAAAACTGAGGATTTTTTGCTTTCGCGCGATATGACGGTAAATTGCGTTTGCCGTGCCGGATAGAGATGCATGATGCGTGCCATAAAAAGCTTGCGGTGGCGGGAGGAAAGGAAAGGGCTTGATGGCCGCTTGCATCGCGCAAGCGGCCATTTGACATACCGTCAAGCGAAACCGTTTTCCTTGTGCTTCCGGGCGATGGTTTCGGCCATCTGGTCCAGTTTTTCAAAAACATCCGGCGAGGGCTTCCCCTTGCACAGCACCGGATCGAGCACTTCGACCTTGAGGTTGGGAATCATGCCGGCCAGGGTTTCCACGGTTTTGCCCCCCCAGCCGTAGGAGCCGAGGATCGACAGAAACTTGGCCTTGGGGCGCAGGGCATTGGCCAGCAGGGTGGCGTAGGCCGCCAGGGGATGAGGGCCGGTGAGCACCGTGGGCGTGGCCACGATCAAAGTTCCCGCGTCCACCAGGGCGATGGCCAGCTTGCCGATGTCGGTCACCGCCAGGTTGAACAGCTCCACCCGTACGCCCCGGTCCACCAGGGCGGCGGCCAGATGATCGACCATGCGGCGCGTGCTGCCGTGCATGGAAACGAAGGGAATGACCACCGTGTTGTGGGACGGCCCCTCGACCCAGTCGCGGTAGGCCTCCACGATCCACGCCGGCTCATCGTAGATCTGGCCGTGGCTCGGAGCGATCATGCGGACATCGTAGCCTTCCAGCTTGGCGATGTTCTTTTGGATCACGCCGCGAAAGGGCATCATGATTTCGGCGAAGTAGCGCTTGGCCGCCTCGTAGACGCGCCCCTGGTCGGTGACGAACAGGTCCGAGGTGGCGATGTGGGCCCCATAGAAGTCGCAGGTAAAGAGGATGCGGTCCTCCTGGAGGTAGGTCACCATGGTTTCCGGCCAGTGAACCCAGGGGGTGTGGATGAATTCAAGGGTTTTGCCGCCCAGGGCCAGGGTTTCCTTGTCGGCTACGGTGACGAAGACCGATTCCGGCAGGGTGAACAGGTCCATGAGCATGGTCTTGGCCTTGGGGGTGACCACCACCTTGGCTTCGGGGTACTTTTCCAGCACCCGGGCGATGGTGCCTGAATGGTCTCCCTCGGCATGTTGCGAGACGATGAAATCGATTTTGGGCACCGCTTCCAACTGGGCCATGAGGACCTCGGCCATGGGGGGATCCACCGTGTCGATCAAGACGGTCTTTTCGCTGCCCTGGATCAGGTAGGCGTTGTAGGAAGTTCCGTCGGGAAGGGGGATGAGGGAGTCGAAGAGCCGCCGGTCCCAATCGATGGCCCCCAGCCAATGAACATTTTCCGTGATCTGGCGCATGCGCATGAATCTGCCTCCTTGTTGAAGATGAATGGGTGATAAGAACGGGCGTCCGGAAAGAAAGCGCAATGTGGCTCGGGGCAAATGAGGACACCGCCGAACCGCTTGCAGAGAGGGCGCCGGTGAATCTACGGCAAATCGGTGTAACTGCGAAGCTCGCACTGGTTGTCAGGGCAAAAGAGATTGAGCCAGATCCCTCTGGCGCCGCCGGTCTCGGCCGCGGTGCCGCTCGGAAGGGTGATCCGGTCGCCCTCCACGGAACAGGCGCCTTCCGGGCAGAGCACTTCGATCCACAATCCCGGCTTGCCGGAGACCGCGTCCTTTTTATCCTTGGGCAAGGCGGCTTTTTCGTCTTCCGTGAGCAACCGCGCCTCGGGTATGAAAAATTTCAATCGGCTTTTCGTTTTCGTATTCATGGGACCTCCTTGTCAACTTTTTAGGGTTGCTTCTAAAAAGAACCAATAAGCACCCCGCCAGCGGTGGTCAACAGCGGCCGCATTTGCCGTAGAGTCCGAATTTGCCGCTTGCTCCCCACCGCGGAGGTCGACGCCGGAACACTTTTATGAGTATGTCTCAAGCGGTTAGATACGTATCCCGCAGGTTGTGCAGCAGTGTGTGAAAGGCCTCGTGGGTGCCCACGCCGATGCGCTCGCGTTCCAGCTTTTCGAAGGATTCGAAGAGCCGGGCGTCGGTGTCGGCATCCAGCCGGGCATCGGCCATGGGAAAAAGCACGGTGTTCTCCTTGGTGATATGGGCGTGCAGCAGGTCCACGTAGGCCTCGGCGATCTGCTGGAGATCCGCTCCGGCCGAACGGTCACCGCCCCCATAGCGCCCCCACGCCGCCTTGAGCCTGGCCACCAGTTTTCGCCCGCTTTCGTGTTCGGCGAGCAACACCCCGATGGGGCCGTTTTGACTGGCCACGCCGGCGGCCTCCAAAGCGGGGAACAGAAACTCCTCCTCCTTGCCGTGGTGGCAGGTATCGACGAAAACCGTCAGAAACTCGATGATGCCGTCCAGATGGGCACTTTCCAGGGTTTCCCCGCGGCCCGCCTTCTCAGCGATGGCCTGCATCACGCGCAGCATCAACGCGATGCCCTCGTGTTCCTGTTTCAGCTCTTCGGTCGCCTTCATTGCGGCCTCCTTTCGTCGAAGGTTTTTCTCTGTCGGTTCTGCCCCGAAACCCCCTCAGGCACCCTTGCCGAAGGGGCACAGCGGGAAACGGCACTCGGGGCAATCGAGGCACAGTCCGCCGTGGCCCAAACGGGCGATTTCGTCGCGCCCCAATCGCTCGCCGGCCAGGACTCGCGGAAGCACCAGGTCCAGGATCGTGATCCGATGGTGCACGGCGCAGGCCGGAATCCCCACCACCGGCACCCCGTCGATCTCGGCCACCATCAGCATGGCCCCGGGCAATACCGGCGCGCCGTAGTGGTCGGCCCGCCCCCCGGCCCGGCGGATCCCTTCGCGGGTGACATCATCGGGGTCCACCGACATGCCACCGGTGGTGAGGATCAGGTCCGCTCCGGCGCCGATCAGGCGGCGGATCTCGGCGGCGATGACGTCCGGGTCGTCCGGGGCCATGGCGACCCGGAGGACCGCCGAGCCGAGTTCGGCGACCTTCGTGCGCAGGATCGCCTCGAAGCGGTCCTCGATGAGGCGGTGGAAAACCTCGCTGCCGGTGATCACCACCCCGGCCTTGGCCCGGCGCAAGGGGTTGACGGCAAAAACACCGTTTTGCGCTGCGGCGATGGCCACGGCCTCCTGGACCACCGTCTTGCCGATCACCAGGGGAATGGCCCGGGTGCCGGCCACCACGTCACCGGCCGCCACCCGGGTATGGGTGTGGCGCGAGGCGCACATGATCTCGCCGAGCCGGTTGATGCGCTCCAGGGCCTCCACCGCCACCGTGAGCAGTCCCGGTATTCGGGCCTTCAACAGTAGCTTGCCCTCCCGGGGCTCGCCCTGGAAGCCGACCCCCGGTCCGCACAGGGCGCGCGCCAAGGCCAGGGCGGCGTCGTCTTCGTGCAGGTGATCGTCATCGATGGCCAGCACGTAAATGTGGGATTTGCCCAGGCGCTGAAAATGGCAGATGTCGTCGGGGCGGATGCGGTGGCCCTTGCGAAACGCCGGCCCCTTGAATTCACCGGGGCGGATTTCGGTCACGTCATGGCCCAGTACCAGGCCGACGGCATCTTCGATCCTGACGGTGGTGTACATGGCCCATCCCTTGAAAGTTTTTTAAAAAATCGGCGGCGGTCATCCCGAACGCAGCGAGGAATCCCTACGGCAGCGGTAATATCCGCTTCCCTGGCAGGCCAGGCAGCGCTCCCCCTGGACGGCGGCGAAGGCCTCGCCGCAATCCGGGCATAGGTTGATGCCGCCCTTTTTCTGGCGCTGGTAGAAGTCTGTCACTTGGATGGCCCGCTCCGAGAGCACCTCCGCGCCAGCCGCCAGGACGGCCTCCAGGAGCGTCTCCAGGGGCAGGGCCTTCTTGGGCGCCAGGCGCATGAACCACTGGTAGAGAACGGGAAAGGCGCGGGCCTTTTCCAGGTCGAACCAGACGCGCCAGCCGTCGCGGGTGTGCCGGTCGTAGAGGCTCAAGGCGTACTTGTCCCAGTCCAGGATCTTGAGCCAGCCGTTGCCCACGGTGCAGGGGGTGAAGAGCTGCACGGCGTCGGGCAGGCAGTGACGCGTTTCGACGATGGCGTCCGCCTCGACGCCGGGCCCCATTTGCTCCCGGGCCCGGTGGACCATGAACAGCCCCAGGACCATGCCGGGGGCCTTGAACCCGTGAAAGGCTTCGATCTCTTCCAGGCATTGGGCCAGGGGACGGCCGCAAGTTATTTCCAGGTGTTGATTCTTCATTGTTGTTTCACATCCGCATGATCATCCCATGTCGACCTAAAGGGACGTCTTCGACGCCCTGAACCCCATCAGGATCCCGTGAACCATTCCCAGGAAAGTGATGAGCCAGGCGGCCAGCGCCACATAGACGAAACCCTTGGGAATCGCCGAGATCAAGGGCGCCTGGGTTACCTCGGCCAGGCGGTGGGTACAGGCGGTATACATGCCGAGGGGAAACACCGCGCCCCAAAACAGCGGGCTGTAGCGCAGGGGAAACCGCCGATAGCCGTGCCGCCAAACGCCTAAAAGGACGAGCATCGGAATCCACCATGTGGCCGTGGCCCAGAAAAAGAAAGTGAAACCTTTCAGGAAAGGCGTCAACTCGAACAAAAAAGGCGAAGTGGCGGCACCGGCGATCAATCCGGTGCCGCCCAGCGTGGTGATGGCCACGGCCCCCATGTTGATCCAGTAGGGCGGCGTCAGGTCATGGGGAGAGAAGTGAAAGAAGAGATAACGGTAGAAGATCAGGGAGATCACCCAGATATAGAGCATTCCCCCGAAGAGCCAGGTGATGAAGGCCATGAACAGGATCGCTTCCCTGTAGATGTGCAAAAATGGGGCGATGGCAGTGTTGAGCACGGTAACGGCCTGGGTGGCCACGATGGCCAAGAGCCATCCCCCGTTGATGCCTTGAGCAATGGAGGGCTTTTCTTCCTTGGTGATCAATCCGGTGAACAAGCCGTAGATCATGCAGAACCAAAGCGCCACCGTAACGCACCACAACGCCCCGGCCACGGCGAAACGGCCGGTGAGCAGCAGGGTCTGGCTACCCAGCACCCCGGAGGCGGCCACGGCGGTGAAAAACCCCATGCCGAGGGTATGGTCGCGAAAGTCGTT
>JAQVTF010000270.1 GCA_028700185.1 Desulfobacteraceae bacterium | reverse complement strand
GTTTTTGTTCTCATTGTCATCAACGGCCTCCTTGCCATGTCCGAGCTGGCCGTCGTTTCCTCCCGGCGCAGCCGCCTTGAATACCTGGCCCACCAGGGCAGCCGGGGGGCGCGGGCGGCCCTGCGCCTCGTTGATCATCCCGGCCGGTTCCTGTCCACCGTCCAAATCGGCATCACCCTGGTGGGGGTCGTTGCCGGCGCCTTCAGCGGCGCGACCCTGGGGCAGCGGCTCGGCGCCTGGCTCGACAAATTCGGGATCATCGCGCCGTATGGGAATTCCGTGGGCATCGGTCTCACGGTTGTAGGGATCACTTATCTGTCCTTGATCATCGGTGAACTGGTGCCAAAGCGCATCGCTTTGGGCCAGCCCGAACGCATCGCCGCCTTGGTGGCCGGGCCGATGCGTGGCCTTGCCTGGCTCGCGGCGCCGGCGGTATGGCTGCTTCATATCTCCACCGAGGCGGTGCTGCGGGTGTTGAGGTTGACCGATACCGATGAGTCCACGGTCACCGAGGACGAGGTCAAGGCGCTGATTGCCGAAGGCACTCAGGCCGGGGTTTTCGCACCGCAGGAACAGGAGATGATCGAAGGGGTGCTGCGCCTGGCGGATCGTTCCGTCCGCGTCATCATGACCCCCCGCCCGAAAATCGTCTGGGTCGATCTGAAAGCCGATCGTCAAACCATCATCGATGTGGTCAATGCCCATCGGTTTTCTCGTCTCCTGGTGTGCGACGGCAGCGTGGATCGCCCCGTGGGCTTCATTCATGCCAAGCATCTTTTGCCCGAGGCGTTGAGCTGTCAGACGGTTTATTTGAAAAAGTTGATGACGACCCTGCTCTGCGTGCCCGACGGCACAAGCGTGCTTCGGTTGCTGAACCGCTTCAAAAAGAAGAAGGTTCACCTGGCGGTGGTGGTGGATGAGTACGGCACCACCGAAGGCCTGGTCACGCTCACCGACGTGATCGAGGCCATCACCGGGGATCTTCCGGAACGCGGGGAAGAACAAGGCCCAGGGATGACACGCCGAACCGACGGGTCTTGGTTGGCCGACGGGACGATGCCCACCGATGAAGTCGAAGCCTTCACGGGAATTTACATGGGGGTGGCGGTGGGCATGCTGGCGGGCTTCATGCTGAACCAGTTCGGGCGAATTCCCGCCCCCGGCGATTATTTCCTGTATGAAAACGCGCGCTTCGAAGTGGTCGATATGGACGGCAACCGCATCGACAAGGTGCTCATCCAGGTGGCGCCAAAAGATGAGGACGGTTTCATTTCCATGGCGCCCGGTCAATGAGGAGGGGCAGTCCCCCATCGAAATGATTATCCGTTCATCCCGCGGTGGCGCACCAGCAGATCCAGCACTTCATTTTCGCTGACATCGGACCAGAGGCGGTAAGCTTCCGCCACGGCGAAGCGTAGGCCCTTGCGGATGTTGGCACAGAAAACAGCCTCCACCAGGGCGGCGATGTCCGCCACGGCGCGATCGTGAGCCGTGGGAACCGCTACGATGAGATGGTCGGCGCCGAGGTGGCGCAGGGCCTCGATGGCGGTTTTCATGGTGAACCCGGAAGCCAGCCCGTCATCGACGAGGATCACCCAACGATCCCGGACTTCCGGAAACGGCGCCTCCCCGCGAAATTTTCTTAATCGGCGCTGAATCTTGGACCGGGTTTGGGCCATACCCTCACGGATTTGATCTTCCGACAAGCCCAGCCGCATGATCAGGGGACGATTGAGCAGGCAGGTTCCATCGAACGCCACGGCGCCGTATCCGGCCTCGGTATCCCAGGGCAGGGTGATTTTGCTCACCACGGCGACGTCAAAAGGCAGGTTCAGCCGCTGAGCCACCGCCAGGCCCACCTCTACCCCACCGGCGGGGATGCCCAGAACGAGACCATCCTGGAGCCGGTAGGGCAGCAGCAGATCGGCCAATAGTTCCCCGGCATGCGTTCGGTCCCTGAATACCAGGATCTTGTCCTTAAGCCTCACGCTTTGGTGAATACCCGCGATGTTCATGGGCCCCCTCTCCTCCGCCGATACAGGCCGGATGACCGGTTTGAAAAAGATCCGCCGGCCCCCCCTGGGGGGACTTATTTGTTTAGAGAGCGATGAGGCTTGTAAAGTTACATCTGAGGGCTGCCACCGGCCACGGTCGTGTCCGGCTTGATCAAGGCGCTGGTGGTGGCTTTGGAAATTTCCGGTTTGTCTTCCGCCGTCTCGTTCCAATGAACATGGATTCCGGGTCAAGCCCGGAATGACGGAATGGGGCCGGACCCCGGACACACCCCGGGCAAGCTCAGTCCGGTGTATTTCGGCAGGCCGTCACCCCGGACTTGATCCGGGGTCCATGTCCAAGGGGCTGAAATTCCGGAAGAAATGTAAGGAAATGGCACATGCTCAACTACGATGTTGAACCGGTCGAGTTGAAAGCACCACGAAAAAGCGCCCCGGTCAGCATGTGTTGCTGTCCGGGGCGCTTTCGGTTTTTTTCTTTGCCCTTTTCAGGCTTCTCCTGGGATCAGAAGCTGATGGTCAGGGCGTTGTAGAAAGTGGTCAGGTTGTCGATTTTGGCGGTGGGGTCACCGCATTTCCAGAAATCGCCGGCATCCAGGTAGGCCGCGATGAACTTGTACTCCAGGTTCGGCCACGGCTTCCAAGAAACTTTGAAATCGAACTCGTCGCCGACTTCGTCGTCCCAATCGGCAGGGGTACCATACATAGTTGCTCCAGCCGGTTTATCGGCCTTGGCATTGGCCCA
>JAQVTF010000269.1 GCA_028700185.1 Desulfobacteraceae bacterium | reverse complement strand
TTCCATCAAGGCCGTGGTGCAGATCGCCCACGGCATGGCCGAGCACGCCGGGCGCTACGGGCGTTTCGCCGCGGTCCTGAATGCGAAAGGCTACGCGGTGTACGCCAACGACCACCGGGGCCACGGCCGCACCGCTGGAGATCCGGACGAGGTGGGCTATTTTGCCGACCGGGACGGTTGGTTCAAGGTGGCCGATGATCTGGTGCAACTGACCGGCATCATCCGACAGAACCATCCCGGGACGCCTGTTTTCCTCCTGGGCCACAGCATGGGCTCGTTTCTGGTGCGCACCGTCATCACCCGGGATGCCGGCGACATCGCCGGTGCGGTGCTCTCGGGCACCGGGGGCGATCCGGGGCTGCTGGGCAAGGTGGGCCTGGTGATCGCCCGGGCCGTGGCGGCCCTCAAGGGGCGCCGCCATCCGAGCCGGCTGCTCAACGCGCTCTCCTTCGGCGGCTTCAACAAGGCCTTCGCCCCGGCGCGCACCGAGTTCGACTGGCTTTCCCGGGACGGCGCCGAGGTGGACCGCTACATCGCCGACCCGTTCTGCGGCGCCGTTTTCAGCGCCGGCTTCTTCGTCGACCTGCTCGGCGGCATGGCTTTTCTTCAGCGGCCGGAAAACATCGCCAGGATTCCCAAGGATTTGCCCATCTACCTGTTCTCGGGGGCCGCCGATCCGGTGGGCCACCGCACCCGGGGCGTGCGCCAGGCGGCCGAGGCCTACCGCCGCGCCGGCATCCGGGACGTGACGCTGCGTTTCTACGAGGGGGGCCGCCACGAGATGCTCAATGAGACCAACCGCCGGGAGGTTTTCGATGACACCATCGCCTGGCTCGACGATCGTCTCGCCAACTCGCCTTGACGTAAAAACGTCATAGCGTTATGATGTTTTTTTACTAGGAGGTGATTCGATGCCAAGCCCTGCCCGCCGTGCAACGGTATATTTGGACCCTGTCATTCACAAGGCTTTGAAATTGAAGGCGGTGGAAACAGACCGGTCCGTGTCCGAGTTGATCAACGAAGCGGTCCGCCAATCCCTCATGGAGGATGCCGAGGATCTTGCCGCCTTCGAAGAAAGGGTCAGTGAGCCGCTGGTCAGTTACGAAGAAATGGTCAAGAGGCTCAAAACAGATGGCCGACTATAAGGTTTTGTTCAAGACATCGGTGGAAAAGGATTTTGGCGGAATCCCGCGAGCCGATGTACAAAGGCTTCTCCATCGCATCAAGGCCCTCGAAAAAAATCCTCGCCCGCCCGGTTGCGAAAAGCTCACCGGACAAGAACGGTATCGCCTGAGACAGGGCACATACCGCATCGTCTATTCCATCCAGGATGACGAACTGACCGTCTGGGTGGTCAAGGTCGGCCACCGCAAAGATGTCTACCGCTGATTCAAGCCTCAATTCCTGTCAGTACACCCACCCCAGGTGCCCCAGGGCGATGACGTTGGCGACGATGGCGATGGCGTAGAGGACGCCGACGAAGATCGTCTTGGCGCGCATGGTCTTGAGGCTCAAGGTGACGATGCAGGCCACGTAGAAGTGGAAGTAGCCGAAGAGGAAGATCAGCACCACCCCCTGCACCGACCGGTTCCACCAGGGATACTCCCAGACGAGGTGGCCGCCGAGGTTGAGCAGCACTTCCACCAAGACGCAGAAGGCCGAATAGGCCACGGCCCAGAACCAGCGCTCCGGGATGCCGAGGATCTTCTCGCGGGTCGAGTCCGAGAGGGTGTTGTAGTAGATGATCCCGGCGATGGCGAACATGAACATGATCTCGATATTCCAGCCCACCATGGTGCGCAGGGCCGTGGGGCCGGGGGCGGTCCAGCAGGCCGAGCGCTGGGTGAGGTGAAAAACCCAGCCGTTCCAGGTCTCGTTGATGAAGTCCATGCCGAAGACGGTCAGGCCGCAGAGCACGGCATCCCAGTTGCGCAGGCGGCGCGCCTTCTTGATCTCGCTGGCGTAGATGTAAAAGACGATGGCCAGCAGCGGGATCACGTACCACTGCAAGGTGGATAGATCCCGCAGTCCCCTCAGGGCCTCCTCGGACGCATAGGTGGGCATGGTCCTCTCCTTTCAGCCGATGTCCTTGTTGATGTCGACGCCGAATTTTTTCATCCGCTTCCAGACCGTCACCCGGCTGACGCCCAGCATTCGGGCCGCCCGGGACTGGTTTCCCCCCGCCTCCCGAAGGGTCTGGATCAGCGGTCGCCGCTCCGCGCCACGCCCGGGTGTTTCCCGGCAAGCCGCCCGGGAAGGATCGTGTCCGAGGGCGATCTTGCGCGGCAGGTGCGCCGTGTCGATCTGCCCGCCCGGGCACAGGACAAAGGCGTACTCGATGGCATTGCGCAGCTCGCGCACGTTGCCCGGCCAATCGTAGCGGGTCATGGCTTCCAGGGCCGCGGGGGTCAACCCAAGGATTTTCTTGCCGCTGACCACCGCGTTGCGCTGGATCAAACTGCGGGCGATGAGCGGGATGTCCTCCCGGCGATGAGACAGGGGCGGGCAGTGGAGCGGAAAGACGTTGATGCGAAAATAGAGGTCCTGGCGAAACAGCCCCTCCTCGATCAGGGATTCCAGGTTCTTGTGGGTGGCGGTGATCACCCGCACGTCCACCGGGATGGGCCGGTTGTCGCCCACGCGCTCGATCTTGCGCTCCTCCAGGACCCGCAGCAGCTTGATCTGGATGGCGGGGGGGATGTCGCCCACCTCGTCGAGGAAGATGGTGCCTTCGTGGGCGGCCTCGAAGCGCCCCACCC
>JAQVTF010000100.1 GCA_028700185.1 Desulfobacteraceae bacterium | reverse complement strand
GGATCTTTTTGCCTTTTGGCTGAGCCGGAGCTCGGCGCTCCCGGGCAATCGGCAAGCGCACGGAATTCCGGTCCGATCCCCGTCGACTGACCGGTTCTCAGCATTTCCATCTCATGCAGGGCGTTTCGGAATCCTTCTGCTCAGAAACGTCATCCTTTGAAGCCTCCGGATGGTCTTCCGCCGTTTCGTTGCGATGAACATGGATTCCCGCTTTCGCGGGAATGACGGAAAGGAGGGGCGGGAATGACGGAAAGGAGGGGCGGGAATGGCGGCAAAGAGGGCCGTAGGTCTCGCTCGGTTGTCCGGCATCTTTCAGCGCCCGTCACCTCGGTCCCGGATCGAGTCCGGGATTGCGGGCCCAGGGTCCATATTGAACGGCTGAAGGTTTACCGGCGAAATTTTCGGAGCATGTGGCGCTAAGTCATATACAGGCGCCTGTCCGGTTCGCCGAGCAACCAGAGGTAGGCGGGAGTGGGGTCGACATCGCGCGGCAGGCGACGGGGCAGCCCGTCGGCGGTCAAGGTCAGCAGCCGCTTGCGTGCCTGCGGAAACACCGCCCCCGCCGCGGCGAGTGCGCGCAGCTTGCGTTCGGCCGTTTGCGGAGCGCCGGCGTCCGCGCAGACCTGGATCAGTTCCGCCTCTCCGGACGGATAGCGGGCCAGGAAATCGACTTCCAGGCCGTCGGCGGTCTTGACGTAGGAGACTTCGGCCCGGCGACGCTCCAATTCGAGCAGCACGGCGGTTTCAAGGGCATGGCCGATGTTGGCACGGCCGGAGCGGTCGAACATGGCGATCAGGCCCGGGTCGACCGGATAGGCCTTGCGCGGATTGACCATGCGCCGGCGTTCGGATTCTGTAGCCAGCCAGATCGTGCGCACCAGAAAGCAGTCCTGCAGGTACAAGGTGAGCTGGTGCACCGTATCCTTGGAGATGGCCAGCCCCTGGGATTTGAGGGCCGCATAGAACTTTTCCACGCTGAACAGCCCGGCCGCGTTTCCCAGCAGATGACGCACCAGCCAGCGCAACCCGGCCACGTTGCTCACGGCATGGCGTTCGACCACGTCGCGCAGGATGGCCACGTCCACGTAATCCTGCAGCACGCGGTAACGGGTGGCGGGATCGAATCCCTGCACCTCGGGAAAGCCGCCCACGGTCAGATAGTCGACCAGAGCGCGCTCCAGGGCCGAACGGGTCCTCGCCTCCATTGCGGGTGACGCGTCGGAGGTCTCCCCGCCACGGCTGCGCAAGACTTCTTGGAAGCTGAACGGGTGGATGAGCACCTCCCAGGCGCGGCCGCGCAAGGCGGTGGCGATTTCGCGGGAAAGCAGGGCGGCCGACGACCCGGTCACGAAAATCTCGATGTTTTCGCTGTCGAGGATGCGACGCACGAACCGCTCCCATCCGGGAACGACCTGGATCTCGTCCAGCGCCCAGGTGACGCGGCGGCTCCCTCGAAATGTCGGAAAGCGCCGATAGTAGGCTTCCAGCATCGGATGAAGGTCCTCGGCCGTCATTCCGACGAGCCGTTCATCCTCGAAGTTGATGAACGGCAGGCATTCGCGGGGCGTCCCGGCGCCCAGTCGCTCGGTGCGCAACTGGTGGACGAACATGGTCTTGCCGGCCCGACGCATGCCGACCACCGCCGTCACCTTGCCCGGCAGGGTGACGGCCCCGAAAACCCGGCGCTCGACACCGGACGGGATCGGAGCGGCCAGGGACTCGCCCAGCTTTTCTTCCAGGATGGTCTGGTAGGCACTGGTGGAGGCCAGATTCATGACCAGCAATGGTATCCTTTTAAAAAGGATAAATAAAGCTTATTTTCACCTTATAAGAAGGATATTGGTGGGCGGGCTTTGCGTTTCTCCCCTTTCAGAAGGCAAAATCGGAGAAGGCTGCCCGCCCTGGTCTTTTCGGATATTTATAGACCCGGCAGGCCCCTGACTTCTCCATCCAAGCGCCCCTCCCGGTTAACGATCCGATTTCGCATGCGCATCGTGACACCGCCGGTGTTTACCCCCGCAGCTTCTGCAGCGCCTGCTCGGCGGCGATGGAAATCGGCTCCAGGCTCGGCTCCGAGGAGATGTCCGGGTTGCAGGCGCACATGTGGGTGGTGATGTCCTCGATGGTCTTGCCGCCCCAGATCAGGGCGCTGACCGTGTCGATGGCCTTGGCCGAAACCACCGCCTGGGCCACGATCTGGCCACCGATGAGCTTGTGGTTGTTCTTGTTGAACACCAGCTTGAGGCGCCAGGTTTTCACGCCGGGAATCATGCCGTGCTTGCTGCGCGACTCCACCGTGGCCGAAACGGTTTCCAGCCCCTCCTTGGCCGCCTCTTCCTCGGTGAGGCCGGTGGAGCTGGCCACACGCCCGAAGAACTGGCAGCCGCCGGCGTTGAGCACGCCGGGGAAGGGGATGGCGTGGCCGGCCAGGCGCTTGGCCGCCAGGCGCCCCTGGATGACGGCGGGACCGCGCAGTTGGCCGGGCACCGGTTTGCCGGTGATCAGGTGGAACTTTTCCACGCAGTCTCCCCCGGCCAGGATGTGGGGATCGGAGGTTTCCTGGTAGCAGTTGACCTTGATGCCGAAGCGTCCCATTTGCAGCCCGGCGTCCTGGGCCAATTCCACGTTGGGGCGGGTGCCGATGTTCATGAACACCAGGTCGGCCGGCAACTGCTGGCCTGAGGCCAGAGCCACCCCGGCCACCTTCCCATCGGTTCCGACGATTTTCTCCACCCGCTCGCCGGTGAGCATCTTGATCCCGTTTTCCTCCAGATGAGACCGGACCAGGGCCGCCATGTCCGCATCCAGCATCAGCGGCAGGGGCCGGTCCATCAGCTCGACGATGGTGACATCCAGATTTTCCGGGTTGGCGGCCAGGAGCAGGGAGGCCACCTCCAGGGTGATGAAGCCGGCACCGACGAAGACGATCCGTTCCGGCTTGCGGGTGGCAAAAGCCTCCTTGATCTTGCAGGCGCAGGGAAGTCCCCGCAGCGTCAGCACGCCGTCGAGATCCCGCCCCTCGATGGGAGGAATCACCGGGCTGGCGCCAGTGGCCAGGAAGAGCTTGTCGTAGGAAATGGCCGACCCGTCGGCCAACATCACTTGACGCTGGTCCGTCGCGATGCGCACCACATCCCCCACCACCACTTCGATGCCCTGATTTTTCAGGTTCTCATCGGGAACCACCACCGACGTCTCCGCGGCCAGACCGGCCACAACGTGGGGCAGCGCTCAGCGGACGATGAAAAATTCTTCCTTGCGGATGACGGTCACCTCCACCTGCGGCATCAGTTTTCTGGCCAGCATGGCGCAGGGACCACCGGCGCCGCTACATCCCACGATGACAAGCCTTTCCCCTTGATTCATAAACGTCTCCTCGGCAAACGGTTCATCGAATGGAACAACCCCTGTCAGCGTTTTTTCCCCTTGGCGGACTCGTTTTTTTCAGGCTCCGCCGGCTCGGGCGAAGGGTGGGCGGCCACCGTGGCGGCCACCGTCTGGTAGACATTCTGGAAGACTTCGGGAAATGCCGTGGGCGACAGGCGCCCGGTTTCGATGAATTTGACCACGATTTCCTTGGCAGCCTTGAGGATCTGTTCGTCCATCGATGCCATGGCCATCATCCTCGTCAATTTGGCAAGCAGCCGCTCGGTGCCCGGCTTCTTGCGGATTTTTGTCACCCCTGGAAGCGTGAAACCACAACCGGCTCCCGCAGGAGGGAATCGGGAACACGGGAGTGCAGCGGATCGTTCAACGACGCGGTGGAACCCTGCGCGAAAAGTTCATGATCCCTATCAGAGTTCATCTCGACCCGTCAAGGTGGACCGACCCTCCCCACAGGGCGCCGTCAAAGTCAGGAGATCCGCCACCTTTCCGGCTGAATGCCGCCGTTTTCCGCCGCTTTGCTCAATCCTTGATTACCAACTTGTTATGTCTGTATAACAAGTTAAATAGGGTTGTCATACCTTTTAAAACCCGATATAGTTTCGTGAATCGATAAACTGGCACAGATTCCAATCATTTTTCCGATACCGGCGACCGAACCCTTCCGGCCGCCGCCTTCATTTGGGACCCATGACCATCTCCGATCAGACCAATTCAACCGTTTTGCCCCCGGTGGCGATCATCGGCATGGGCTGCCTTTTTCCCAAGGCACCCGGGCTAAAAGCCTACTGGCGGCTACTGTGGCGTGGCCGTGATGCCATCGGCCCCGTGCCGCCCACCCACTGGTCCGCCGAGGACTACTACGATACGGACCCCAAACGGCCGGACCACGTCTACTGCACCCGGGGCGGCTATCTGGAGCCGGTGGACTTCGACCCCACCGAATTCGGTATCCCGCCGTCGAGCTTGGAAGCCACGGACACCAGCCAGCTACTCAGCCTGCTGACGGCTCGCATGGCCCTCACCGATGCCGGCTACGGGCCGGGGCAACGCGCCTTCGACCGGCAACGCACCAGCGTGATTCTCGGGGTCACCGGCACCCAGGAGCTGGTGATCCCCCTGGCCAGCCGCCTCGGCCATCCCCGCTGGCGCAAGGCGATGCAAGATGCCGGCATCGATCCCGAAACGGCTGAAAAGGCGGTGACCGCCATCGGCGACCAGTATGTCTCCTGGCAGGAAAGCTCCTTTCCCGGCCTGCTGGGCAACGTGGTGGCCGGCCGCATCAGTAACCGCTTCGACCTCGGCGGCACCAACTGCGCCGTTGACGCCGCCTGCGCCAGCTCCCTGTCGGCCCTGAACCTCGCCCTGCTGGAACTGTGGGCCGGTCGCAGCCAGATGGCCATCACCGGCGGCGCCGACATGCTCAACGACATCTTCATGCACATGTGCTTTGCCAAGAGCCAGATCCTTTCGGCCAGCGGCGATGCCCGCCCCTTTTCAGCCAATGCCGACGGCACGGTGCTGGGGGAAGGCGTGGGGTTGGTGGTGCTCAAGTCCTTGGCGGCGGCCGAAAAGGACGGCGATCGGATCTACGCCGTCATCCGCGGCATCGGCACGGCCAGCGACGCGCGTTCCAGCAGCATCTACGCGCCACGTCGGGAAGGTCAGGTGGAAGCCCTCAAGCGGGCCTATGCCAGCGCCGGGATCCCGCCGGAAACCGTGGAGCTGGTGGAAGCCCACGGCACGGGCACCCGGGTGGGCGACCAAGTGGAGTTCAAGGCCCTCAAATCGTTGTTTAAATTCAAGGAAACAAACGGTAAGACCTGTGCCCTGGGATCGGTGAAATCGATGATCGGTCATGCCAAGGCCGCCGCCGGTGCCGCCGGTCTGATCAAGGCGGTGCTGGCCCTGCACCACAAGGTCCTGCTGCCGACCCTGAAGGTGGACGCGCCGGACCCCGGCCTCGACATCGCCGACAGCCCCTTTTATCTCAACACGGCCCCGCGCCCCTGGACCCGCCGGTCGGATCATCCCCGCCGCTGCGCGGTGAGCGCCTTCGGCTTCGGCGGCAGCAATTTTCACGTGGTGCTGGAAGAGTATTCCGACAGGCAGGAAGCTCCGGCCTGGGACCAGGCGGTTTACCTGTTGGCCCTGGGCGCCGCCGACCGCAATGGACTGCAAACCGCCCTGGACACCCTGCGGACCGAGCTGGGGGAAACGCCAACCCCGGCGGTGCTGGCCGCGGCGGCGCACCGCACCTGCGGCGCCTTCGACGCCGCCGCGCCGTGGCGCCTCACCTCGGTGGTCACCGAAGACCAGGACACGGCCCAAGTCCTCTCCGCCGCCGCCGAGGCGCTGAAAGCCGCCGATCCGAACCCGGCCGCATTCCCCGAGGAGGTCTTCATCGGCACCGGCCCGGCACCGGGAAAGCTCGCCGTCCTGTTTCCCGGCCAGGGCAGCCAGTATCCCCAGATGGGCCGCGACGTGGCATGCCTGTTCCCCGAAGCTCGCCAGACGATTGAAATCCTGCAGGAAGCGACCAATCAACCCCCACGTTTGGCCGACCTGATCTACCCGCCAACCGATTTTTCTCCGGACGCGACCAAGCGAAACGCCGCCGCCCTTCAGCCCACCGACCGGGCCCAACCGGCCATCGGCGCCCTCAGCGCCGGATGGTACCGGGTGCTGTCGCGCTTCGGCCTGGTACCGGATGCCTTGGCCGGCCACAGCTTCGGCGAACTCACGGCGCTGTGGGCCGCCGGTCGCATCGACATCGAGACCTTCGCCCGCCTCTCGGCCCTCCGCGGCAAGGTCATGGCCGACGCCGGCCGATGCGGGGCCGACCCCGGTACCATGCTGGCGGTCAAGGCTCCCCTGGAAGAGCTCGAAGCCCTGGAACTGCCCCCAGGGGTAATCCTGGCCAACCGCAACAGCCCGCGCCAGGGGGTGTTTTCCGGCCCCACCGAAGCCATCGCCGCCCTGGAAAAACAGTTGCGCACCCAGAAGCGGCGCGCCGTGCGCCTGCCCGTGGCCGCCGCCTTTCACAGCGCCCTGATCGCCGACGCCCGTCAGCCGTTCGCCGATGCGGTTCAGCAAACGCCATTCGCTTCGAGTCCCATTCCGGTCTACGGCAACACCCAGGCAGCCCCCTATCCGGCCGACACCGAAGGAGCCCGCCTCACCCTTGCCGACCAGATGGTGCGGCCGGTGGATTTCGTCGGCCTGGTGAATCGCCTCTACGAGGACGGCTGCCGCACTTTCCTGGAAGTCGGTCCCAAGGCGGTCCTCACCGGCCTGGTGGGCGAAACCCTTGCCGGGCGATCCCACAACGCCATGACCGTGGACCGGTCCGCCGGTCGCGGCTGCGGCATCACCGACCTGGCCATCACCCTTGCCCGACTGGCCGCCATGGGACACCACATCGACCTGGCCGGCTGGGAATCGCCCCCCGCCGCCGCACCGGTGCCGCGCATGCAGGTGCCCTTGACCGGCGCCAACTACCGCAGCCAGCCGAAAAAATCCGCCCCTCAACGTCTACCGGCGGCTTCCCCGGTGGCGGCAGTGACACCGCCAACCGCAAAACCTTCTCATCCGCCGGATCCACGAACAATTCCAACACCATCTCCAACCCCATCGAGTACAACCATGAAGACGACCGATCAACGCCCCTCCGGATCTTCGGTCCCCCTGGCCGAAGCGCTCAAATCGGTTCAAGCCGGCCTCAAGGCCATCGAATCGATGCAGGCCCGGACCACCGAAGCCCACCAAAAGTTTCTCGACGTTCAGCAGGAGGCAAGCCGAACGTTGCAACAGATGATGACCAGCGCCGAACGTCTCAGCCAGGCCCTGGCCGGCGATCTACCCGCCGGGGAGCCATCCACCATACCGCCTGTCGCTGTACCGCCACAGGTCGCCACGCCGGCCCCGAAGCCAGAGACCACGCCGGCGGTTGAACCGCCCCCCCCGGCGCCGTCACCGCCGCCGCCGCCGGTGGTGGCGGAAGCCGCCAAATCGACGGGCAGTGCCGTGGACAACGTGCTGGCCACCCTGGTGGCGGTGGTGTCCGAACTCACCGGGTATCCGGAATCCATGCTCAACGCCGACATGGACCTGGAGGCCGACCTGGGCATCGATTCCATCAAGCGGGTGGAGATCCTTTCCGCCCTGGAAGAGCGTTTGCCGGGCCGGGCGTCCATCTCTGCCGAAAAAATGGCTGAGATCAAAACCCTGGGCGATATCACCGGCCTGCTGGGGGCCGATGCCCCCATGGCCCCCCAACCCGCGGCGGAGACCGGGGTTGCGGCGCCCCCGACGCAAGCTGCCGATGCTTCGGCACCGGCCGGCGAGGTCCTTTCCACCCTGGTGGCGGTGGTGTCCGAACTCACCGGGTATCCGGAATCCATGCTCAACGCCGACATGGATCTCGAGGCCGACCTGGGCATCGATTCCATCAAGCGGGTGGAGATCCTTTCCGCTCTGGAAGAGCGTCTGCCCGGCCGGGGATCGATTTCCGCCGAACAGATGACCGAACTCAAAACCCTGGGGGACATCGCCGCCGCCCTGGGTGGATTGCCAACGGAGGTTTCCGGCGCCACCCGGGATACCGCTTCCCTGCCGTCCCCCCCTGCTCCGGCGACGCCGTCCACCGGGGAGCGCCTTTCATCGCGGCAACTTGACGCGCTGGCCCCGCGCCGCTTCGTGAAGGCGGTGCCCTGCGCCCCACCAGAAAAAGTCGTTTCGTTGAATCTCGCCCCGGAAGGCCGACTGCTGGTGACCGGAGGCGATGCCGACCTGGGCCCGCTTTTGGCCCGGGACCTGAAGGAAGCGGGCCTCAATGCCATACACCTGCCCAAGGGGCGAATCGAAACCGCGCTGGCCGGTGAAAACGATCTGCCGCAGGTTTCGGGCCTGGTGATGGTGGCCGAATCCGGCGATGCGGACTGTGCCGAACTGAAGCGGGCCTTCGCCCTCACCCGTCGCCTGGCGCCGTGCCTGACAAGAGCGGCCGACCGGGGTGGCGCGCTGCTGGCCGCTGTCGTGCGGCTGGATGGAGGGTTCGGTTTTCTCAAGAGGCCCCTGGCCGTGCCGGCCAGCGGCGCCCTGTCGGGCCTGGTGAAAACCGCGGCCCTGGAACTGGATTCGGTGGTGTGCCGGGTGCTGGATATCGGCCCCGACTGGCCGGATGCCGAAAGCGCCGCCAAGGCCATATCCCGGGCATTGTCGACCATTGGCCCGACGGATCCGGTGGAAATCGGCATCCCCCCCGATGCCCGGTACCACTTGGAACTGGTATCGGCCCCCTATTCGGAAGGCCAACTCGACCTGTCGCCGGGAGCTGTGGTGGTGACCACCGGGGGGGCTCGGGGCGTCACCGCCGAAGCGCTCTTGGCCCTGGCCCGGGAGGTGAAACCGGTTTGCCTTATCCTGGCCCGCTCTCCCCTGCCCGGCCCTGAACCGGAGTGGATGGCCGGCCTCCACACCCCCGCCGAAATCCGTCAGGCCTTGTTGAAAACCGAGTTTGCCGGCCGCAAGGTCGAACCACGCCAACTGGCCCAGCGGGCCGCGCAACTGGGTGCCGAGACCGAGGTTCGCCACAACCTGAAGCGCTTGCAGGCGGCCGGCGCCACGGTGATCTACCGCTCCGTCGACGTGCGCCGACGGGACGAAGTGGCCCAAGCCCTGGAAGCCCTCCGTGCCGAGCACGGGCCAATCCGTGCCCTGATCCACGGAGCCGGCACCCTGGCCGACCGGCGCATCGAGGACAAGACCGACGCACAGTTCGATGCCGTCTTCGATACCAAGGTGAAGGGTCTGGAACATCTGTTGGCCCTCACCGCCGACGATCCGGTGCGCTACGTGGTCCTTTTTTCATCGGTGGCCGCGCGCTACGGCAACACCGGCCAGGCCGACTACGCCATGGCCAACGAATGGCTCAACAAGACGGCGGTGGACCTGGCCCGCCGGCGTCCCGAGACCCGGGTGCTGGCCATCAACTGGGGACCGTGGGACGGAGGCATGGTGGACGAGAGCCTCAAGCGCCATTTTGCCGCCCGCGGGGTGTCCCTGCTGGATCCGGCCGCCGGTGCCGCCGCCATGGTTCGCGCCATGGCCGATGCCGAGGCCACCGAGGTGGAAATGGTGGTGGGGGGAGACCTGACGTTGGCCGCCCCTGCCTGCGACGGCGACGTCACCGTGCCGGACCACCTCGAAGTGGCCCTGGCTCAGGAAGTGGACCTGGAGCGGTTTCCCGTGCTGGCGGATCACGTGCTGGGCGGCCGTCCGGTGGTCCCCCTGGCCCTGATGATGGAATGGCTGGGGCACACGGCGTTGCATACCCATCCCGGCCTGACCCTGGTGGGACTGGATGACTTGCGAGTGCTCAGCGGGATCAAACTCGACGGCAAACCGCATCCGGTCAAGCTCATGAGCGGCCCCACGGTGCGCCGGGATGGATTCTTCGAAGTCCCGGTGGCCCTATTCAACGGCAACGGCCACAACGGCAGCGGTCCGGTGCACAGCCGGGCCCGGGCCCTGTTGGCCGATGCGCCCCTGACGCCGCCGGCCCCCCCGCCGCCCCCGGCCGGGCTCAAACCGTTTCCCCTCAGCCCCAGTGAAGCCTACGGTCGCGTGCTGTTCCACGGCGAGCGCCTCCGTGGCATCCAGCGCATCGAGGGATGCAGCGACCAGGGCATGGTGGCCCGGCTGGCCCCGGCACCGAGTCCGGACCGCTGGATTCGTCAGCCCCTGCGCAGCCGCTGGATCACCGATCCGCTGGTCCTGGACGCCGCCTTCCAGATGGCGATCCTCTGGGGTCACGCACAACTCGGCATGGTCTCGTTGCCCACCTGCGCCGAAAGCTACCGGCAGTACTGCCGGCGGTTTCCGTCCGAAGGGGTCACCGCGGAAATGCGGGTGGTGGCGGCCACTTCCCATCATCTCAAGGCCGATATCACCTTTCTGGATGCCCAGCGCCGGGTGGTGGCGATCCTCTCGGGCTACGAGGCCACCATGGATCCCGGTTTGGCGGCCGCATTCAACACCCAGGCGGCTTAAAAGCGGCTGCTGTGCCCGGTGGAGATGCCCGGAACGGCATCGGATACCGGCGATAGAATCTGAAATCCAGGGCCTCAAGTCATCGACTTGAGGCCCGGCGGGAGGCGTTGTCCATGTACCGTTATCTTTTTTCCCCCATCACCATCAACCAACTGGAGATCAAGAACCGCATCGCCTACCCGGCCCTGGGGTTGCTGTACTCCTACGACAGCCGGCTCAACGACCGTTACTACGAATACTTTCGCGCCCGGGCCCGGGGCGGCGCCGGCATCGTCACCGTGGGCCCGGTGGGCGTCGATTTCATCGGTTCGGGACTCATGGCCCTGAGTTTGCGCGACGACCAATACATCCCGGATTTCCAGAAGCTCACCGGCATCATCCGGGCCGAAGGGGCCCGGGCCTTCATCCAGCTCTTTCACGCCGGCGGCTACTCCCACCCGATCCTCATCGACGGCCAGACCCCCATCGGCCCCTCCGCCGTGTTCAACCCCTACGCCAAGGTCACGCCGCGGGAGATGACCGCCGAGGACATCGACACCGTCCAGGAGGCCTTTGCCACCGCCGCGGCCCGGGCGGTGGCGGCAGGCTTCGACGGGGTGGAGATCATCGCCTCGGCCGGCTACCTGCTCACCCAGTTCCTCTCCCCGCTGCGCAACCAGCGCACCGATGCCTACGGCGGCAGCTTCGACAACCGCATCCGCTTCCCCCGGG
>JAQVTF010000268.1 GCA_028700185.1 Desulfobacteraceae bacterium | reverse complement strand
TCGCCGATGGCAGGGATGGCCTGTGCCGGGGCAACGTGCTGGCCACCTACACCCACCTGCACGCCCTGGGAACGCCGGGATGGGCCCCGGCCCTGGTACGGGCCGCCCGAGGGTTTCAGGCTCGAAGAACCCCAAAGGGCGCTGGCCCGATCTGACCTTCGGGATACTTGAGCATCGGAAAATTGATTTTTCGGGTTTTCTCCGAGGCTGTGCACAAAAAAAAGGCGGAACCCTGCTTTCAGGGTCCGCCTTTTTTCAGCCCGGCGTGCGGGTTTACATCTATTCCAAGGCTACTTGGTCTTGGGGTGGCACTTGGTGCAGGTCTGGGGGGCCGCCTTGGTCTTGTTGGCCTTGTTGTAGTCCTTGTGGCAATCGATGCAGTTTCCGTGCAGGGCATTGGCGTGATACATGATCACTTCGCTGTCCGGTTTGCCCTGGGCGTCCTTGCCCTTGAGTTCGCCCGGTTTGTTGTGGCACTCGAAGCACTTCTGGACATTGTCGCCTTCCTTGAGATCCGCCAGCGGTTTGCCCTTGTCGTCATGGTGGCATTCGCCGCAGGTGATGGCTTCACCCTTGGCATTTTTATATTCGCTGGTGTGTTTGTGGTGCGTAAATTCGACAATCCCCTTGGTGTGCTCGTAGTCTGCTTCCATCTTGACCGTATCCGGCATCGTGGTGCCCGCATTGAGCCCGGCCGCCAGAAACATGGTCGCGACGCCTACGGCTGCCATCACTGTCCACAGCTTTGCGTTTTTCATGATTCTTCTCTCCTCCTCCCTGTCAAATAAATCCGATGGCCATGGTTCGATCTTTAATCAACAGCATTCGGCCGCAAACTCTATCGTGAAGTCAAGCCGCTGTCAACCCCGGCGTCCAGGTCCCGCAGGGGCCCGTCAAGCGCTGCTGCCACCGGAATGTGAACGTCGGACAAGGCAGACGCCTGGTTTGTATCGGGTTAGTGTGCCCCCGCCTGGCGTAAGGCCGCCGCCAGGCGGGGGAAGACGCGGGAAAAACGATCCAAATCGATGGCCGGCGCCAGACCCGGCACCACGGCCCGCACCACGGGAAACCCGAGATCGGCGCGGGTCAAGTCCGCGAAGATCGGGGTCAGGCCGTTGGCGAGCAGCAGCCGTTGAAGGCGATGGAGGTCACCGGGGACAGATCCGCAACCGTAGTCGGGCAGGTGCTCGAATCGGCGTACCGGCAGGTTTGCCAAGCAGGGTTGGGACGGGGGACCGTTGGGGTAGGGGTACATGGTTTCGGTCAAGGCTGCCAGCAGGGCCCGTCGCCCGTCGAGATGGGCCCCGGTGCCCTTGGCGATGCGGCCGTCGGCCGCGATGACAAAGGCCTTGTAGCAGGGGATGCCTAAGAAACCGGTGAGATCCTGAAACTGAACGTGAATGCCGAGGCGGTGATAATGGGCCAGCAGGCTGCCCAAGGGCTCCGTTTCGGCGTGGACGGTGAAACAGGCCCCTGGAGCGAAAAGGGTGGTGGCCTCGGCGTCGCGTTCCACGATTTCCAGCAGGGCCGCCAAGCGGGCTTCCGCCATGGATGATCCCGCGGCCAGGCCCGTGGAGCCGAGGGACGAAAAGAGATCCGGTTCGTCCAGATTGCAAAAAAGGTAGGCGCACTGGGCCGGGATCCAGATATCGACTTCACCTTTGGGGGCAATGGCCCGGGCCGGTCGCCAGTGGAGAGGGGCATCCGCCCAGGGGATCTCCAGACCAAGATCGTTGGGATTCAGGGGGTGATGGCCGGCGCGGTTCATTTGCGCCAGGGACGCTTTGATCAGGGGGACCGGCCCGCAGTGGCCCTCGACGGCCTCGGCGGAAAAATCACCGAAGGCGCTGTAGCGTTCGACGATTTCCATCAGGCAGGAAACCCGCGCAGCTTCAAGGGTCAATCCACGGCCGTAAGCGGTGAGAAATCCGCCCAGGCGGTGGTGGCACCTGCCGCTACGCACCCGTCGCTCCAGGCGCCACTGACGCAAAAGGGCCACGGGGCTCAAGGATGCCTCGTGGCGCATTTCGATGGACGACAGAACCTTCAACCGTGCCAGGCGGGCATGGGCGGTGGCGATGATTTCGGTTGCCGGTGGGCGATCACTCGCCGGCGGTTCGGGTGGACACGGCAGCGCATCGATGGAAACGGTTGTCCCGTGGGCGGGATCTGCGATGTCCGGCAGCGGCGGTGCCCCGGGGCCGTTGGCGAGGGGGCGGTGGGCGAAGATGTTGGCGGCCGATTGGTCGATCCAGTAACGGTGCTGTTCACGGTCGGCCAGACGCCGGTGGCGCAGAAAGATGGCCGGACTGTGATGAACCAGGGCGGCGTCTCCTTCGGGAGGGGCGAGGGCGGCCTCCAGGGTCGGATCCTCCCGCAGGTAGGCCGCCTCCAGAAGCAGGGCATGCCGCACGGGGTCCTCTCCGAGGGAGGCGTCTCCGGCCGAAGCGGCGAGGATATCGGCGGCAGAGGATACCAGCATCTGGAGCAGGTGCCGATGCAGGAAGCTGTCCATGGGGCGCTGACGCAGCCATTCCAGGAGGGTATCGAAAGCGGGCTCACCTTCCGGTTGCGGGGCGAAAAAACCCGTTCCGTCGGCGGTGCCGGTCCACTGCAGGATGTAACGCAGTTCTGACACCGGGCTGGCGCTGCTACCATGGGCCGATTGAGGAAAGCGACCGTCAATCACTAGCCTGGTCCGGGGCTTGAGTCGGCTTGCGGCCGAAGATCCGGGCGCCGACGATACTCAGTTCATAGCGCAGCATCAGGGGACCGGC